>DAHXKX010000109.1 GCA_027366165.1 Actinomycetota bacterium
CTACCTATGTTCGATTCTGAAGACATCGCTAGAAATTGCCCTCGGTGGACAGATCACGCTTGATATGTTCGTTTCACACCCTATCTGCGACTCCGCAGTTGTGAGCTCTTGGTACCAGTCCCTAAAAAGCTGGTTCCCTTCCTTGTTGCCGCGACCCACTATTGACGTCTTGTCCTTAGTGGCGGCTCCGCCTTGCGGCGAATTTGAACTAGTTGTTGACATCATGGCCTCCGTTTACGCAAAAAGTAGGTTCTCGATAAATGTTTCGAGCTGGATTTCAAGGCTTTCAAAGTTCGCCATCCGCTCTTCGAATTCGGTCACGAAGTAGCGGATACCCTCATCATCGAGAGCCTTAGTGTAGGCCACCTGCTCGTCAAGCCCAGGCTCACACATTTTCGCCGCAGAAATGATCGCAGCGCCAGCATTAGCAGCCTTGATCTGCTGGAGAAGCATGTGCTCCTTTGGCTTGTTCAAGTCATGCTGAACCGGGCTGTAAGACGATTGATCCAAGTAGGCGGAGGCTAAGCTCGCCAGCGGATCAGCACCCGATTGAATATCATTTGTAATGTATCTCATGCCGACCATAAGATCATCGTCGACAACGTATGAGAACTGTGCAATTGTATGTAGCAGATCCAACGGCGGCTGCTCACAGAATCCACCAGAAAACACCAGCCGCATCCGATCCTGTGGGGTTGCAACGCGCTCGCGAATCTTGGGAATTGCCCACTCGAGGAGCGCATTGTGCTCTTCGCGGGGGATCATTCCTCCAATCGCCAGGAGTACATATGCCTCGTCTACCGCCAGCAGCCAAGGCGTGTCACGCTTGATTGCATACAGATCCCGAAGAAGGGCCCTGTTTTTATTAAACACCTCGATTGACGCTTGAATCTGATCAGCAGTGATCTCGCGTCCCGCAATCTTCTCAACCTCACGTGCGAGTCTGGCATACTCTCCGCGAAGATACGTCGCAGCGTGTACAGAGTTTGGATTCTGAGGTAGATAGAGAATCTCGCAAGGGTAATCAAAATTCCTACCCCAAACTGCGGCAAGGTTACGTGCGGAGTCGCAGATAGGGTGTGAAACGAACATATCAAGCGTGATCTGTCCACCGAGGGCAATTTCTAGCGATGTCTTCAGAATCGAACATAGGTAGGATCCAAAGTGAGACTCACCCTGTCGAGGCTCGATCGGAGCCCCACGCACCTTGAACGGGAGCAGACCTGCGGCATGGACAATCTCTTCAGGGAAGTAAACCTGGAAGTGCCCAACCACCTTTCCACCATTCTCACGCCATTTCTTCACTGTTGGGAAATCCACGTCCTCAACGAGGTCCCGACACATGATGATTGCCTCATCAATGGACTTGTTTTCGTATGAATCTAAGAGACGCGACAACGTCATCACCCTTTCACCGTATTTGCGCTGGAGTTTCCGGCGGAATCTGACGCGCCGTTATCCAAAGCACTGCCACAACTGCCACAATAGCTAAACTGAGAGGGAATGAAGCGTGCTCCACACGCCGGGCAACTCTTCGCATAGGACCCCCATGGGAACTCTGATGAGCCGCCTGATGCTGCCCGCTCCCGCAGCATCCTGTAACCGGGTTGACGCTTCTCTACGAAAGCGTTCATACCCTCAATTGGTTCGAAACTTGAGTAGTGGATTGAAAGCCAGTCACGTGCATGGCCAACCGTCTGATGCCAAGCAAGATCCTTCCAGAAGTTCGTCTGCTGCTTCGTGTAGCGCGTGCACTCTGGGAACTGCTCGATCAGATCCTTCGCCAACGCATTGACGGCCTCGTCAAGCTTTGAAAGATCAATCGAGTAACCATCCTGTCCCTTCTTGGCCTTAGAAATCTGCTCTGAAGTTGCATGAACGATAAATTCGCCATCTTTGACCACCGAAGGAACTACCTCGTTCACCAACCCCCACTCAAGAGCCTTGTAGGGAGAAATTGGTCGGTTCAGTAAGAGAATCTCCCGTGCACGCCTATCTCCGACAAAAATTGGCAGCCACTGGGTTGCCCCTCCTGCAGCCACGCTTCCAACCTTGGTTCCAACCTGGCCAACGTAGGCATGCTCTGCAATTACTGAGAGATCGCATGCGAGATGGCTCTCATTCCCTCCGCCAACTGCCATGCCATTCAAACGGGCTATAACTGGCTTTCCGGAATTTATTATGCTCTCAATGTACGCACTGAAAAGGCCCATGTACTTCCAGTAGTCGTGAGGTGACTTGGTGTATTCGCGCTCGTATTCTTTGACGTCACCACCGGTGCAGAACGCTGTCTTGCCACTCCCCGTATATACGATTACCGCGACTTCGTCATCGAATGCCGCCTCTCTGAAGGCCGAAGCAAGCTCAATCAACGCCCTTGTGCTGTAAGCGTTGTAAGACTCAGGACGGTCGATCGTGATTGTTGCCACCCAATCGGCTTTGGAATACCTGACTTGGGTATACTCGACGGCAGGAAGTTTTTCAAAGCTCATTAATCATGTCCTCCTAGCTCGCGCTCTGCACGATAAATACTACATATTTGTTCACTACTGTCTCCAACTTGTAGTATAAAACTCCGGATTATACGTGTCAAATCGAGGAGCACAAATTCATTCACTTCGGAGATTAATATTTAGCAATTTCCCGTTAGATAGACCGACACCTGCACTTTTATACTTCTCTGCTGCGGGTCCCCCAGGAAGATGCCACAGGTGTTTGTATGCAAATATCTCAAATCAAGCTACTGGGTACATCTACGCGGCACTCAATGGCCACATTACTGTGTTTGTGAATTCCGTTCTTGAACTAAGCGACAAGGTACTACCGCAGTTTGTTTATTTTTATGCTAAGCATACGAAAGCAGAAGCGGGTAGTAAATACGGTTATGTTCATTATTTTGCCATTTTGGGCATAAGTTACCTCAAATGGCTTGACATTCAGACACAGGCAAGATTCAAGACCGGCTCCAGCCGAAATTTTCCTGATACTTGGAAAGCTCAGGTGCTGAAATCTGGCCGGTTTCCGGACTCACATCCACCTTCGTCCAAAAGGTGGCAGCTGACCAATCACTGGTACGGTCCACGGCACAGTGGTGATGTCTAGAATCGATCACAGACTGTTGGCGATAACGGAGAGAAGTTGGAAACACGTTACAATTACAGAACCGAAATTCTCCCGGCACTTCGTGACGGGAGCACAATTGACCAAAAGCAACGTTCCCGGACTTGCCACGCGTCTTCGAATTGGCAGAAACATTTCCAGATCTTCCGAGACAAATTGTGTGTTGGTATCAGACAGAACGCTTCAGGAGCTCGAACATGTCAGTGACTGTCCCTGAGGAAGTGGCGGCTTATCTTTCCGAAAGACCGGAAATGGGCAGGCCGGAGCAGGTGATTCCGTTGCTCACGGTTGACTCAAATGGTTTTCCCCACGCCTGTCTCTTGTCACGGGCCCAGATTAATGCTACAGATAAGGAAGTTCGAGCGGCAATTACCAGCTGGGGAACACGGGCCAACATACGCAACCAAGGGGTCGCACTTATCTTGGTAACGATAGGCGACACTGTGCACCACCTAAAACTTGGTGTGCTGCGTGCGCATGACGAGAAGCAAGTTCTCCTGGTGGCCTTTGAACCGATTGAATACAAGGCTGACACTCTCGGTATTCAGATTCAGCCCATGAGCTTCCTCGCGGGTCCGTGGATTTCAAGTCTTGAGCACTGGGACGAAACTGAAGTAATGCTGCGTTCCCTCGACTAGACATAAGGGCGACTCAGAAAGCTTCAGCTCATCGTTGAAGCCCCGACCCTGATACCTTTACCTAAACGGATTCACTACGCTAGAGCATGTGTTCGGCTAATGACAAAAGCCCATGCCTCCATGGCGGTGACATGGGCTTTCTCTATCCGTACTCACAAATAAGTTCGAAACTACATAGCGGCATTCAATGAGGAACTTCGATTAGAAGTTTGCCTTCACTAGATCCGGCGCTGACCTGTGCCAGGTAGGATGCTTCATGCCATTATGGCGAAATCAGTCGTATTTCTCTGAGTAAACGTTCTCGGGATCCAGGCCCAACTCCACCAACGCGACCTCACACAACTCAACCATTTCCGGTGGGCCACAAATATATGCGAGGTTCGCACCCGACTCCGACAACAGTTCGGCAACCATTTCCCTGTCTATTCTCCGGTGAAACCTGGCACCGTTATGCTGAGGATCGCGGGTAAAGGTATGCGTTACTGTCAGCCAGTCCAACTCGGCTTCAAGCTCATCAAGTTCAGCACTGTAGATGACGTACTCGGCAGACTTGGACGAGAACAGCAAATGCATTGGAACATCTAATCCCTTTGCCTTTGCGTAGCGGATCATCGACATGAACGGAACAACCCCGGAGCCGGCAGAAATCAGGAGAAGCGGTCCACCCTTGTCCTCCGACCAGACAAAGGCACCATAAGGTCCCCGAACCTCCAGCTTGTCGCCTACCTTGGTTTGTTTGGCCAAAACCGGCGAGACTAGGCCACCCTCCATCTCCTTGATCCCAAATTCCACAACATCAAACTTTGGGAATGGGGGCGAAGCGATCGAATAGGCACGCTGAATTGGCCTTGGTCTGCCCTCCACCGGAATTCTGATGTTGTAGTACTGGCCTGAGGTGAATTCAGTCGGCTCCGGTAGCGCAAGACGCAAGGTGGTTGTTTCTGGTGTCTCCGCCACCACCCCAATCACGTCAGCAAACTGCCATTTTGGCGCAGGTGCCTTGCGTGGGGATCCGTCACCCTCCACCGATGAGCCCGCATTTGAGTTTCTTGCTTCAGTTTCCATGTCTATAGCTTATTCCGGCTTCCATAAACCAACAAATCCGACATCTACACAAGTGTTCTAACTCAAACACCTACGACAGCTCCACGAACTTCCCTTAAGTGGCGCAGAACGCCTAGCGAGGGTAAAAAACATCAACCCTAAGCCCAGCCAAAGATCCTAGGAAACCGCGTAGGCTAAGCCTCAAAAATACAGTCTTGATGAAATCCATGCCGCCGTTTACTCGAGCACGTCAGATTTCTCAAGCTCCTCGAATTCGGCGTTGGACAAGCCAAGGATTCCGCACAGCACGGCTTCATTGTGCTGACCAACCATTGGTGCGCCATGAGTAACCTTACCCGGAGACTCTGGCAGTATATATGGGGGGCCAGGCACAGCATGCATGCCCATAACCGGGTGATCAACGCGCTGGAACGAGTTGCGAAAAGTTAGCTGGGGGTCGCAATAGAGATCACCCATATCGTTCACCGGCGCCGAGTGAACCCCCGCCCTACGCATTCGCTCTACCAAAGTTTCACGCAACTGAGTCGACGTCCAGGTAGCGATCAACTCCTCGAGCCTGTCCTCTTTTTCGCGACGACCGCCAACAGTGGTGAACTCAGGCTCTTTAGCCCATGGCTCACCCACCTCTGACGCGAATCGAGACCACTCCGCGTCATCGTGAATGCTGATGGCACACCACCGTTGTTCACCAACGCAAGGAAACACTCCATGAGGCACAGCGTTCTCATCGCGGTTCCCCTGGCGATCCATGACCTCTCCGTTTGCAAAATAACGGACCAAAGCGGGTGCCATGAACTGAACGCCCGTCTCGTACTGCGACAGGTCAATGTGACAACCAGCACCGGTTCTCCGCACCTGCTCAAGACCCGCCAGTACAGCAACGGCACCATATGCCACGGCGATGTAATCGATGTAAGGTCCCCAGAGCAAAGAGGGCTGCCGATCCGGCCAACCGGTTAACTCAGTAAATCCGCTCAACGAAGTAAGGTGGGAGCCAAAGCCTGCGCGCTTTGCCTGAGGGCCAGTCCTTCCCTGATTGCAGGTACTCAAAGTGACCAACTTTGGATTGCGGGCCACCATGGCATCATGGCCAAGTCCAAGACGGTCCATCGCGCCAGGGGTGAAGTTCTCCACGACAACCTCTGCACGCTCGATCAGCCGGATTGCAAGCTCCCGACCCTTGTCTGATTTCAAATTCAGCGACACGCTCAGCTTATTGTCATTGGTGATTGCAAACATGGCCGCACGTTCAACCCCCGGGACATTGCCCGTATAAGGGGGATAATTGGTTCGAAATCCGTCGAGACGAAGCATGCTCTCGACCCGGATCACCTCCGCACCATGCTCGGCGAGTGACTTGCCTACCGCAGGGCCTGCACCGTAACCGCCAAACTCTACGACATGAACCTCTGACAACGGCCCTTTGCGATCTGGCAAACTGGCGATCACTGTTCCCCTCCAGACACTGGCGAAGCCACACCTTGGCGCAGGCCATCGATCCTCAGCCAACCATCTGGAAAGCGCAACGTTTCTCCCAGCTCTGGAACAAACTCCTCCGACCACACTTCACGCGCTGCAAGCTGGTCATCAACTGCGATATCGGCAGCAGTCGAGACGACATAGCCAAGCATTCTGCGTACATCTGCCTGTTCGAGAAACTCAGCCTTAGTCACGGTCTCCAAAAAGGCCGCGATTGCAGACTCCATCTCAGAGACTTCCGCAAGGGTTACCGTTGCGACATCGAAGGTGCTCCAGTCCATGTTCTTCAAGGACTCGGGCGCCATGCCGTTGTCATCCATCCATTCGACCATGCCCCGATTCGATTGGCGTCCTGCTGCTCCGCCGTAGATGGCCCAAGTAACATAGCCGTCGCGACAAGGCCAGATGTTACGCATTGCCGCGCCATTGATGTTGCGACCGACAAGATATCCACCGGCACGCAACGGATTCTCGCCCAGCAGGTCAAAAAAACTGGGCGCATGAACCAAGGCTGGCAAAAGGCCAGCCTGGGCAGCCATGTCCACGTGTTGCCCTTGGCCGGTCATTTGCCGATGGTGATATGCGATCATGGTCCCCACGGCGGCATAACTCCCCGCCCAGCAAACCGATTGGGGCAAGGTCATCCGCACAGGTGGACGATCTGCATCGCCAGTGAGCCATACGGCTCCACCTGCAGACATTAATTCGATATCCGACGCCGGTGTCCCGGCAAGTGGACCGTCCTGACCATATGGGGTTACTGAGGTGAGAATGAGTGCCGGGTTACGCTTGTGCAGCTCATCCCAACCAATACCAAAGCTATCAAGAATGCCCGGCTCCTCGCTCTCAAGGACGAAGTCCACCTCGCTGGCTAGATCCAGAAATCGTTCTCGGCCTTCGGAAGTACCGAGATCAAGGTCGAGCCTGCTCTTTCCCATGTTGTAGGCTACCCATGCCGCCGAAATGGTACCGGCTGGTCCTTCAATTACCGGAGCCAAGTTGCGCCCAGGGTCGCCTCCTGGTGGGTCGAGCTTTTGAACCTCAACACCAACATCAGCCAGAATCCGCCCGAGCAACCAACCCAGCTCACCCGTGAGGTCAAGAGCTCGGAGGCCGCTCAGCGGAGCAGAATTCTGCTCCACGGAGCCAGCCATATCAGCGTCCGGTTCTCGACAATGAATGGACCCAACCGTGCATGACGGACTGCGCAAGGGCAATCTGGTCCTGAGTGAACCACTTGCTTGCGTCAACCCTGTCAACCGGGTACACCGGCCGCATGAAATCGCTCTCATATCCGTAAGGAATGGTTGCGTCAATCCCCATGCCACCTTCGAAACGGGTGTTGCTTGCAGTCCACTCGCCACCTCCAGCCGTCATTCTCTCCGAAGGCTGGAAAGTCTGGCCGATACCACCAGGTACCGGGTTCAAGATGTCGGTGTGAGGGTTGACACGTGTGGTAAGTGCCCACATGATGTCATCCATTGAATAGATGTCGATGTCGGTGTCGACCGCAATTGCCAAACGCATACCCTGGCTGCACGAGATTGCGGCAGCGAGGAAGTTGCGTTGCCAACCTTCCTCAATCTTGTTCCTCTTCTTCACCTGAATAATGCAGCCACCCCAGTCAGTCATCGAGTAAGGAATGTTGACGTCTTGAACGATTCCCGGCTGCAGACGCTCGCAAAGCTCGAAAATGGCAGACTCCCTGACCGTTGTGTCGATGTTCGAGTCGTCGAGAGTGTGCACACCGAGTGGGAAGATGATCGGCTTTGACTCACGCTTGCGACGGGTGATCGCCGTCACGTGGAAAGTAGGTGCCTTATATGCCTTACCCATATAGCCAGCCCACTCCGGGTGAAAGTGGTAACGACCCTGGGTATCGTTGTCTTCAGCTTCCTTTGTCTCGTAGCGCTTGTCCCGTGGCATGAGGTATCCTTCGAGGACAACTTCGCAGTCGGCGACAGCATATGCATCGACCGTCTTAGCCTTTACCAAACGCACCGGGAAGCCCTGAACCGCGCCGGCAACGCCAAGCTCGTCACCACCCTTGGGTAATACGACGTAGTCGAAGCCACCACCAGCCATGAGAACCGACGACATTGGAAGACCGAAACACATGGTGAGCGGAATTCCACCCTCGTCGTAGTAGTGCTCCGTAATGACCTGCCACATGTGTGAACCAGGGCTCGCCTGGAAGGTTCCGACATCTCCCCAACGGAAGTTCATCCGGTTGTAACCAATGTGGGTACCGCCGTTGAAATGCTTTCCGACGACAACACTATTGCCGCTTCCGATAGTAAGCTCCGACTCCAGATGGGTGTGACGAATCGGCACAACATACTTGTTGACGTCAAGATTTTCCGTAATTACTTCCTCCTGACACGGTGCGCCATCGGTCATGATTTCTGGAGGAATTGGATGAGTAAGAGCGTGGGCAAGCTTGCGGGTACGCTCTTGCGGCGTGCCCCACCCGAACAGCTTGTCAAGCACATCGATATTGCCAAAGAGGTTAGTCACGACTTGATAGTCAGGGTGTCCTGTAACGTTGTGGAAGAGCATCGGGAGACCGCCGTCCAAATACTTTTGGATACCCGTCAGCTCAAGATCCCCAGATACCGGCACATCAGTTTCCAGAAGGAAACCGTTGCGGCGCATCCAATCAAGGCTACCGCGTAAGGAGCGCAGGTCCTCTACAGAGGGTTTCCCAGCGACATCAGTCGGCTTTACATCAAGGGTCATGAAATGTACCTCCGGGGTCTATGTGAAAAAGATCCTAATATAGGACCAAAAGGAAAGTATTCCACCGCTAATTACTTCTGTCAATTCCGTGACCGCACTTTATTCCGATCTCCAGAACTACTTTATTTTTTTCTGCCGTATGTATCGTAGTCACTGCTTGACCAAAAAACCAGTTATAACAGTACAAAATTGCCGAATCCCCGAATAAAGACAAGACAGGATTAATACTCGAACAGAGGCCAATCCTAGACGAGCAACCAACCTGTGGCTAAGCTTACGACAACTTCTCTGCGGTGGTCTTCGCTGCCACTTTTCATACTCGACTGCAAGGTCCATTGCCGCACTTCCCTTATTCAAGCTACGCCAAAGTCGCAAGATTCTCCGATCTCACGGACCAGATCTCATATTCTGTCGTTCGGCTTTGGATTTCCTGGCATCGCTGCCATCACGGCCAACGGGTCCGAACGCCGATGAAATCCAATGATAGAGGTCCTCACCTAAATAGGCCCTTGTCCTGCGATATAAATGGGTTCTGGTCGGTGTCCTTGGCTTTGGGCTCTGGGTGTTCTTGTTGCGCAGATCTCTTGGCAAGCGTTCCACGCCCCGGAGAGGAGCTCTGAGGCAGACCTCTGTGCTCCGTCCATTTGGATGTATGTCCCAGAGGTAGAAATGCCAGCGGCGCACCTTCTCCTCTCTCTTAGGAATTGCACTCCTCAGATCCACTCTCAGGGAATGCTCACAGGTTGACTGTCGAACCTTTGGCCCTACTCTTACGGAGGGGGCTGTGCTTGCAGTTGGGTCAAAACTGGTGGCAATTAGGCATGCGCCATGAATCCCTTGGTTTCCCATTAAATATCCGATAAGTACCGTCAACGCTCCAGGCGGACGAACCCCCGCCTGACCCGTCAGACCATAGTCTGGTCGAACCACGCTACCTCGGTGACCCGTCACCTACATGCTCCGATTGAAGCCATCCCCGTATGTGTCGAAAAACACCCTCTCTATATATATAGACAGACATATACAGACGCATACGTTTGAGCGGATCGCCCCCATCCGTCAAACCCAGAAAACAGATAGCACCCAAGGGATTTCAGGTCACAGCAGCCTTGTTCACCAAGCACATCTATTCAACACATGTAAAGGCAACATCTTGTCCCAAACCAACACTTTCGGAAAGACCTCGCACCAGTGAACATCAGCTGCCTACAAATGGAAGGTCACTGACCCTAACTTGTGCGGCCGCTAGCATTACCTGCCCAAATTCACAGACTCTCCCAGTCTGATTCCCTGATGGCAGTGTCGCTAAAAATAGCGTCTCAAAATTCTGGAACCGCACTCAAAGGCGCCTATCGCCTAAAACAACTGCTCCGTATCACCGCGGCAACACAGGGAACTCCCATGAACCCACATTGAAGGTTTCGGCGCTCCTCTTTCCTTCAGCCGGAATTGACATGGCCCCCTCATAGGAATAAAGTCGATGTATGGTCCGATGTTCGGACCAAAGAGGGAGGCGTAACATGGCACTGGCGGAACAGCCCGCCCCAGGCGCGGATCGGGCCGATCGCGGTTTGCGCGAATGGCTCGAGGCCATTGATGGACTCGGGCACCTTCGGCACATTTCAGGTGCAGACACAGATTCGGAAATCGGCGAGGTGGCCGACGTTCTTCAGCACGTGGCTGAATCACCAGCAGCAATCTTTGACAAGATCCCGGGATACGACCCGACCTTCAGAGTCCTGGTCAACAGCTTTGGGCACACTGACAGAATCGCCATGACACTTGGACTTCCATTCGGACTTGGCAAAGTAGAACTCTCTGATCAATGGCGTAAGAAGATCAAGAACATGAAGTACATCCCACCGAAGTTCGTCAAAGACGGCCCCGTCATGGAGAATGTTTACCGCGGCAATGACGTTGATCTGACAAAATTCCCAGTACCTAAATGGCACCCCCTTGATGGTGGACGCTACATTGGCACTGGTTCCTTCGACATCACACGTGACCCGGACGACAATTGGGTCAACTTGGGCACATACCGGGTGATGCTCCACGACAAGAATAGCGTGGGATATTACATCTCACCTGGCAAGCATGGGCGCATGCATCGACAGAAGTATTTCGAGCGCGGCGAGCGTTGCCCTGTGGCGATGGTCTTTGGAAGCGACCCTCTTCAGTTCCTCGCATCCTGCACCGAAATTCCCTTGGGAGTCAGCGAATACGAATGGGTTGGCGCAATCCGTGGAAGTGCCGTCGAAGTGATAGAAGGTCCTATCACAGGTTTGCCAATCCCAGCTGATGCTGAAATCGTGATTGAAGGCTATGCCAGCTCGGACGACCTACGTATGGAAGGCCCATTCGGCGAATGGACAGGATACTACGCATCCTCAAGCCGCAAAGAACCGGTCCTTCATGTGGAGGCGCTCTACCACCGAAACGATCCAATCCTCGTTGGCGCCCCTCCGGCCCAGCCGCCAGACGAAGTGGCACGTTACCGCGCAGTACTTCGGTCAGCACTGCTTAGGGATGAACTCGACAGATTCGGTGTACCCGACGTTACAGGCGTATGGCAACACGAAGTTGGCGGAGCGCGTATGTTCACTGTCGTTTCCATCAAACAGCGCTATCCAGGGCACGCCCGTCAGGTGCTGCACCTTGCCTCACAGAGCAGGTCGGCAGCGTACGCCGGACGGTACACAGTTGTAGTCGATGAAGATATCGACCCTTCAAATCTGGAGGAAGTTATGTGGGCCGTTTCAACAAGAAGCGATCCTGCAACTTCGATCGACATCGTAAATAGGGCGTGGAGCACACCGCTCGACCCCCGTATCACGCCCGACCAAAAAGAAGTCGGCGACTACAGCAGCTCCCGAGCCCTGATCGACGCATGTCGGCCATGGGAGTGGCGCGATAAGTTCCCACCTGTAAACGTGCCGCCACGTGATGTTCGTGCCGCTGCTCGCAAACGATGGGCACACCTCTTAGAGGACTGACCTCCACGGATTGCTAACAACTGGCAATGGACTGCTCTCCCTGCAGCCTATTGCACAGACAACCTGCGCCACACCGCTATCGGTGTGGCGCTTCTTTTTCCCGAAACTTTCAGTTCGCAAATTAATATACGGTCGACCCTATGCAAGAACTCCAGAAACTCACCTGGACCTTGGCCAAAAAAGGT
Organism: Actinomycetota bacterium; assembly: GCA_027366165.1. Lineage (GTDB taxonomy): Bacteria > Actinomycetota > Acidimicrobiia > Acidimicrobiales > Acidimicrobiaceae > SCQM01. The sequence goes on from DAHXKX010000109.1 coordinate 12,220, forward strand.
CCCACCCCCAGCTCATTTTCAATTGCCTCTCGCAGAGAAGCTTGCGGCAGGACCGTGTGAAGTAGAGCCGACTTGCCTTGGCCTCACGAGATTCAACCCATTTGGATCCGCCGTTGTTTTCAACGAATCTCTTGCATATAGAAAGTCCCATACCCAACGATCTGTCTTGTCGAGAACTGGATTTACGAAGCATGCCAAAGAGGCTTGTTTTGTCTTCAACCGCCACCAGGGCATTTCTCGGCGACAAT
>DAHXKX010000129.1 GCA_027366165.1 Actinomycetota bacterium
CAGCGAACCTTTCAGTTCGTAGCTCACGGGGTAGGCTGGAGTTACTTTCAGCGGACCATCTACGTATATCGCAGAGAATGGGCAGGTGCGGAAGCACTGCCTGCATCCAACGCAAAGCGAATCGTCTGCTACGGCAATCCAATTATCTGAGTCCAGCGACAGTGCACCTGATGGGCACCTGATGATGCACTCCTGACAGCCGGCACAACGATCTTCTAGGATATGAACACTTGGTCCAGCGCCAGATGCTCGATTCGCTGGTTCAATTGGAGTTTGAATGCTAACCACTTTGATGTTCCCTTCTTCCTCAGTCACTATGTCGCTGTCTAGGATGCTGCGTGCATCGGGATGTAAAGGATGCTTGCGAGTACACAGAGCGCCATGGCGAATACCATTGCCCCGACCAATGCCGCCTTCGGACGGCGCGCATTCAGCTGAATATCAGTCTTGGCAATCTTGTAGGTTGCCCAGAGCGTGAGAGCGGTTCCGAGTCCCATGATTCCAACCTGGACCGTCACGATTCTTGGGTCAGTCAGCAGGTGCACCTTGTAGATACCCAGGTTTATGCCTAGAGGAGAGACGACTGCGGAAGGAACCCGCACAATGTGCTTGAAGAACTTGGGTAGCTGCCTTGCAAAGTAATCCATTCCCGTGATCGGAATTAGGGCGTAGGCGAAGGCGACGAACCAGGTGGTTTTCTGGCCCACGATCTTTTTCAGGCCGCCCAGCTTCTGAACTCCCAAAACACCAAGCCAAATGATTCCGACTGCCAGGGAAATTCCTCCGAGGTAGTCAATCGGGTTGGGGTAGTGGGGGAAATTGATTTGGGAGTTTAGCCAGTTATCAATTCCTCCAAACCAGCTCATAGCATTGTACTGCTGGTAAAGCACTAGGCCAAAGAGTATCGCGACCGAGATTCCAATGTCGAAGCGCCTTCGTGTGGGTGCGATAACTGACGTCAGTGGCTTCTGTACGAAAAGTCCGATGTTGTCGGAAGGACAAGACTTATAGCATTCAGAGCAAAGGCCACAGAATGAGTTCGAGTCTGCACTACCCGGCCAGGTGTACCATGGGCACCCAAAGCCGTCCTCGCCACCTCGCATGCAGTCCTTGGTCTTGCAGCTAAGACAAACGTCGCGGTCTTTCGTTCGGAATCCGGCGACGCTTCCCATCGCACCCGCAGTTGCAATCACCGAAGAAAGTGGGCAAAGGTATCGGCAAAATGTGCGCCTCTCAAACAGGAGGAAACTCAGTGTTGCGAACGCCACGATTGACAAGACCATGATTGAAGTAGCGATCGGTATGCCCGGGCCCGCGATGTTGAAGAACTCCTCGAAGAAGGTCAAAATTACAAAGACCACGGAAGAGATCAGCAGTCCGTGACCTGCCCAGGACTCTGGGAGTTTTTTGCCCAGTCCCAAAGACTTTTGAGTCCTTTGGAAAAGAGTTCTTCTCTGGATCCACTCCCCGAAACCACCAAAGGGACACATCGCGCACCATGCGCGGCCGATTACGGCCATAAGCACGAACACTAAGGCGAACCAAAGGTACCAGGTGATTGCAGGACCGAAGTTTCTGCCTGGATCGGTAACACCGAAAATTCCCGTGCCTATGACTATCCAAAAGATGATCTGATTCGGAAGAATCAAAAAGAACTGAAACTTCCTGTTGCTGAGCGACTTCTTGAGAAATCGTCCGAACAGACGGTTTTCAGTCAAGTCCACCCCTGGGTCCGTCTTGACGAAGCGTTGCTTCAGACCTGTTGTTTGGGGATCCCTTAGTCTTATCGATGACAAGATGGGATTATTAAGTTCCGACTTTTTATCTGACCGTGTTTGAGTATCAATACTCTTCTGGGCCATTTCAGCCTCCTAGCGCCTCTAGTTAATTGTTACTGTAGCGGTTAACGTAAAGTTAATCAAAACGGGTAAATAAAAAGTTTTTGACAATTTGGATTATTTACGTTTATCCAGCTAGAGGATGGTGCCTGTTAAGTCGGTTATGCCCGAGTTTTTGACAATTTGTAACTGTTTCCAGCGGGCGTCACGATAATTGAGTTGGTATGTGCGCTCATTCGCGATTATTTAAGGGTCAAATCGGAGGATGCCCGAACCAAAAATAGTCGGCGAGTTGCTGAAAGTCGGCCCGCAAATTGCAGAGTTGAAACTGATGCAGTCAATTTATTGAAATTACATGTTCGTATCGAGTCGATTTTCCAAGGAGCCACCGTGACACCGAGTTGTTCCTGCAGCGGATTGCCGTGATGCAAGAGATCGAGAAGCGCTAACGCTTTGAGATCCTGGCCTGTTGTCTCGTGGCGGGATGATCTGCCAATCCAAAATCCCGATATGCGCTGCGCGCGGTTCCGGTCACCCATCCCGCTGCTGAGACTTTCCGCCACATTGTCCGAGAATAAATGTCTGTCCCCCATCCCGTTGATCGAGGAGATGCTGGCGACATAACATTTAGCTAGTTGCTTATTTATAGTTAAGCCGACTATTTGCAGGCTATAATTTTAGACTTATTGTTATGCAGTTTTCAGAGGTACCAAGTTCTAATCAGATCCTGGTCAGTGCAAACCGGACTGCCGATGGATTGCTTTTCTAAAAGCGGGTTGCAGTGATCCCGATCCTGGGAAGTTCGGAGTGTTTCACTTCGAGTTGTGACGGAACGGCTGATGTGGCTGGTTTGAATGGATTGAGAGTGTTGTCATCAGTATTTTCATGTTGCGGATAGGTTTTTGAGATGAACCTTTCACTAAGTAAGAGAGCTGACTATGTGATCAAGGCGGGGATCGCATTGGCACGCTCCTATGACGGAGATAGTTACCTCAAAGTGCGCCAGATCGCTGCTGAAATGGCGATCCCGAGGAGTTACACGCCACAGATCCTTGACGCGCTTATTCAGTGTCGATTGGTTGAATCCAGAGCTGGAAAGACTGGGGGTTACCGACTCACCAAGAATCCGGAGACAATCACCGTTCTCGAGCTTTTGGAAGCCGGCGAAGGTTTGCTGAAGTCTGACAGCTGTGCACTTGCGGATGGTCCATGCAGGTGGGACAACGTGTGTCCCATGCATGAGGTAATGTCCACCGCAGTAACTCGTTTTCGAGAGACTATGGCAGGTGAGTCGCTTAGTGACTTGGCAAGCCGTGACCTTCTCCTCGAGCGCGGTGAACTTGGACTTCCAAGCAATCCACACGTGCGCAAAGACAGGTTCAAGGAGTTCTCGGTAAAGAACTCCACGGTAATTGGACTACCGAGGCCGGCCGTGCTATCGAAGCTTCAGTCCGGAGAAGGCGAGTGGCTGTCCAAGCCGATGCTTTCCGCAATAAGGGAGGCAATTTCACAAGAGAGCCTCGAATATCTCTTTTCGGCGGATGTACTACAAAGCGCGGCATTGGATGTCAACCTGGGTTACGTTCATGAGCAGGCTGCATACATAAACATACCGGTCACTTTCGAAGGGGTGAAGTCCCGACGGGAGATTCCGAGGTTTGTTGGGAACCTGTCGCTGGAATCCATCGAAGAGTCCAAGACGATTTGCGAGATAAATGGAAGGTTTGAATTCAACCTGGCGATTCCAGGCGGACCGGGAGGACCCGACGCGCAAACCATGAGTTCGCTTCAAATCCAGCTCGACCTTCTCGCCGTACGGATATGCGACGACTTTCTTACGGACATATCGAGCCAAATCAGTTCAAGCTAGAAGCAGAGCTTTCGTTCTGATAGCGCCTTTAACCTCCTTTCTCGGTTAGCCGAGGTGACCACTGCTCCTAGACGCTGTTTCTCCACCTTGATGGATTGACCATTACTTCTCTGACTTTTCCGGACGGGTACTGTGAGTCGAGCCATGAGCAAAACGCCGAGACCGAATAGGGAGGTTCATCACCCGCGGTGAGCCGTCTTGGGTCTAGGCGGTATCTGAGGCTCCAGGGCGAAGATCAGGCCTTTGCTGAGGTGAGCTTAGATGTATCTTTTTCGAAGGCCCCAATAATAAGCCCAGCTACTACGAATGAACCCGCCATGGTGAGGAAAGCCGCCTTGAAGCCAAACGTGGTTATGACGAAGCCAAGTGCGGTGATCCACAAGGCTCCTACGGACTGCGAAATCGCAAAGTAGGCTCCGAAGGCTTTTCTTGCATCCACCCCGTGCATCACGTCCGAGAAGAGCGCCTGACGAATCGGCTGTTCTGAATAGCTGAAGATGCCAACCAGGAATCCCATCATCCCCACGATTATCGGCGTTGTTCCGATAAGAACGAATCCCACCAGTGAGGCAGCGCCAAAAACATAGAGGGTCAGCAAGACTGGTCTGCGGCCAAATCTATCAGACAGGTGACCGCCGATCCCGGGACCTCCTAAGGCTCCAATTGATACCATTGTTACAAGCACGCCGATCGTGAGTGGAGACATGTGAAGGCCACTGCGGAGGTATGCGGGAATATACACGGCCAAGACACCAAGTCCACGGCCGGCGCCAGATATCATTCCTGCGCCCAGGACCGCCTTCGCCTCACGACGCCTAAGGGCCTCGAGGAGTGACCCGTCAGCCTTCTTAGTTTCCTCTGCAGGTGCCTTCTTCTTTTCGGGGTTGGCAGAGTTACTGTTGCGCTTTGACACGTAGCCTGGATTGTGAACTGATGTCCATGTGAGAAGAGATGCGAGCGCTGTAAGTCCGGCCATCGTTAGCAATGCGGGTCGCCAACCATAGTAGGCGATTATCACTGAGGTGATGAGTGGAGCCAGCAGGGTGCCCAAGCTCCCGCCTGTGGTGTGCATTGCTAGCACGAATCCCCTGCGGTGAGGGACTCTCTCTGTGAGGTGGGCGCTTCCAACCGGGTGTTGAGGCCAGCTGACCAAGGTGCCAAATATCCTGGCGGCTCCAAAGAGGAAGATGCCCGGTGATACTGCCGCAATCAAAAGAGAGAGGGCCATGCCGATGTTCTGGCTGCCCAGCAGCACCTTTGTTGAGTATTTCTTTACGATGCCGGCAAGTCCCTGCAAGAGGCCACCAACGATGCCCGCTCCACCGAGGATGACTCCGAGCACCGCATAGGATACGTGAAAATCAGCAAGAACGAACGGATAGGCGACTCCCAGGGCGGCGACATATCCGTGCTGGATTGTGTGAGAAAAAGACACCACAGCCACCTGTACACGGTCTCCGGGATTCCATCCGCTTCCATTGGCGGTTACCGGCGCCTTTTTTGGCGAGACCGCATCTTCTTGATCGGCTGCCTGGTTGGGTCCACCCGGATCCATCGTCTTTTCCGTTTCAGAACTCACAGAACCTACTCGTTTCCTTGTCATGCCAAAGTGAAGGAGAACCTTCGACGCTCCGGCTAACCCCCAAAAAGCTCGCAAAACTGAGCGTGGCAACGTGATCGCTGAAGATCATCACTCATAAATCACACGCAAAGGCAGGCGTGCAATGTGTACCAGCGCCGGCCATGTTCAGCTTACTAACTTTGGGCGGCACGTGCTAGACAATTCCCTGGTTTGGTACTACCTTTTGCAGATTGTGGCCGTGCAACCCTGATTCTCTAACTATTAATACTTATTCGGATCTGCCGCATTAGCCTGGGGTTCAAGGTGACAATCGATCGTTTTGAAAAAGTAATCAGCATATCCAGGCCGTTGGCCGATCTCTTCATCGCGAAGGATAAGACGCTTTATCTCGTGGGCGGAGCTGTAAGGGATCTTTTTTTGGCGGGCGACGACGCCAACGCGGCTGAATCGGAAGTCCATGAATTGGATGGGCCGAAATACGACCTGGACTTTACCACCGATGCTCTTCCAGATGAGATCGAAGACATCGTGGCACCCCATTCCCAGGCAATGTGGGTTCAAGGCAAGCGGTTCGGGACAGTTGGGGTCCAAATGGGGGGCTACAAGTTTGAAATAACCACCAACAGAGCCGAGGTCTATCATTTCGGATCGCGCAAGCCGAAAGTGACTTACAGCGATGAAATCGAAGTAGACCTCTCCAGGAGAGACTTCACAATAAATGCGATGGCCCTGTCACTCCACACCACGGTGCCAGAGATGGTGGATCCATATGGCGGCCTTGATGACCTGGTAAATAAGAGGTTGGTGACTCCGCTTTCACCAGAGATTTCATTCTCCGAAGATCCCCTGAGAATGCTTCGGGCGGCACGATTTATAGCGAAAATCTCACTGGTGCCGGTGCCGGAGCTGGTTGATGCCGTGATGTCTATGCATGACCGGCTTTCCATAGTTTCTGTTGAACGGATTCGCGATGAGTTTGACAAGCTTCTGATCACGGAGAAGCCAAGCCAGGGTCTTGAGTTCATGGTAAAGACGGGATTGGCAGCTGAATTCATTCCGGAGCTGCCGGCATTGGAGCTCGAGCAAGACCCAATACATCGGCACAAGGACGTGCTGGCGCACACGATTGCGGTAGTGGATAAGACCTCTCCGGATCGAATGCTCCGTCTTGCGGCTTTGTTCCACGACGTGGGAAAGCCCAGGACTAAACAGATAACCCCTCAAGGTGTGACCTTCTATCATCACGATGTGGTCGGCGCGAAAATGACCAGAGAGCGAATGCGCGCGTTGAAGTACTCGGTGCAGGACATCGCTGACGTTTCAGATCTTGTGTTCCTTCACCTGAGGTTCCACACATATCAGGCCGGATGGACCGATAGTGCGGTTAGACGATACGTGCGCGATGCCGGCCCTCTCCTCGAGCGATTAAACGAGCTGACCCTCTGCGATAGCACAACCAGAAATATGAACAAGGTACTGGCGCTGCAGGAGCGTATGGCCGATTTGAAGGTTCGCATCGCGCAGCTCAGGGAAAAGGAGGAGCTTGGTTCCATCCGTCCTGAGATCAATGGGGATGAAGTGATGAAGCTTCTGAAGATACCACCCTCACAGTTAGTGGGCGAGGCGCTCGACTTTCTTATGGAGATCCGGCTCGAAGAGGGGATTATTGGAAAAGCTAATGCGACGGAGCGCCTTCTCGAGTGGTGGAACAAGAGGGCAATATGACCGGATAAGTCCCGCAGAGACCCGACCTATTAATGTAGGTGACGTCAATATTTTCTTGCTCTAATTAGCAGTGCTGTGGGGTCGCCGGAGCTTTCGCTTCGATTCCCTTCGGGAATCTCAAGGAGTTGGTCCACTCCAAGTCCCGCACGCTTCAACTCTGAGAACACCTCGCCAAATGAGACCAACCGCAGCTTTTCTGGGAGCGGAACTGGGAAATCGATGCTCAACTTTTCGCGGTCTACCACTTCTTTTGATCGGTACCGAATCCGCTCGGACGACGTGGGCAGTTGATGATTCATGAATGCCATTGGATGCACGAGGCCAAATATCAACGTACCCTGGTTTCTGAGGACCCTATGGATCTGCCGGAATAGCCGGGCGGAATCCCCGGCTCCGGCGAAGGCGATGACACTGAATGCGATGTCGATCGACTCAGCCGGGCAAAATGCGAGGTCCGCAAGTTTGCTTTGACGGACTTCGAACTTAATTTCGTTGAATTGCTCACTGCTCCTAAGTTTGGCGACCTTTTCTGGCGACTCCTCCACCAGAATTGGCGATGCCCCCAGGGTCACAAGTCTGGTGGAAAGGCATGTTCTGGCGATTCCCAGCTCGAGGACCTTCTTCCCCCTTATTTCGCCCAATTGACGAATAACCTCTTGAGTTAGAAAATCGACAGACTCCACTCGACTCCTTAGCCATTTGATGCAAAGGCACTTACCATTTCCTGCGCGACCTGGTCGCGGTACTGGACTGGCGGAGACTTCATGAAGTAGGCCGATGGGCCTAGCAGCGGTCCACCGATTCCACGGTCAAGCGCGATCTTCGCACACCTCAGTGCATCGATAATAACCCCTGCAGAATTGGGTGAGTCCCACACTTCCAGTTTTAATTCGATGTTCAGTGGTACATCGCCAAAGTTGCGTCCCTCAAGCCGAATATATGCCCATTTACGGTCTTCGAGCCAGGCCACATGGTCGGAGGGGCCTATGTGGACGTTGTTTGATTCGATACCGTTGTCGATTTGGGAGGTGACCGCCTGAGTCTTCGAGATCTTCTTGGACTCCAGCCTCTCCCGCTCCAGCATGTTCTTGAAGTCCATGTTTCCGCCAACGTTCAACTGGTAGGTTCGATCCAGTACCAGACCGCGGTCTTCGAACAGTCTGGCAAGGACACGGTGAAGAATCGTCGCGCCAACCTGGCTCTTTATGTCATCGCCAACAATTGGGACTCCTGCGTCGGTGAACTTCTTAGCCCACTCTGGATCAGATGCGATGAAGACCGGAATCGCGTTGACGAATGCCACCTTGGCGTCTATTGCAGCTTGAGCGTAGAACTTCTGTGCCGCCTCAGATCCGACAGGGAGGTAACTGACCAGAACGTCAATGTTTGCGTCCTTCATTGTCTGCGCTACATCCACAGGAGTTTCGGGCGACTCCTCGATGGTCTGCCGGTAGTACTTTCCGAGTCCGTCGAGGGTTGGTCCTCTAAGCACCGTGACTCCAGTGTGGTCGACATTGGCAAACTTGATGGTGTTGTTCTGGCCCGAGAATATCGCTTTGCTAAGATCGGTTCCAACCTTTGTAGCGTCAACATCAAAGGCCAAAGCCACTTCGATATCTCGGACGTGGTAGTTGCCCAAGACGACATGCATCAAACCCGGCACAGACTCTTGAGGGTCCGCATTCCTGTAATACTCAATTCCCTGGATCAATGAGCTGGCACAGTTGCCTACACCTGCGATTGCTACCCTTATCTTGCCCACTTGTATATCACCTTCCTTAGTGCTAAAGATTGTCTTGAACTTCTTGGGAAACCATTATTTCTGTTTCCGGGGTCTGAATGGATGACTCTTCCTTTGCGATCAGGTCTTCGATCCATGCCAGATCGGAGGAGTTATTCAGTCGAAAGTGTTCGAGAACCAGTTCAACGTATGGTTCCAACGCGAAACGTTTTTTCTCGGAATTCCGTCGTGACGATTTGACTCTTTCCAAGATCAGATCCCGGCGGTCTCTCAGCATTTTGAGCCGCTTCTCAGAATCCATGTGATTGGCGAAGGCCAGCCGGATGGCGAAACCCTTCTCGTCGATCTCGCTGTCGTTATTGAGCATGGCCGAAAAAAGTGCGGAGCCAATATCTGTTATTCCGTAGACCTTCTTGTTCCTCGATCCCCGTGGCCCTTCCCCGCTTAACCGGAACACCGCCCTTTCTCCACCAAGTGAGCCTGTCATAGGGATATTGGGTATCGCAGGTCTTGCCTCAACAGCTTTCACCGCGCCTTTAGCCTCCAGGCGAGCCAGAGCCGGATAGAGCGAGCCCCATGAAGCGTGCATGATCAGACCAAGGGATTCGGTCATACGCTTTTTAAGCTCATATCCGTGCATGTCCTGCTCCTTGAGCAGTCCAAGTACTACGAGTTCCAGTGAATTGGTGCCAGTTGCCATTTGATGATTCTCTAAGTCTTCGAAAGCCAGCTTGTCCACAAATGCGGTCAATTGAACATGATATCACAAACTGTTATATCGGGTTGATATATCGGAGAAATTATTCGTTACCGAATTCTTCGGTGTTACCAAGATTTTTGTTTTGAGGGGCAATTAAGAATGCCAAAGTTCTTCAATTTCTTGTACCGTGTAATTTGTGAGCGGAGTATTTTCAAGATCTAGCGGGGCTGGTGAAATCGCCAGTATTGACTACCTTCTTGCCAAGAAAGCCCTGCTCCATGAGTACAGAGCTGGTCGGATAGCCAGGCAGGAACTCTGTGATGCGCACCCCGAGCTCATCAGGGCCGCAAGAGCGATCGGTGCACTTGCGGGTGAGATTTGTGAAGTTTGCGGTGAAGGCGACATCGTCCATGTATCCTACGCCTTTGGACCAAAACTGCCACCCCACGGCCGCTGTATAGCGGGCTCTGACGAACTGGCCAGGCTTCGGGCAACGGTGTCCGAATTCACGTGCTACGTGGTCGAGGTTTGTCCGGAGTGCAACTGGAACTACCTGGTGCGTCAATTCTAACTATTCACATGCTGAATAATCCCGTAAATGTTGGACACTCCGGCCAGCTAATCATCAGAGCATCTAACAGTTCAGAGATTTATTTCCCGCCTTGCTCTAAAGAGCTCAAATCCCAGGAGCCCTTCTGGAAAAGTGGCATTCAGAAGTGGCCAACAACCACTTCATTCCCAAGATTGAACCCGCGCCTAACGAGCTTGCCGACTACCTCAATGCAACCAGGTTGAACTACTCCCTCTTGTGCCTTGCGGGCACTTGAGAGTGTGAAGTGTGCAGTGGCCAATCGCGGCCATGATTGTCTTTCTTCCATTGCATTAGTTAGAATCGGTGTTGACGCCTGCAGCCTCTGTGCGCGGGACGTGAGGAGGCTTTTGATGAAGACTAACAGGATGTCTGTACCGCAGATACGTGCTCACAAAGCCGTTGGTTCAAATCCGCCAATCGCGATGGTGACTGCCTATGACGCTCCGGGCGCCCGCATGGCTGATGCGGCTGGAGTGGACATCATTCTGGTTGGGGATTCACTCGCCATGGTTGTCCTCGGATATGATGACACACTGTCTGTAACTGTCGATGACATGGCCTATCATACCAAGGCGGTGGCACGCACTGCACCTGGTGCACTGATCGTATCCGACATGCCCTGGATGTCGTATCACACCGGTACAAGAGATGCCGTGAACAACGCCGCCACGCTCATCAGGGCAGGCGCGGAAGCAGTGAAACTTGAAGGTGGCGCGAATAGGGTGGAGGTTGTAAGGGCACTGGTTGACGCGGAGATACCGGTTATGGGCCACGTGGGCCTTACCCCGCAGTCGGTCCATTCTTTTGGTGGTTTCTCAGTTCAGGCCAAGACCAGGGAGGCTGCAAAGAAGCTGTTGGATGACGTGCTCGCGCTCGAGGGGGCGGGGGTGTTTTCAGTGGTGCTTGAGGCGGTTCCTGATGTGGTGGCTGCTAGAGCCACCGAGCTTTTGAAGGTTCCAACGATTGGGATTGGTGCCGGTCCAAACTGCGATGGGCAGGTGCTTGTCTTCCATGATCTGTTGGGCCTCACGTTCGGACACCGGCCAAAGTTTGTCAGGCGCTACGGTGCACTGGGTGAACTTGGCGTTAAAGCGCTGGAGGGTTACGTGCACGATGTCAAGATTAAGAGCTTCCCGTCGGCCAAGGAAGCGTATCAGGGAAGCGAAAGTGAATTCGACGACTTCACCTACGAACCGAAATAGCCGGAACCTTTGACGGCCAGGTGCAACGATTTGTGAAGATGAAGCCAACTGGCCAGCTGAGCGACTAACGTGTCATCGGATAAATATATGCGTGTTATGACTGGCATATCAGATAGTTAATCCAACCTGCTCTGGAGGTACCAGAGCCCCGAAAGGGTCCATAGGGAGGACACAGCCGTATGAAACGGCCATATGAAGTCGTATTAATCATTGACTCTGCGCTTGACGAGGATGCAATCAGAGCAACCTTGGACAAGGCGACTGATCTTGTTAAAACTCAGGGCGGGCTAGTCGGCAGAGTTGAGAAGTGGGGTCGTAAGCGCTTTGCCTATGAACTCAAGAATAGATGGGAAGGCTACTATGCGGTTGTCGAGCTTGATGCCGAACCGGAGGTAGTAGCTGAACTGGACCGAGTCCTTTCGATTGCAGATGAGGTCCTTCGCCACAAGATCATTCGCACCCCCGAACTTTCGAGCAAGCAGAAAGTTGCTGCCAAGTCTGTTTCGGAGTCGGTTGCCTAAAGGTCTTAAGCCGCTTTTCCAAGAACTCTAAAGGAGTCAGGAATGTCTAACGGAAACACCATCACTATCGTCGGGAACGTAACCAGAGACCCAGAATTGCGCTTTACTTCATCAGGTCAAGCGACGGCCACATTTGGCATTGCCGTGAACAGGCGTTGGCAGAATCGTCAGAGTCAGCAATGGGAGGAAGCGACGTCGTTCTTCGATGTTGTGTGCTGGCGGGAGATGGCCGAAAATGCAAGCGAGAGTCTGACCAAGGGCGCGAGAGTAATTGTCACCGGTCGTCTTGAACAGCGTAACTGGGAGACTCAAGAGGGTGAAAAGCGGTCGAAGGTAGAGATAATTGCAGATGAGATTGGCCCGTCACTCAGATGGGCGACAGCACAAATAGTCCGAAATGAGCGCAAGGGATTTGGCATAGACACCGGTGAGGTTCCCATCGCAGCACCAGTTGGCGAACCAGCTCCGAGCGCTTACTCATACGAAGAGGAACCTTTCTAAATCATGGCTAGAAACAACGATAGAGATAGAGATCGTTCAGGCAGCAAGAAGACTGCCAAAGAGGTAATACGCAAGGGTGGCAAGAAGAAGGTCTGTATATTCTGTGCCAAACAGATAGACACCGTCGGCTATAAAGACGTTGATATCTTGCGAAAGTACATGTCTGATAGAGGCAAGATTCGTGCCCGTCGTGTGTCGGGAAACTGCTCACAGCATCAGAGGTCCGTGGCTGTGGCAATCAAGACTGCCAGGGAACTTGCCCTGTTGCCATACACCCAGCGCACCGTTGCTGAGCGCACTAGCGGTGGGCGCGGAGCTCCACGCAGTCTGGCACCGACTGAAGCAGTTCCTGACTTTGCTGCGCTGGACGGAGGTCTTGACGAACTCGATGCAACCAGCACGTTCGAGCCGGTTGACGATATTGACGATGACGAGACGGAGGAGTCAGAGTAATGAGAGTGGTTCTTCGTTCTGACAGGGCGGGTCTTGGCAAGCGCGGCGATATTGTTGACGTTTCAGATGGATTTGCCCGCAATTTTCTTCTTCCAAAAGGGCAGGCAATTTTGGCGACCGATGGTATCGTCCATCAAGCCGAGGCCATGCGAAATGCACGCGACGCACGCGAGACAAGACTCAGGGGTTCGGCATCGGAACAGGCTGCTGCACTGGAAGCTCTTGTAATCAGGATCGAGGCGCGTGCACAGGATGGCAGGCTATTTGGTTCGGTTGCCCAAAACGACATTGTTGAAGCGATTACCGGTGCTGGAGGTCCGACAGTTGAGCGCCGACGAGTGGAGATGGATGAGCACATCAAGACGACCGGAACACATCCGATTAAGATACGGCTTCATCCGGAAGTGACAGCCACGGTACAAATAGAGGTTGTCGGGGTCGAGTAGAAGATAATTGCGCCAGTTTGTGATCGGACTGGCGCAATCTATTTCTTTGGGGGCGCCTATCGCATATGATAAGGCGGCCCTTTTTATTTGGATTGGTAGATGACTCAGGTTCCAGGCAGGAGTACAAGAAAATCAAAGGAGGTTCTCCAGCGGGCGACGCCGCATAACCTTGAGGCGGAGGAGTCACTCCTTGGCGCAATGCTTCTGTCCAAAGATGCAATTGCGGACGCGATAGAGATCTGCCAGTCTGCGGATTTTTACAAGCCCTCGCATCAGCACATCTTTGAGGCGTTGACCGCGGCTTTTGCAAGAGGCGACCCTGCAGATACGGTGACGATTGCAGAGGAGCTGAAGAGGAAGAACGTCCTTGAAGACGTGGGAGGAGTCCCGCAGCTTTTGAAGCTTCAGGCGGACACACCGGCAATTGGAAACGCTTTCAGCTATGCCGAGATCGTCGTGGAGTACTCGCTTCTTAGACGGCTTATCCGTGCGGCCAACGATATCGCCGAGAAAGCATACGAGGTTCCCGACGATGTGGTGGAGGTCATCGACTGGGCAGAGACGCTTATCTTTGATGTTGCGCAGAGGCGGCAGAGTGAGACCATGGCGCACATCAAGGAAGTGCTTGGCAACGCCCTTGATGACCTGGAGGCTCTATACGCGCGATCCGAGGCCGTTACCGGAATCCCCACGGGATTCAACGATCTCGACAATGTCCTTTCAGGGCTGCATGCTTCAAATTTAGTCATCGTCGGAGCACGTCCAGGAATGGGCAAGACCGCATTTGCGCTCGGCGTTGCCGCGAGTGTCGCAATGAAGCAGAAGGTTCCCGTCCTCTTGTTTTCATTGGAAATGAGTCGGAAAGAGCTCGTGCAAAGGCTTCTTTCGGCGGAGGCTCAGATTGATTCTACAAGAATGCGAAACGGGAAGTTGCTGGAAAAGGATTGGGAGAAGATCTCCCATGCCATCGGCCGCCTTGCGGACGCGCCTATTTATATTGACGACAATCCCAACGTCAATGTCATGGACATTCGGGCCAAATCTCGGAGACTTAAGGCGCGAGATGGGCTTGGGCTGGTCGTGGTGGACTATCTGCAGCTGATGTCAGGGCGGATGGGCGCGGAGTCTCGCCAGGTAGAGGTCTCCGAAATATCCAGAGGACTTAAGATCCTCGCAAGGGAGTTGGACGTTCCCGTGTTGGCACTGTCTCAGCTGTCGAGAAACCTTGAGATGAGGGCAGACAAGAGGCCAGCCCTTTCAGATCTCAGAGAATCGGGTTGTCTGAGCTACGATACGCAGGTTTTGATGGCTGACGGGAGTTCTGAGGCCATTGGAGATTTGGTCAGATGGAATTCCATTGGGGCAAAGGTGGTGGGCGTCAATTCCGACGGCGAATTTGTGGAATCCGGGATTTCGAGAGCATACTTTTCCGGAGTCAAGCAGACCTACGTTCTTGACTTTGGAGACCGCCAAATCAGGGCGAGTGCAAATCACAAGTTTTTGACCCGACAAGGCTGGTTGGCCGTGGACAACCTTCGATCGGGAATTGAACTGGCCGTTCACGCTGGATCGGCGTATCGTGAGGAGGGTTCGTTACTTACGAAGGTTGCGTCCCAAGTCCGTCTTGGCGCAAGAGTTGACTGGACCATTCTTCGTTCGATCGAATCTTACGGCAGCGAACCGGTATACGATCTCACAGTTCCCAGAACCCATAACTTTATCGCCAACGGCATAGTGGTTCATAATTCGCTCGAGCAGGATGCCGACGTCGTTCTTTTCATATATAGAGATGAGATCTACAACAGCGAATCTTCAGATCGGGGAACGGCTGAGATCATTGTGGCAAAGCACCGTTCCGGTCCGACCGGAGTTGCCCACCTGGCATTTCTGGACTCGTTCACCAAGTTTGTCAACATGGCCCAGCACTAGGCTGTCGCACTACTCATTAGCTTTTCGGCGGTGTCTTAATAGACTTCCGATCCAAAGCGCGCTTCTTTGGCGGAACCCGTCACCTCGATTCAACAGTTGGCAAAAAGATACGAAGCTCATCGGGTTCGAAGGTCCATCCAGAGTCTGACTTTGGGTGCCAGAGGCCGGTTGAGGTCTGTCAGTTGTGGTTCTGACTCAGACTCTGCTGGTGCCCGACGGCGGGCTCGTTTCGGGGGCGTGGGAGCGCCGATGAGATTGTGAGGAGACCGGAATTGCAGTTTGACCGTTAGAGCGCGGCCTTACAAAGTGGAAGGCAGTGCGCGTTTTCTTTGCGAGGTCGAAGCACAGCCTGACTCCGAGGCAAGACCGTCACTGTTATGGCGCTGCTGGTTGCGATAGAACTCTGAGTTGTGATTACCGCAGGAATACAGAGTTATGACCTTACAGCCACACCGGCCACGAGGAATACCAGGGTCATTTGTGTCAAAGTCGTGCTTCAGAGACTTTTGCCGCATGAAGCATTTGGAAATTTGAATGAACTGTACGCCTCGACAGAGCCCCAGTTTTGTTAGTAAGGATTGGCAATATCGATGCCCTAATTCGTGTCTCTAGCGAGTTTCGTTTGGTTCGGCCGAATCGCCCTGGGTTTGGCTTAACTGGGAAACGACTTTCCAGGCCGACTGCAGAATCCGGTCGCGGACTCTTTCCTCACTTTCCCTGCTCCAGACGCAGACCCGCACAGAGTAGTTCGCGGTTCCGATGTCGGTCAGTTCCAAAGTCGGTGGTCTGTCCCAACTGCCCAGGTCTTCGAGGAGTCTGGCTTTCAAGTCCTTGGGACTTATATTGATGGGTGATTCAAAGCGTACATTGACCCGCCGGGCCCCAGCACGGCTCCTATTAATAATCGCCGCTTGAGCCAGAATTCCATTTGGCAGTACAAGCGGGTCACCATCGTCAGTGACAATAGTGGTGTACATGAGGTTGATATCCCTTACCCGTCCGGAATATACAGGCTTGAGAGCGTCATGGGGGAATGACGGCATCAGAATTGGGTATTGCCAGGTGATGAAGCTGATCGAGTCGCTCACCTGAAATGGTTGGAAGAGTACTAGCCAGATGCCACCAAACAGGTTCGAAAGCATGCTCTGGCCCGCAAGGCCCAGAACGACGGTCAAGAACGCGCCACCAAAGAGAAAACTGGACAGGCCAATTCCCAGGCCCGCAAAGACGGCAAGCGTTATTCCCAGGTAGAGCAGCAACCTGACGGCGAATCCCGCTATCGTTCGTTGCCTCGGTGGCAACGAAGTAAGCGATTTTGCCATAAGTTTGGTTTCAACAACCCGGGCTATGACCGAGCCGATAATCAAGATGATCACGGCCCTCAAAGGTCCGGCAACTGCATCCCTGATGGGAGTATTCTTGTATGCGGTGTCAAGCAAGATGAGCAATAGGGATCCAATAACAAAAAGTGCTAGGACTATTACCCACGGACCCAGAAAACGGCGAGGAGAGCTTTGGCGATCAGCCATTGCCGTCTTCCTTTCCTTCGAACTGGATGAAGCATGACATTTGAAACTGCTCGGTTCAGTTTAGCCTCATGGGCGCCGATCTGTCACAGCTAATATGCGAACTCGGGATATGGTAGTTCCGGAAAATTCTCTGCAAACTTTGTGAGACAAGTTCGTCGGCGCGGCTCATCGGCTAGTCGATGTCTGAGCTGAATGCGTCGACAACCTGACGTAGCAGCATCGATAGCAACTCGGCGTGGTGGTCGGTGAAGGAGCCTTTGGGTGCCTTTTCTCGTGCCGCAGTCTTCCTTCTGAACATTTTTCCGACGCCAGCCCTACATGGACCTCGGGATTGCGCTCGCTTGGGATGACTGCAGCGAGGATGTTCCGTCCTGCACTGGCGAAGATGTCGGTCGCAACTCATTAGAGCTTCACCAACTCGTACTCCAAGAGCTTTTCGACCCCCTGCTTACAGTGTTGTGGTCTTTGGCGATGTCTGTGCGCCGCCAGGTGTAGGTTCCTGAGCTCACAGATCTCAGCAGGCGGTGAGAAAGATGGCCGTAGCATCCCGCGTTCGGTGAGCTTGCATGGCCAGACAGCCTCGAGCTCATCTGACTTGAGACGTACGGGGACGTTTTTGACATCGCGGGCGTTGAGACCCACACGATACTGCACTCTGTGAGTTCGTCGGTGAGAGCCATGATCGCGCTCGTGGTCCAAGCCACCTTCCAGATCCTGGTAATCCAGTGCTTCTCCATCGGGATGTGCGAGCAAACCTAGCCGATTGCTTTGGCGATGTCGATGGTCGTGGCTCGCTCTGGCACCTCGTCTCATTCGTCGGTGTTACTCTCCTCCAGGGTTGTCAATTATCTGGCTCTTTTGCCGCTCCATGTCAAAAGGCTAACCCCAGTGGCTCGGTGGGGACCGAAATTCTGAGCCGTGTGCTCGTAGCACCGTGAGCGACCTTTCTGGTCGAATCCCCCGGTGCCAGACTCGGGCATAACCTAATAGCCAAGAATACGGCGGTGTCGTAGGACTGTCATTCCCTCATTTTCACTTCTTCCTGACATCGCCGTGAGTAGGCCTGGGGACTCGGGTGGACTCATCCTTAAACCATTGCCGGAGATTGACTGCCAGGGAAGGCCCCATCCGATTCCGGTCAGACGCGGTGAACAGGCAAGGACAAATAGTATTGAGAGAATTGGCCCAGGTCACTAGTGCTCGTGCGAGGTCCGGGGTTCACTGAGTATGTCAGGTATGTTTTGGGGTGGCTTGCGGCGATGTGTTTGCGACCCTTGGTCTCGGAAAGTCGACGATCCCAGAGAAGGCGGTGAGCATAAGTGGGCTCCAATCTTGAAAATCCGTTTGAAGACCATTGCTGGCAGGACGTTATAAGCGAAGAGACCTTGCAGGTCTATCGGCCCTACGTGAGAGAGGTGGGCATCAAAGGTAAGGTCGCGCTACTGTCGATCGACCTGTTTGCAAGCGTCTTCCCCTCCAAGCCCATGTCGCTGTTGGATGCTATCAGCGAGAATCCTAAATCCTGTGGCCCGTATGCGTTGGAGGCAAAACCAAAAATCAAGCGTCTGCTCGATTTTGCCCGGCAGTCCGGTTGGCCAATAATCCAAACCACCTCCGACCGCTTGATTGCTCCTGAAGATGATATCCGCAGGGCTACAAACAGGGATGAAAGCGAACTTTCAATTAGCCAGGTAAAGAGCGATTTTGCGATCGACGATTATTTCGAGGTGCAGCCAGAGGACCGCATAGTTTACAAAGGACGTGCGAGTGCTTTTTTTGGAACAGATCTTGCTGGTTATCTGAAGTCCAACTTGATAAATACTGTGGTGATTTGCGGTGAGAGTACGAGTGGATGTGTCAGATCGTCGGCCGTGGATGGCTTTGCCCATGGTTTTCACATTGTTGTAGTGGAGGACTGCGTATTTGACAGGCATCTGCTGAGTCACAAGATCAGCCTTTTCGACTTGCATCACAAATATGCCGATGTAATGACCTTGGAGGAGATTGATGTCTGACAGGAAACCCGATTTGTCCATAATCCCCGAAACCGGCGATGCGTTGAAAGCTTCCAGAGGCATGGCGAACACTGATTGGACCCTGCCAAATAAAGGCAGAGTCGCAGTCTGGGTAGTTGTCAATATTGAGGACTTCGACCTTCGCTACCCAATTGACGGAGGGGAGTCAGTCCCCGACTATCGCGAATATGCCATCCGTGAGTATGGAAATCGGGCGGGAATGGCCAGAATTCTGGCCGAACTTGATCGCTTCAACGTGAGAGGGACTGGAGCGGTTAACGCATCCTTTGCTCGAAATTTTCCCCATTGGATGAAAGAATGTGCCGACAGGGGTTGGGATATGATGGGTCACGGAGACTACAACAATAGAAAGATGCACTCCTATCTGCCAGATGAGGAAAAGGAGCTGATTCCGGCCATCATCGAGGACGTGCGTAGAGCATGGGGACAAAGACCGGTGGGTTGGTTAAGTCCCGGTCTGCAGCAGAGCGAACGCACCCTTGGTGAACTGGCTGCGAATGGAGTGAGCTACGTCGCTGATTTCGTTGCGGATGACCGTCCATTTGAGATTCCCATCGGTGGTTCGACTATGATTTCGGTACCTTACTCGATGGACATCAACGACAAGGGTGCTTATGGCCGTGCACGTCTGACGCCTGAGGGTTTTAGAGACCTAATTATTTCCCAGTTTGACGAACTATATCGGGAAGGTGAGTCCAGTCCAGTTGTCATGGTCATCGCGGTCCATCCGTATTTGACAGGGCTTCCGTATCGAATCAAAGCGCTACGCGGAGCCTTGGAGTATATTTCCGGTCACAAGGGAGTCTGGTGGGCAACGGGAGCCGAGATTGCCCAGCGATTCAGGGAAAACCATTGACGGTTGAGGTCAGGTCGCCGGGATGGAGCTCAGAAAAAGTTCAGGACCGTGTGCTGAGGCTCACCTTACTTTGCAGTTTTCAAAGCTCTCGAACTGACGTCGTATGAAGGTGTTGTTGAACTAGTCTCATGTCTGTCCTGACAAACGGTTGTCAGATTTTTAGTTGAATCGAATTCACCGCGGCCGAGGTTGGCCTGGAAGACGTTCGTATCGAAGTTCTTTCTTAGGTAGACGGTAGTGATTTATAAGAATGCTGAACAGACTAGTTTATTTTTAGTTATCAAATATTTTGGTTAATAAAGTAGTTGACGTTCCTGGTTTTATAGCGTTCTAGACTTCGGCCCCGCCGCATATCAGATCAGAATGTTTCCCTAGTCGAATCTGCCTTTCATTAGGATAAGGAGGTGCCGTGACCCTCGCGATTGAAGCAGTGGACTTAGTCAAGGTATTCAAAGGAGGAGTTCGTGCGGTTGACGGACTTAGCCTGGAAGTGGAAGCTGGAACAGTATTTGGATTGCTAGGACCAAATGGAGCAGGAAAGACAACGGTGGTTCGAATACTGACCACGGTTTTTCTCCCAGACAGTGGCAGAGCGTCAGTGCTCGGCCACGACGTGGTGACCGCCTCCGAGGAAGTGCGGGCCAATATTGGTCTGGCTGGCCAGTTCGCCGCTGTTGACGAAAACCTGACCGGTCTAGAGAATCTGAGAATGATCGGCCAGCTGACCCGACTGAGTAGGAATACCGCGGTGGCAAGAGCGAACGAACTACTGGAGCTTTTCGAACTGACGGATGCGGCAAAACGCATAGCTAAAACCTATTCCGGTGGAATGCGGCGCCGGCTTGATCTAGCAGCCGCACTTCTTCATAAGCCCTCGGTTCTTTTCCTAGACGAACCGACTACCGGTCTTGACCCATACTCGCGCCAAGCACTTTGGGGAGTGATAGAGGAACTGGTCAATGAGGGAACCACAGTCCTGCTTACTACCCAGTACATGGAGGAGGCGGACAGGTTGTCCAACGTTATCGCCGTGGTGGATCACGGCAAAGTAATTTCCCAAGGTACTCCAAGCGAACTCAAGTCAACTCTTGGAGCGACTGTTATCGATCTTGAGATGTCCAGCAATGAGGAGGCCGATAGGCTGGGCCGGCTCCTGTTGGAGAAAATAGGAAAACAACCGAGGCTTGTTGGAGCTGGAGTTGAACTCCCATTGGAGAATGGGCCAGCTCAGGTGCGTGAGCTGCTTGAGATCATGGAAGCGGCGGATCTTATGCCAGTTCGATTGGATCTTCGTGATCCCAGCCTGGATGACGTCTTTCTGTCTCTTACTGGTCATGTGGCGGCGGAATTACAAGAGGGGGGAAGAAAGTGACAGTGGCGGCAAAAGTTCATTCTGAGGTAGTGGCCGAGAGGGGCCTTTCCAGATTCTTTTCCGACATGTTTGTTGTGACGGAACGGAACATCATTGCACTCGTGCGGATACCCCAATCGCTGTTCTTTTCGAGTGTCCAACCAATAATGTTTGTCCTTCTCTTTCGATACGTGTTTGGTGGAGCAATAAACGTACCGGGTCACTCTTATGTTGACTTTCTAATGCCGGGTATCTTCCTGCAGACCGTGGCGTTTGGCTCGATCGGTACGGCCATAGGGCTGGCTGAAGATCTCCACAAAGGCTTCATTGAAAGATTCCGCTCCCTACCCATGGCTCGATCGGCAGTTTTGGCTGGCCGGACTTCGGCGGATCTGATAAGGAACATCGGCGTTCTAATTCTGATAACGGCGGTTGGCATACTTGTCGGTTTTCGAATACACGCCGGAATATGGGCATTCCTTGGTGGGCTCCTCTTGATCCTGCTGTTTGCCTATGCGCTTTCCTGGGGATTTTCAATGATTGGACTCTTGGCACCAAACACGGAAACTGCACAGGTGATGTCGTTCCCGCTACTGTTTCCTCTGACGTTCGCCTCCTCCGCGTTTGTGCCTGTCCAATCGATGCCGGGTTGGTTGCAGCCCTTTGCTAACAACCAGCCGTTCTCTATATTGGTGGATGCTATGAGGGCGCTTTCAAACGGTGGGCCTACTGCGGATTATGTGATCAAGTCTTTGCTATGGTCTGTCGGTCTTCTGATCGTCTTGGCGCCGCTTGCGGCCAGGAGATTCCGTAGGAGCTTTTAGATCCTGCACCTTTACAGAGACCAGCCACCGAAGCAAGGTCGGGACTTTCTTTTAGAAAATTGGCCGTTTCTGTAACGCGATTGTCTGAAATAGCGATATCTCTCCGTGAAACACGTCGGTCATGAGACAATGAGACGGTTGTGACAACTTCTTCTTAGAGCTAGTTCACTGGATGTGCGCATTCGGTATACGCGGCGAAGGGGTTGGCAGTTCACATTAGCTCCGTCTTTGAAAGCTTCTCAATGAGCAAGCTGTGGCCAAAGGTCCATCCAAGGGGAAATGATATGCGAATGAAACGTGTCAGTCGGAAAGCTATAGGCGTGGCAGTGTCCACCGCGGCTCTAACAGGTACAGTGTTAGCTGCAGCTACTGGCTCGTTGCCAATGCAGCTTCAGGACTCAATTCATGGTCTGGGGGCGTTTGGACTTTCATCTTCGGGCTCGACAAACGGTGGCGTTAACCTTCCGAATCCTACTTTTAGTGGTGACGCCAGCGAGAGTTCAATTTTCGGACTTTGTACTGCCTATTTGAATCATACTTCTGGTGCGCCAACCACGACTTCGCCAACCACGACTTCGTCAACAACGACTTCGTCAACAACGACTTCGTCAACAACGCCTTCGTCAACAACGACGACAACCGGAGCGACGGTAGTGATTCCTCCTCCACCAGGCGTTCCTGAGATACTCGCATTTCTGGCATCAGTGAACAATGAGTCCGTGACGCAGTTTTGCACGTCCGTTAATCCAAAGCACGCGGCGTTGAAGCTTGAGGACAAGGCGGATCACCTTACCAAGGCAGATAACGACGATGCTTCAACCACAAGCACCACAAGCACGACGGTGCCGAGCAGTACAACGACCACCTCGGCCGCAAGACCTGGAGACCGCGATGACGCGGGAACCACAGCTAATGCCGCCGGTTCAGGGTCAAACCAGCAACAGAATCAGGGCAACAAGAATTTAGTGAACTTCAGCCGGGGGAGCTTCTTCTCAAGGACGGATTCTAAGACAACCATAAGTGCCCGGTCTGACTCACACAACAAGTCATCTTCGTCAGATAACTAATCGAAACCTTTAACTCATGGCAGGGTAGGGCACTTCACGAAGACGAAGATGCCCTACCTTTCTTCTGTACAGGCTTTCTTGGCCGAGTCCACTATTCGGCGCTACTTTTACGCGCCTTGGCCAGCAGTTTGAGGTAGGAGAGTCCGAATTTGGCGAAATTGCGGCCCGAACTCCAGTAGCTGGTAAGCAAATCACCGAAAAGTTCTTCCTTGCCAAGGTAAGGAAACCAGTGGATCTCCCTCAGCTTTCTGCCGCGGTCGACCATTACTGCCGTCTGAATTGCAAAGCTTTGCATGCCCAAATCAGCATGGTACGAGCCGACCCCGGATTGCTTTGCCCCTCCGTAGGGAAGATATGGATTTCCAATGGTGATGATCACATCATTCAGAAGCGCCCCACCGGTCTTAAGTTGGGAGATGACCTTCCGTCCTTTAGCCAGGTCTCTTGTCCAAACGCTCGAATTAAGACCAAATCGGGAGTCGTTTGCAAGTGCGACCGCCTGCTCTTCTGTTTCAAAGGGCATTATTGGCAGAACTGGTCCGAAAGTCTCCTCCTGCATTACCATCATGTCATTTCTGACGTCGCTTAGTATCATGGGTCGCAACGTCAAAGAGTCCGTCCCCCAGGTGTCCGGGTGGTCTCCCGTCAAGAGCTTCGCGCCATGATCGATGGCGTCTTTCACGTGCCTCTTGACGACTTCTACCTGTTCGTGGACCGTCATGTGGCCAATGTCGTCATTGTTGTCGTCTCCGACCCTGAGCTTGTTCGTTTCGCGCACTAAAAGCTCTAGAAACTTGTCGTAGATTGGTTTTTGGACATAGAGACGCTCAACGGCCATGCAGACCTGACCGGCGTTGGCGAATGCCCCCCACATTGCGCCGTTGACGGCGCGCTCAAGGTTCGAATCTTCAAAAACGATCATCGGATCTTTTCCACCGAGCTCAAGGGTTGTTGGAATAAGGGCAGGACCCGTCACCGCTGCAATTTTACGACCAACGTTCTCCGAACCGGTAAAGTGGACGAAATCCGGCTTGGACTTTAACAGTGACTCACCCAGGTCCGGACCTCCGTGAATAATCTGCACGGTACCAGCTGGGAGCTCAAGGTCCTGGAATAGGGATTCTATCAGCATGCCAACCGGTGGAGTCTCTTCCGAGGGCTTGATTATTACGCTGTTGCCAGTCGCCAGCGCCTCGATTGCCGGAACCATCGATAACATGAATGGAAAGTTCCAGGTCGAGATGACTGCCACGACTCCTCTTGGCTTGTACTCGAGGTAGGACTGTTTGCCAATGAAGGTGATAGGCGTCTTGATTCGGGTTGTTCCCAGTGCTTTGCTGGCTCTCTTTTCGACATGAAGTATTGCATCCACCACTACCATAACCTCGGTGGTCAGGGCTTCGGTCTTGACCTTGCCTGTTGAAGTAGCGATAACGTCGGAAATTTCATCTTGTCTTTCGACAATCTTGTAGCGGAGTTGCTTCAGGAATTCTAGACGCTGACTTATCGACATCTTGGAAAACTCGCTGAAACCTGCTCTCGCGGATTCCATGATGGATGGAAGTTGTGAAACCTCAGTAAGGTTCGTGCCAATCGACATTTTGGGGAAGGTCATGTCTCGGGTCTCAACCATGTTTTCCTCCTATGTCACCTTTATCGTCTTATCAGTGTCTGTCTTGTGCTCAATAAAGTATTCGACCGCCGTCTTTATATAGCTGGCAAAGTCAGGACAGGAGACTCCAACCGCAGAGAGGTCCTTTTGGGTCTGGTAGCTGTCGTATATTGGGCCTATTTTGAAGTATTCCAAAGTCTCCAGTTCAACTCCAACCCATCTTCTGAATGCTGGGATGGACAGAGCAGCTTTGACCAGTGGCAGGGGAATGGTGTATCGAGGGGTGAAGCCCATTTGCGCCTGGCAAATCAGGCCAAATGCGTCTCTCACGTTGTGGGGCGCAGGGTCGACCAGATGGTATACCTTGTGCTCTGCCTCCTTGAGGTGCGCCAGGTGGCAGGTGGCGTCCACCACGTAATTGACTGGCACCACATTGAAAAGCGCATCACCTCTTCCGATATTCGGGATGGGGATTTTGGAGAACCTGTCGATGAATCTCATGACGAAGTACGGTCCGTCAAACTTGTCTGTTGCGCCTGTGCGAGAGTCGCCCATCACTACACCAGGCCTTATGATCGTGGTTGGGACTTCATCCCAGGCACGCTGGACAATAACCTCGGCCTTGAACTTGGTGGATTCGTAGAAATTCTTGAAGCCGTTTATGTCGATGAGTTCAGTCTCGAGAACCGTTCCGGTTCTGTTTCCGGAGACGTATGCAGTGCTGCAGTAGATGTAGCGCTCGAGATGCGGAAGTCCTTTGACCCATGACGTCACGTTTTCTGTTCCGGTCACGTTGATCAGTTCCGCTACCTCCTCACCAACCGCCAGGTCATAAATGGCCGCAAGGTGGAACACATGCGTGACCTGGTCGACCATCTCTGCCTGTTCGCTCTTGCTAAGGCCGAGACCGGCTTTAGTGATGTCGCCCTCGATGATGCGGAATCGCTCTGCAGATAGACCAGATTCTTCAGCAATCGCGAAAACCGTGGTCCGTGCCTTTTCAAGTTGACTCGGATGAACCAAGAGGATGAAGTGCCGTTCAGGATCATTCCCGGCCAGCTTCCTGACGATGCGGGTCGCAATAAATCCTGGAAACCCTGCCATAAAATAAGACAACCTAGGCCAACTTTCGATATGACACGTTACTTTCCAACCTAGCAGTAACCTCGGGGAAGGTCCAAGGATTATTTACTTGTCGTTACGGTTCAATGCAATCGCTTAGGGTATGGAAAATCCTGGCGAATCAGCTTATTGCACGCCTTGACAAATTGGGGGTCGCCGTTGGGGGCGTTTCCCCATCAGTCTCTCACTGCTTCACTATGGTCAACTTGCTGCTCAACGTGCGCCGCGTTGGGGCTTGTGTCCGGAAAGTCGGATCTGTAGTGTGATCCCCTGCTCTCCTCTCTTTCAAGGGCACCTTTGACGACCATGAGAGCTATCAAGCGCATGTTTGCGGTCTCGGCTTCAACGGAACTCCTCGCTGGAAAGGTGTTGATTTCTGAGAGGTCATTGAAGCCATTGGTGAGGCCCTTTTCTTCTCGAACCACCGACGCACAGCCTGCCATGATTTGGCGAATCTCCGCTTGAGATTCCGTTGAGCAGCCGGGTGGCTCTCCAGGTTCAACGTACCTGATAGTTGCCTCGACGTTCTCTAGCGCTTTCGCAGCCGCACGTGAACCCATAACAATTCCTTCCAGCAGACTGTTGGAGGCAAGCCTGTTCGCGCCATGGAAACCAGTGCTTGCCGCTTCACCCGCTGCAAAGAGGCGGGCAACAGATGTTGCACCAAACTCGTCCGTCGAGATGCCTCCCATTAGAAAGTGCGCCGCAGGTTGAATGGGTATGGCCTCGGTCAGGGGGTCCAATCCGAGATTGGCCAGCGAGCTGAAAACGGTCGGGAACTTATGTCTCAAGTCCTCAATTGGTCGCAAATCGAGGAAGACCCCGCCCGTCTCGATGGTTTCGCGGTAGATGGAACGCGTCACAACGTCTCTCGGGGCGAGTTCTTCAGCGGGATCATACTTCATCATGAAGCGCTTCCCGTTCTTGTTCAAAAGTACTGCTCCCTCCCCTCGGCAGGCTTCCGAGATGAGGCCCCCGTTTGCCAGAACTGTGGGATGGAATTGCACAAGCTCCAGGTCTCTCACGATTGCGCCACAACGATAAGCCAATGCGATGCCGTCGCCGGTGGACTCAACTGGATTGGTAGTGAATGAGTAGATGTGCCCTATGCCTCCAGTTGCAATGATCGTGGAACTCGCGTGTATGACGACTGGTTTCGCGGGGTCACCGTCTTTCCAGAAGACCGCACCTTGAACTGTTCCGTCAGTAGAAATCAGCTCGGCAGCAAAGTGGTTTTCAAAGATCGACACCTTCCTGGGCAACTGGCTATGGAGGAAAGTCAGAAGATGGAGACCACTTTCGTCGCCATTTATATGGAGAACACGAGCCTTGGAGTGGCCTCCTTCGAGTGCCGGGATGGCGTCGAAGTGCACCCCAAGATCGATCAGGTGCTTCAGCTGAGTGAGGGCCTCGGTGAGAATGGTGATTGAAACATGTTCATCTACCAGCCCCCGGCCAGCCTTAATGGTGTCCATAAGGTGACTTGGTATGTCGTTAGGATCTGAAGGGAATGCCACTCCTCCCTGTGCCAAGCGGGTCGATCCGCTCAGGAGCTCAGTCTTGGTGACCAGCGCAACCTGTGCTCCAAGGCTTGCGGCATGCATCGCGGCATAAGACCCTGCTACACCCGATCCTATGATAAGAATGTCGGTGTGGATCTCTTCCATCTGCCCGAATCTCCTCTAGCCAACTGCGATCATTGATTCCAGGGACCGCCGTGCCTTATCGGCAACTTGAGGAGGGACTTCGATTTTGAACTGGTTGTTTAATAGCGAATTGAGAATCTTTTCAAGCGTGATCAGCTTCATATACTCACAGACCGCAGATTCCTTGACGGGAATGAACTTCTTGGTAGGGGAGAATTTCTGCAGACGGTGCAGAATTCCCACCTCGGTCGCTACAACGAATTCGCTTGCTTGCGATGTTTGAGAGTATTTGACCATACCTTCGGTGGACATGATCTTTGCATCAGGCTTAAGATAGAGGCAGGCGCTTCCGCAACTGCACTCAGGATGGATCATGAACTCCGCATTTTCGTGTGCTTCGAGCGTCGAGTTGATCTCACGTTCGCCAATACCCGCGTGGACGTGGCATTCGCCAAGCCAGAGATTCATCTTTCGTCCAGTGGCTCTCTCAACATGTGCGCCAAGAAACATGTCGGGAACGAAGAATATCGGGCGGTCCTGGTCCAGACTTGAGACCACTGCCACTGCGTTTGCGCTGGTTACACACACATCCGCCAACGCCTTAACCTCGGCGCTCGTATTCACGTATGCGACTACAAGACCGTTCGGGTTGTCATCTTTCCAGTCCTGAACGTCAGCAGCTTTGATGGTGTCAGCCAGCGAGCAGCCAGCTTCGACATCTGGAATGAGTACGGTCTTCTCTGGATTTAGTATTGCCGCTGTCTCAGCCATGAAATGTACGCCGGCAAAAACTATTACTTCTGCATCGGTCTTTGCTGCTTCTCTTGAAAGGCCGAGAGAGTCTCCAACGAAGTCTGCAATGTCTTGGACTTCGTCCCTCTGATAAGAATGCGCCAAGATAATGGCATTGCGTTCCTTTTTAATACTCTGAATTTGTTCGACAAGCTCATTGTTCATTTCGTCAATTTTTCCTGACACTAACGAGATTTCTAGACTGGGTGAACCCACATGATTTCCGTGCTTTGAGCCTAGTCTCGGAGCGCGCCAAACATAAAGTCTGAAATGCTGACTGGTCACTTCAATAGGCCGCAAACAATCTGAAATACTCCAACCGAAAAATATTTGCCAAATTAGTCAGTTGCTGGACTTCAAAGCCGTTGGTCAAAAGAGGTCGTTATTGGAAGTATACGACAAATGAAGCTCTCTTCTGCTCGCGGCTTTCCTGACGGAAGAATCCGGTGGCTTCTTTCACACCACTTTTATTACCATGCGACCAGCTTCTTCCGCTTCAGGACAAGGAATTGAGCGGAACCGCGCTCAACCCGCATCTGAGATGGGTCTGGTGAATCCAGTTCTGCCTGAAAGTTTCACGTCTTAGGCAACGCCAATGAATGCTGGTGGTGAATTTTGATCCAGCACGAGACAGTTGTCTTTGCGCCGGTCAGAAAGGCCGACTCGGCTGCGGATTTAGTTCGGCTGTTTGACGGCTTAACGCCTCGTGCGCGGCATCAGGAATCTCGTTGGCTCAGACCTCGCAAGTGCTATGGCCAAATTCGTATCTTTCGGCCGGTCCAACGCCCCGCCAGCAATGTTATCTAGCCTTGTCATAACCCAGACTTGGCCAATGCCTCATCGACCCACATCGCGATCTGACCTTGTGGAAACTTCGGCGATAGTTCAGACATGTCACCAAACCCAGAGCCAAGCAATTTAGCGCTGGCAGAAGAAAGACTTATGCAGGCAGTACTTATTCGACGTATATGCCTTGGCACAGTTGTGATCCTCGCAGGTAAGGTTGGAGCTGTGCCGTGAACTCCGATTCCTCTGGCGTCTGCGGCAACAGTTCCCTTGGAAAGTTGTTGGCCCAGAATTCCGGACTCCATTGCCCAATTGTGAGAATCTGGTCCGGGGAAGGGCCGATTGGGACAGTGTCGGCTCGCTCGAACCTGGGCGGAAAATGAGACCCCACGAAGAGCTGAACGATGTAATTCACAGGGTTCGTCTAGAATCAATTAGGTGAACTACGCAATTGGCGAGAGACCGTCCCAGAAAGATTGTAGCAGCGAAGGCCGCGTATCTTTGGTGATGCGGCGGATCTTGAGGATCCCTGAGGTCAAGGGTGGTGTCGCGCAGGAGAAGAAGGCGGAACGGCTATTCAGTTTGGCAATTCTGATTTCTGCTCTCCGCTGCACTCTCAGCTACGTAATCTTGCCATTCGCAATTCCGCTCTTCGGTCTTGGAGCCACCGTTGGCGTAGGGCCGGTTATTGGCATTCCCCTTGGGGCCGTGGCACTGTTTTACGACGTGAAGGGGATAAGGCGATTCTGGATTGCCGAGCATCGCTATCGCTGGCAAATGACGGTCATTTACCTCATGGTGATTGCGCTGGTGCTGTTCCTAGTCGTCAGAGATATCGTCCACCTGTTCTAGATGCTTTGAACTGCTATTTTGCAAGCTGTTGGAAGCTGCAATAGCCGTGGCTTTCTAATTTGAGGCTGGAAGCAATTTGGAGTCTCAAGTATGCAGGCCAGGATTACCAAGGACCACTTCGGAGCCGGTTTCTTGCTCTGGCGGGGACCAAGGTGCCTTGAGTGGCGGAAACCCTTGCGGTAATGTTGGATCGGGTCTCCTCTTGATGCGCTGACGACCTGTATGTGGTAGTCATTTCGGCTCTGAAGAGGGTGTTGTGCTTGCTTGCGAGATGACACTCCTGTGTCGCGGCGCCATAAATTGGAGATAATAGTCCATCTATAGCTGGAGGGGAATGCCCAAATGAGCAATCAAATGCTTGCCGAGACCATAGAGATGGAAGGATTCGGGGGAGACCAAATCGAGGCGTACTACGCGAGGCCGCTGGGTGCCGGACCATACGGTTCAGTCGTGGTGATCCATCACATGCCTGGGTATGACGAGGCAACTAAGGAGATAACGAGAAAGTTCGCTTATCACGGATATCAGGCGGTATGCCCAAATCTCTATAGCAGGGAGGCCCCTGGAGCATCCCCGGATGATGCCGCGGCCACAGCCAGAGCCAAAGGCGGCGTTCCTGACGGGAGACTTGTGGGAGATGTCGAGGGTGCCGCAAGATTCCTTCGATCTCAGTCTGCATCGAATTCGAAGGTCGGAGTCATAGGATACTGCTCCGGAGGCCGTCAGGCCTTCCTTTCGGCATGCAGTGTGGAGGTTGATGCGGCTGTTGTCTGCTATGGTGCATTCATCGTGTCCGATCCTCCCGCGGAGTCACCCAGCAAGGCAAAATCGATTGTTCATCTGGCTCCAAATGTAAGATGTCCTATTCTCGGCCTGTTCGGAGCGGAAGACAAGTTTCCCACCCCCCAGGAGGTGGCTCAGCTGGACGCGGAACTTAACAAGTACTCGAAGGAGCATGACTTCCATATTTTTGAGGGCGCGGGTCACGCCTTCTTCGCTGTCGACAGACCAAGTTACAGACCGGAGGCCGCTAACGAGGGGTGGCAGAAGGTCTGGACATTCTTTGGAAAGCACCTCGGAGGGTAGGGGTCAGCGTGTGCACCTACGTAACTGAACATGTGGAGATTGCTGGTTCGGGTAAAGGGGCGAACGGCTGGTTCAAGTTGGGCGAAGCAAGCGTATATTTTGACCATCCGGTGCATGTTCCCCTTGAACACAGTTTGAACATCGACTTTCTACAGCCGGAACTGGGTCCGTCAGCCCGGGTGGCTGTCGAGTTGGATGTGGCTTCCGCCAGACGGTTAGCCGAAGCCATACTTTCAACTCTCTCTCAAGTTCCTAAGGAGTTAACCCAGGGCTAGAGCCTCTGAGATCACGCCATGCCCGCCCGCATATCTCAAGAGCGCGGCCCGTGTATCGACCTGCACCTTGACCTCTTCCGGACGGCTGAACCCGGGGTCGCCGAGAACCCGCGACTGAATGCCATTATCGGAGGATGAGTCTGTGGAGATCGAGGAGAAGCGGTCAAGGCGTGATTTGGCGTATGGCCACCATGTGTCTGCCGCAGGTGTTCACTGCGAAATGGTTTCACTTTGTATCAAGTTGTCATTGCAGTCCGGTGCATCGTCAATCGACTGTTTGCGAGGGCGATATGTGAGGCCCGGGAAAGTGTTGCAGCGGAATGGTGAATCGATTCTTTTGGCAGGCCGTCTCTCGACCGATACTCGATCATTTCATCACCTTGTCAAAAGTGTCGTGTTTTGGGCAAATCTACAATGCCTGCAAGTCGCCACGACTGCGGATGAGATGAAACGGCCGCAATCGGCGACACTGTCGAACGGCCTTTTCAGAGCGATTTCTGAGTCGAAGATATTTTACCGGATGAGAGTTTCCGGAAGTCAACTGCATTGCCATCAATTGAAGGGCATCGGGCACTCCAATTGACCCTTCAGCAAGGTGGGGGAGATGCCCACACGGTGGAGCCGACGGTGACTTCATCATTGCGCTGCCCTTCTCCACGATTAGATTTGAATGGGTGATGAGAGAGTGAGCAGTCCTACCGATGATGCCAGTTCGGTGAAAGGCCCGCTTGAGGGCTTGCTTGTGGTCGACATATCCAGGGTGTTGTCAGGCCCGTATGCCGCGATGCTGCTAGGTGACATGGGAGCCAGAGTCATCAAAGTGGAACGTCCAGGGAGCGGGGATGATACGAGAGCATGGGGACCTCCATTCGCGGGTCCCGCAGATGCCAGGGAGAGCGCGTATTTTCTGAGCACCAACCGGAACAAGGAATCCATAGTCCTTGATTTCACGGATTCTAACGACATGGCTGTCTTGAGGGCTCTCCTAAGAAAGGCAGACGTCGTGATCGAGAACTTCCGGGTTGGAGTTCTTGACCGATTAGGAATAGGTCATGGCGGAATGTTGGGAATCAACCCAAGACTTGTAATTCTCTCAATTACCGGATTCGGGCACATCGGGGCTGAAAAGGACCGTCCCGGTTACGACCAAATAGTCCAAGGCGAGTCTGGCTTGATGAGTTTCACGGGTCCGGATAAAGATACGCCGACGAAGGTTGGAGTGCCTATTGCGGACATTCTTACCGGCATATTTGGTGCCCTCGGAATAGTCTCAGCTCTTTTTGAGAGGGAGAAAACTGGAAAGGGCCAGGTTGTGGCGACGTCTCTTCTGGCGAGCGCCATTGCGGTTCACACCTACCAGGGGACACGATGGCTTGTGGCCAATGAGGTTCCGGTAACCGAGGGCAACCTTCATCCCACCGTAGCTCCATACGGGAGCTTCCGCTGTAAAGACGGATTCATTCAGATAGCTGTGGGCAACGATTCACTGTGGCGTAAATTCGCTGATCTTGTCGGGTTGGATCCCGATGATGAGAGATTTGCCACCAATCCCGACAGGGTCGTCAATCGAAGGTTATTGGCGGCAATGATCGAGGAGTCGTTTTCCGAAGCGCTTGTGGAGGAGTGGATAAAGAGGATCTCATCGATCGGTGTCCCCGTCGGAGAGGTGAGGAGTCTGGACAAGGTGTATCAGGATCCTCAGGTCATCGCGGAGAAGATGATTATTGAAACGCTCCATTCGACCCTCGGGAAAATCAGATTGCCGGGAAATCCACTGCAATTCGATCGTGGGAGAGAACATCATAGCGCACCGCCCATCCTCGGCGAGCATTCCCAGTCAATCAGAAAATGGTTGCAGGACAGCGCTGAATAGCGGGGCCAAAATGCTGCCAGCAGGGCAGTCTTGCACATGTGCAGTGTTCGTTGCGAGCTTGCGTGGGTGCGCTGACGCTCTCTTTCCACCCTTGCCTGCCGCCGCAAAAAGTTGTGCATCTTTCATCGGCCCCCGCCTGTTTTTGGAGATCAGTGGCGTGAGTTACCAGTTTTCAGAATCCCAAGGCTTATCTGTTGAAAGTAAGGCAACATGAGCTGGAACAACTCCCAGGTTTCGTGCGTCTGCTACGGTTCGAGACACACAGGGATCGAGTCGCGGGATCCGGTCGGAGTCTCGGTGGTACCATCCGGAGCGTATATCTTCACATAATTGACGGACGCGAATTGTCTCAGGATGGGCATGATCTCACCTGCGATGGTCATTGTGGATCCACCACTGGAACAGCCTCCGTCAAGCCGGACATAGGCGATTCCGTTATCGATGTGGAGATTCGAGTATCCTGTGGCGCCGGAGAGGATAAGTGTCAGGCCAGTTGTCCGCTCGGCAGCCGTCGGGCCGGCAAATAGGGCGTCCAGAGCGCCGGCGGCGACTGCGGGAGGTTTGACAGTTCGATCAACGGATCGGTATAACGGCTCCTCGCCGGTGATGGCATGATTGCTGTCGAGAAACCACACTTGTACAGTGGCTGTTGCATGGACCTGCGTTGTAGTTGTGGGCCGAAGAGTTGTCGTTGGCTGGACGGCCGTAGTCGTTGTGGGAGTGGTATCTGAAGCCCCCGAGCCACAGGCTCCTGCGACGATGGCCAATCCGAGTAGGCCAAAATGCAGGGCGGGTATTCTTTTCAACGTCTTCACCTCCGCTGGGGAAGCACTTGCAGCTCACTACGACTGAACAGGTGACTCCCCGTCATGGCTAAAAGTGGCGACTGGAATCAGATAATTCAGCGCCCACTCACTCCGGAAGAATTGAGCGCTTCAACAATGCAATTGTTCATGTGGATCACCACGGTGCCCGAACTCATTGAGCAAATTCCTTAGGTTCTCGGAGATGTCACTCAATTCTCCTGTCGCACGTGTTGCCCATTATTTCCGGGGAGCGCCAATTCCGTCATCGAAAGTCGCGACACTGGCAATCAAAAATCGGACCTCCTTTTTGAGATACTGAAATCCACCTTAGTATCCAAGCTCAGGGCAGAACAAGGGTCAGACTTTCTCTGGGGAGGTTCACTTCTTTGCTGGAACCTGACACGTGCTACCGGGAGAGCCTTTTAAGCGTGACCATGTAGAAGCCTTTTCCACGCCACAAGTGAGGCAATGGCTCGCACGACCAGCCAAACGCCAAAGATGACCCACACGTCGGTCACGCTTAATTGCGGATCCAGGACTGCGACCAAGACGAGGGTAAACGCAGCAGTCGTCACCAACGAAATAAGCATGATCGTGCGAAGCAAATGGAAATGCTGGAACCCGCCTATCAGGCCGTCTATCACAAAGCTGACAGCAGTGATAGGCATCACCAGTCCGGCAAAAATCACCGATTCTCGAGCGGGTCCCGCAATTGATGGAATGTCCGTGAACACTGCCACCAGCGGCCCCCGCGCTAGGACGACAATGATTCCCAGACCAACCCCTCCAATCCATCCGATATTGAGGAGACGTGCAGTCCAGTGTCTCATGCTCCGCAGCTGGTCTTTCGCGAGCCATTCTCCAACCAGCACCTGAGCCGGTACTGCGATGGCATCAAAGGAAAGACCAAACACAAGCCAAATCTGTTGCCCTACCTGGAAGGAGTCCAAAACCTCAGGCGTGCCTTGGGAGGCTACAAAAACCGATCCGGAAAGAGCGCCAACCAGAGCGAATGTCCGTACCGCGAGAGCTACTCCTGCAGGCAGAAACTCTTTGAAGAAATCGATGATGCGTGTTGTCAACTTGGTGAAGGCACCCCGATAGCGAAGCGTCAAGACTATGACGGCGGCTCCCGCAATCTCGGCGGCGTCTGTGCCTATGGCCGAGCCCGCAACCGACATATGCGCCCAGAAGACCAAGACAGCTTCAAGAACAATGTTCAATCCCACGTTGAACGCGGTTATCGCGAGAACTCTGCCGGTGCGGCCGATTCCGGTCAGAAACATGCTTCCCGCCTGGTATATGAAAAGTGCGGGGATGCCGATCGCTGCCAGCCGGAGATACTCGGTGGTGGAGCGTGCCACCGGTCCCGAATGGGTCAGCAGGCGGGACACTTCTGGGGCTACCACCACGAAGAGGGTCCCCAGCGCAAGTCCGAGCAGACCCATAGCCGCAGCTGACGACATACCGAGGTTGTCGCGGTCAGACACGTCCCCTTTGCCCGTCAAGGAGGCGGCGCGTGAAGTTATAGCAAACCCAATCGAAGTAAAGGGCAGCACCCAGAAGTTCAGAAATCCCATTGCCAGAGCTAAGGCCGCCAGCGGAATCTTTCCGACATGGCCCATCATTGCGGAGTCGGTGGCTGCGTAAATCGGCGACAGGAGTACGCTACCGAGAGATGGAATACCAAGCTTTGCGATTCGTCTCCAAACCGGATCAGATAGCAGCCTCGGCCGTTGCGGCTGAGGCTGCTTATTCAGTGGTGTGTCGGTCATGGCGGGGAGATAGCGATCCGGACTGCATGAAACTCGGCGATTGTAGGCGGGCCGTCGTTCGAAGGTGGGCAAGAGCGTTGTTGTAACGAGATCGGGAAGAGGTCAGCTTCCATAGTGTCCAAGGAGTTGTTCCGATGGGCATGGGGATCGAAACCGAGATCGACTTGTATGCAATTGACCTTTTCCATTTTCCCAAGGGGTATTCCGATCAGTCTTCTCAGAATTTATTTGTTCGGCACTCAGCCTGTGTCTGGCTGCTCCTATAACTTATTGGCAGGATAGAAAGATGGTGACTGAGCGTCGTGTCGGCTTCCTAGGCCTCGGGAATGTTCCGAGGTCAGTTTCCACCCCCGTTTTTTAGGAATACGGGCAGGCCAGGTGTCTCTTCTGTGGCAAAGCAAGCTTGCGGTGGGAACCGGGCTCGCAAATTCCGGCGAACTCTGATTTGAAAATTCTCCTGTATCTGATCTCGTTATGGGCCCTAAATCAATTACCTGAGCTAATTATACCAATGGGCCAGATTTGGGAGATGGATGCAGATGCCTTGATTACCGCACGCCATAAAGCTCTGGAGGGGTTTTGCGACGAGTGCGAAAGGCGACTCTATGCAGCGGCGGAGGCCAAAGTATTCGGCCATGGTGGCGTGACACGTGTTAGCCATACCACGGGTGTTGCGCGCGGGTCCATACTGGTGGGAATCTAGAACTTGAAGCACCACCTGACCCTATGGACGAATCTCGCCGTATCAGACGAAAAGGTGCAGGACGCAAGAAGCTGGTGGATCAGGATCCTGACCTGATAGAGGCTTTGGAGAACTTGGTGGAACCTGATGCTGGGAGCGACCTGCAATCATCATTGGGATGGACCTGTAAGAGCTTGATGCAACTGGCACGTGAGCTTGACGAACAAGGCCATAATATCAGCCATGTTTCCGTCGGTGTCTTACTCAAGGATCTGGGCTATAGCCTCCAAGATAACCGCAAGACTCTCGAGGTCGTGAGCCATCTGGACCGCAATAGTTGGTTCGAATACATCAACGACAAGACAAAAGCAGCCTTATCCAATGGACAACCGGTGATTTCGGTGGACACCAAGAAGAAGGAGCTTGTCGAATGTTTCAAGAGTAACGGCATGGAGTGGCGGCCAAAGGGAGGTTTACAGGGTAGGGAATTTCAGTGATCGTAAGTAGGGAATTTCAAAGATCCGT
The DNA here is from genome assembly GCA_027366165.1 of Actinomycetota bacterium. Lineage (GTDB taxonomy): Bacteria > Actinomycetota > Acidimicrobiia > Acidimicrobiales > Acidimicrobiaceae > SCQM01. The sequence continues at coordinate 36,596 of DAHXKX010000129.1, forward strand.
AGCAAAATCCCTGTCGTGTCTATGATCTCACAAACAATACCGGCTGGTTGAGCGTAGGCACCGACCATGACACCTCTAGCTTTGCAGTCGAAACGATTCGGCGTTGGTGGTTTGCAATGGGCCAGGCTGTCTACCCTGAGGCCAAGGAGCTGATGATCATGGCCGACGGTGGCGGCAGCAACGGCTCACGGGTAAGACTGTGGAAGCTGGAACTAAAGCGGCTTGTTAACGAACTGGATCTGACGATCCGGGTGTGCCACTTCCCACCAGGCACAAGTAAGTGGAATAAGATTGAGCATCGCCTATTTTCTTTCAGCAGCCCCAATTGGCGTGGTCAACCCTTGGTGAGCCACGAGGTCACCATCAACTTGATCGCTGCAACCACAACCCGCAAAGGACTCAAGGTTCGCGCTGAAATCGACTCTGCTAAATACCAAACGGGCATCAAGGTAATTGATGCAGAGTTCGCCAAAATCCGAATTGACCGCGATGACTTCCAAGGCGAATGGACCTATGTCATCTCACCAAACCGGCAAAGGTATATGTCATTTCCTTATGGTTCCATTTGGCTATACGGCCTTGCACATTGGAGTGACTCAAGCATGACCATCGCATACGACCAGTGGAATTATAGTCAAGAATGCAGGAAATTCTGAGGGGGCCTCAATGCTGCAGGCGAGCCATACCCCTTAGGTGGTCAATTATTCGATTATTTCTACAAGAGTTTTTAAATGGTGTATTTTCATGAATGTTTGTTTCTAGCGCATGTGGCCGCGCATCTCCTGGGCCGGATGCTGGAGGGTGTTATGAACCTAAGCTTTTCAAATCTCATCGATGTGGAATCGGTTGCCCACCTCGACGAAAGCCGGGCGTACTATGCCGCCAAACAGGCGGCCGGTGGCCAACGCGGACCGACAAACTATGAAGAGCTTCTAACGGCCCGTAACAACTTGGCGGACAGATCTGGGGAGTCGCGTGCGATTGAGCTCATCGCTCATGCCGGCAAGAAACAGGTCCCAGTAAGAGTTACAAGTCCTAGCTCTAGCGACCCTCGAGCTATCTACATCGACATTCACGGCGGAGGCTTTTATCTGGACTCCGCAGCCCGCAGCGACATTCGCAATGCTCGTCTGGCGGATAAATTAGGGGTCACCGTGGTGAGCGTTGACTATCGGTTGGCACCAGAATATCCTTGGCCTGCGGCACCAGATGACTGTGAGACAGCTGTCCTCTGGGCCATGGCGGAGGGACCCGCGGCGTTCGGTGTGTCGCGGATGTTGATCGGCGGTGCGTCCGCCGGAGCCACATTG
>DAHXKX010000019.1 GCA_027366165.1 Actinomycetota bacterium
TGACCCAACAATTGCGCGAAGTTATGTAAGTGGGTACGATCTGTTTAAGAGGAAAACCCGACGTTTGGGAACTTCGTGCTTATCACGGCAGGGATGAGAACGAAAAGGTAGTTCATAGTTACGTCACCTTCGTTGGCAGACAGCACGACGCTGAAAAAGAACTCGCGAGGCTTTCTTTTGAACTCGAGTAAGAGGCAGGATATCCAGACCCTGAAGTCAACTCAAGTGAGCCAGCTGAGCCGGTTCGGTGCGGTCCCAAGGCAACGTTCAATGGTGCAATCTTGACCTGGAAAGAGGACGGATGGGAGGATCTTTCACCAAAAACCGCTAGAAATTACGAAGGATGTTACAGAAGGCACATTGAATCCTCAATCGGGGAAGATCCTGTTACCACCACAGGAGTATTCGAAATAGGAGCATATTTCAGATCCATGGCAGACAGTGGACTAGGCTTGCCGACACTAAAGCACATCCGTGTGGTTCTCCTCAAAGGAACACACAAAACTAGCCAACAAGTGGTCAGGTGGAATAATTCCCAGTCTGGTCGCACTGGCTGACCTTCCAAAGAATGCCGCAAGATCAGAACCTGTCCGTACGCCGTCAATCGAGGAGGCACGGGCAATCAGTCAAAAAGCGGAGCAGCGATATTCTATAGCTGCAATCATGGCGATAGCTGCAACTGGATTGTGAAGAGGCGAGGTGGCAGCGCTACGGTGTTCCGACGTGTTGTTCTTACAGTCGCGCCGTGGCTCTTCTTAGATTTAGTGGACACCCGAAAAGCCAGATCTAAGGTGTCGGCAGAAGAGATGTCAGCATCGGAGTAACCGGCAGAGGTGTCTCCGTCGTGCAGACGTTCGCCAAGTGGGTAGACGAGGAGAGACGGCGTATGTCAGCCGCTGCAGAAAAGGGAGAGGTACAACTTGCCGCAGCTGCACGGGCCGAGCTTACAAGGTTTCCCAAGCTGGTCGCCGAGCAGGATAAGGATCTCGCCTTCCTGAAAAAAGCAGCAGCGTACGTGTGTCATGAACGCAATCAAAGGCTTGTGGTTGATAAGTCGATTGCGGTGCTGTATCAGCGATGGAGGTAGGTCCTCCGCAGTCGCATTGCAGGATGGGGCCGCAAACCACTGCAAGGTATGTCGGCAAAGAGGCAGGGGGCTGAGCGTTGCGGGAAAAGGCAGGAATGAGATCCTGCCAGGTATGGGTCAGGAAGGCGAGCCGAAGCGAACTTCCGATGAAGTGTCGAAATGATTTGATGACATCGAAACCGAGGAGAGTACGCGTCTTCGGGATGGAACCTGGGAGTTACCTGTTTAGTGGAGGGGTCGTAGGAGATGTATATTCAGAGTTATCAAGTCTTCTGCCAAAAAGTTTTCCTAGCTCTCACAAACTTGCCCGCCCCTCGGGACTGTCCGGTTTCCGGACAGTCAAATGGCCAAATCCGTCCCTGGCTCAGAGCTACGCTTGTATTCCCAGGAGTCGGAATGCTAGGGGGTGCTAAGCGAGCGATGAGTCGAGCAATGCGTACCGCAGGTACACTCTTTGCGGCGACAACAACTCTTGTCGCATGTGGTTCCACGGCCTCAGCTATATCCACCACTACTTTGAGCACAACTTCAACGATCCGGACATCATCTGTCGCAACCTCCGTCGTTACATCACCAACAATTACCGCGCCAATTCCAGCCCAGCCGGACATCGTTCAATCTCCTGTCGTATCTGGACCCGTAGTGCTCCGTGGCAATGGCATTGGCGATGCGGTCTTCGGTCAGCCCGAAGCTACCGCGATGTCAAACCTTGAGAAAGTACTAGGTCCGCCTTCCATGACTGCACCAACACCGACGACAAGCTGCACCGTGGACGCGTATCTCCAGTATTTGGGCATGGTCATCTATTTCGACCGTGAAACGTTTGTAGGCTATGCTACGGGACCAGCAAATTCTGGATCAGCAAACACCGAGAACAATGAGATCCTGAACGTCATAACAACCAGGGGTCTTAAGATCGGCGACACCTTGACTCAAGCGAAACAGATATACGGCGCCAGTTTGAGGACCTCTGCAGCCCAGGGTGGAAGCTGGTTTGCATCCACGCCGTCGGGGGTACTGGCTGGCCTGACAACAGTTGAAGTCAACTGGACTAATCCGGCACCCAGGATTGCATATATAAGTGCTGGCTCCGTTGGATGTCCGGCAGTGTCGCCGTGAGAGGATAAAGTTGCCGTCTTTGATGAAGGCCAGTATCTAGCTGCTGACCCAAATTTATTCAGTGATAAGTCGAGTGGAGACAGGATCCGTGCAGGTCTCAGAGGAGAACAATTTCATTACTACCCAGACAGTTGCTCATCCGCATGAGTCTCCATCTCAACACCCCTTCAACCCCGTTCTGTACCTAAGCCCCTGAAACAGTAGTTGGTGGTGTTTTTGGCGGTGGTCCCGAGTAGTGAGGAAGTTGAGTTATGACATCCCGAGAAGGTGGAAGCGTCACATTGACGGGCGTACCGAAATTGGAAAATTTCAGTGTCGATACCAGCGGTCCCGCAAAATGAGCTGAAGAGCTGGAAGGGAGATTGAATTCGGTTTGAATTTCCCGGGTTGCGCCTGTGCTATCGACCCACACCTTGATATTTACCGGTTGAGTGACCGAGGGGAGTGATGCGGAGTCCACGACTTGAGAAAGTCCTACATGGCCGACATACTCAGTTGCCGTTACCCCTGCAAAAGTCGAACGCTGCTCAGCCACCCCATTCCCAGCGAAGCGCTGAAGAATTGTTCGCGCTGGCGCTGGGTTTAGAAACGCAAAAGGACTCATCGGTGCAAAATTATTGGTGTTGGACAACGGCACCCGCAGCCATTTCCCAGGCAATTGAGGCGTGGACTCATATTCGACTTTTCCGTCGAAAACCCACGAAGACTGGATTGATTGCCCATTGACTTGAGTCGTAAAATTTATCTGACCTGTATTGTTGGTAAAATCATAGGCCCCAGTTCCAGTAATACTCACTGGCCCCGTCTGCGTATAAGCCAATGTCGCGGTGGATTGCGTTGTCTGCGAGTACGACGCCAAGAGGGTGTCTGTCAAATTGAACTTCTTCACACTGGACAGTGGTTGACTAGGCCTGGATATGAAAAAGACTGCAGCGATGCCAGCTATAGCAAGAACTGATATGCAGGCAACGACTATTTGCCACTTCCAGGAGATCTTTTTCAGGGTTTCCCCCCTTGAGCGTGATAGCAAGCAGAGATTATATCTTATGTGAAGTGGATGCAAAGGTACTGGTGCTGTTCATTTTGGAGAGCAGGGGAGCAACTTGCGTAATCTTCTATTGACACGGGCATCCCTAGCCATTGCTGAATTCTATCGGTGCATATGCGAATCCATAACCAATCCCTACGGTCGCTACGATCACGCACTGGTTGGTGCACTGCACCCGAGCTTTATTGTACGGCTTTATGGCTGCTGTAGCGCTGACGGTAAAAGTGTATGAGCCGCTTCCATTGTTGTCAGTCAGTCCGAAAGGTTGCGCAGCCAGTTGGCCACCGCAGCCAGTGCTGTTCGCATCAGATGCGCTTGCACACTCAGAAATGGAGAACGTTCCGCCCGAGTCAAAGCCGGTGACGGAGACGACGACTTTCTGGCCATTTTTGAGGTCACGCGAAGGGGTAACCGTAACCTTGGGGCTGGGTGCATAAAGTGCCGGCACCAGACCAGACTTTGACGTGGTGGTTGTCTCGGCTGGACCTAGAGTAGTCGTCGTAACCGACGTCGAGGTTGTAGGTGAGGAGCTTGCCGAACTCGATGAACAGCCTGCGAGCACCATTGGTAGTGTCAAAACAGCCATGGTGGTCATTGATTTCCTAAATGATCTTTTAGCGATACAGTCCCCCATGCAGTTTTGCTTACGTTCACGCCAGCCAAGGATCAAATCAAGGGCAACCACCTCCATGGGCCTTGATCTTCACCCAATAAACCGGTGTTGTGAGTCTAGACTTCTACTGACATGAGCAAGAAACTCCCAGCGAGGTCCCTCACGTTTCTCATATCTGTGGCAGTCTTGTCGGCGTGCGGCTCATTGACGGCCTCTCCATCCCGGTCATCAAAGGTGCCAACTACATCAACGACGAAGTCTGCTGTAACGGTGAATGTTCCATGGATCAACAAGCCCGCGACAATCCCTGCGACAACTGTTGCAACGATGGCTTTGTCCGCAACTTGTAGGCCAGCAGATCTAAAGGTTGGAACCGCCATCTTTGGCTCTCCACCCCCGAAAAAAGTGAAAGTATGGACCATTCCTATCGCAGACTCCGGAAGCCAACCTTGCTCACTTCCTGGTTATCTTCCAGATGTCACAGCAATTGGTCCAAGTGGAAACCGGGTGACCCTGTCAAATTCTCCAGTTATTCGACCTGACCCTACAGTTGTCTTCCAGCCTGGAGCCGCCGTCAACTTTCAAATTCTCTTCTCTGCCCACTGTGACTCTTCCGGTCTGCTCCAGCCATCTAACCATTTCAGCTCAGTGAAACTGACTCTTCCTCGGGGGACTTTCGATCTCTCGAATCTCAGCCTCAACCTCTGCGGGGACGGTATCATTTCGGGATTTGTACCAGTGCCTCCGCCAATGCCGGCTCCTGGAACTGTTGGGTCCCTGGTGGTGAACCTGGTCATTCCAAAGGCGGTCAAAACGGGAAGTCTCCTCCACTATCAAGTGGTGCTGGAAAATCCCTCCGATAATGCTGTCGACCTTCAACCTTGTCCCGTCTATGAAGAAGGTATAACGGCGCTCGGAGGATCTGTCCAAACCAGCTCTCACATCCTTAAACTCAACTGCTCAACGATCCACTCAATCATGCCTTATCAGCAGATTACATACCAGATGGTAATCTCTGTGCCGTCAAAGCCTGGACCAGCCAAGTTCAGTTGGCAAATAGCACCCACCGGCCCTTATGCGGGAAATACGCTGACAATAGGGTAGTGACCCAGTTGACCCAGCCCTAAGCATGTGTAAATGATCGATATGGTTTGCTCCCGCTGTCATGGCGTGGATCAAAGTTAGAAGTTTTCTCCCCGGGTTTGCAACTACAACCCGACCAGAGAGTGACACCTTATCGTCGATCAGTTTCTCAAGTCCAAGAATCTGAGACAGTGTGGAAACCAAGAGAAGACCGGAGTTTGCCACAAGATTTTGATCGTCAAAGCTTACATCGATGCTTTTGAGACTACGAGCTGATGCAATCACAAATAGTGTCCCTATACTGGTGAGTTTGAGGTGTTTTATCAACAACCATTCTACCAGTTCAGAGGGCACTATTTCTTTGTAAGGCGGCTATTTGGCCTGTCAATTTCGGTGGTTCTAGGCTACGGCTTGAGTCAAATGCGGCGAAAGTCGCTCGTTTGGTTCTTAGGGGGCATGGTCCAGTAATGGGCTGTGCCTACCCGACAGAGCGTTCATAGAGTTCGACCTGTTCACGTACCTTTGTATTTGGATTTGGTTCGTATGCGATATCTTCTGCCATGAGGGCCCCCTAACAACTATGACTTCGTCAGGATCGGCTCTGTGCATTGAAGGCCTACGGCTCATGCCCCGATAGGCAAGATTATCTCAAAGATGTAAGCATTTCGCCAGAAAACCACTTTTGCTGGAAATGTCAATTGCAGTGGGGGTCCGGCATCATGGGGCGGCAGAAGTTCTTCATGCCGCCATGGCAACTGCATTGGTCTGGCTGCCTGGCTACGTTGGAATCCATTACCACTTGATTGGCGGATCTTGGTAATGAACCTGGGTCGA
>DAHXKX010000053.1 GCA_027366165.1 Actinomycetota bacterium
TCGTTCCTGAAGAGGTTGTCGACACTGAGGTCACCGAGGTCGTGGTCATGCCGGTGCCTGAAGCTGTGGAGAGCGTCAAGAGCTCAATACCTGTCAATGACGAACTAGAGGAATTGCTTGCTGAAGAGGAAGATATTGAGCGTCGCACCCGCGACGGGCATCATGAGACACCTCACTTCAAGCGGGAGGTTGACTAACAATGTTGATGCCTAGAAAGGTAAAACACCGCAAGGTGCAGCGTGGTAGAAGGTCCGGACTTTCCAAAGGTGGCAACGAGCTGAGCTTTGGGACGTTCGGAATTCAGGCGCTGGAAGCCTGTTGGCTTAGCGCGCGGCAGATCGAAGCCGCCCGTATCGCAATGACACGCCACGTGCGCAGAGGTGGAAAGGTCTGGATTCGCGTTTTTCCGGACAAGCCTGTCACTCAGAAGCCAGCCGAGACCAGGATGGGTTCAGGTAAGGGCAATCCGGAGTTCTGGGTCGCAGTCGTAAAGCCAGGGCGGATTCTCTTTGAGCTCGATGGGGTTTCAGAGGAGCTCGCACGTGCTGCCATGGAGAGAGCAATTCAGAAGCTGCCAATCAAGGCTCGCTTCATTGTCAAGGAGTACGCAGATCTTTCGGGAGGTGAGAAGTAATGGCAAAGGCCGCAGAACTTAGGACCATGGCCCCAGATGAGCTGGTAACCAAGCTGACGGAGGCGCAGTCAGAACTTTTCAATCTTCGTTTTCAGGTAGCGACCGCCCAGTTGACAGACGTGGCCAGGGTCCGTACCCTGAAACGAGAAATAGCCAGGATTCTGACGCTTCTCAAGGAGAAGGAACTTGGAATCGCAGTGGGTGGTGAGGGGTAATGAGCGAATCAGAGAGCGTAGAAATGGAATCGTCAACTCGACCTAATCGTCGGAAGTTTCGTGAGGGCACGGTTGTGTCGTCGTCAATGGACAAGACACTCGTGGTGGCCATCATCGAACGAGTTCGCCACCCTCGTTACAAGAAGACCGTTCAGCGTACCAAGAAGCTATATGTCCATGATGAAAATAATGAGGCAGGTGTTGGCGACAGTGTCAGGGTTGCCGAGACCCGGCCGCTTTCGAGGCTAAAGCGCTGGAGGCTTGTGGAGATCGTGGAGCGTGCAAGGTGATCCAGCAAGAGACAAGACTCAAAGTTGCCGATAACTCCGGAGCGAGAGAGGTGCTTTGCATCAAGGTGTTGGGGGGTTCGCGCAGGCGCTATGCCTCAATTGGCGACATCATCGTCGGTACGGTCAAGGATGCTATTCCGGGGGCCGCTGTAAAAAAGGGTGACGTCGTGAAGTGTGTCGTGGTACGAACTACCAAAGAACGCCGCAGGGTTGACGGTTCATACATCCGCTTTGACGAGAATGCCGCCGTGCTGATCAACGATGCGAAGCAACCAAGAGGTACCCGTATTTTTGGCCCGGTTGGGCGTGAACTTCGTGACAAGCAGTTCATGAGAATTATTTCTCTTGCGCCGGAGGTGATCTAATTGCGTCTACGCAAGGGTGACAAGGTCCAGGTTCTTTCCGGCAAAGACGTCGGCAAGGTCGGCGAGATAATTACCGTTTTTCCCAAGGACAGCAAGGTCATTGTTGAGGGAGTGAATTCAGTCCGCAAACACCAGCGGCCTACGAAGTCCATGCAAAGTGGCGGTATTCTCGACAAGCTCATGCCGATTCAAGCCTCGAACGTGGCTGTCGTGTGTTCAAAGTGCGGAGTGACTCGCGTTGCCTACAAGGTTGAAGCCTCAGGTGCCAAGAGCCGAGTTTGCCGTAAGTGCGGAGGTGATCTGTGATGGCACAACAGTTGATTGAGTTGCCACGCCTTAAGGTGAAGTACAATGACGAGATCCGCTCCCAGTTGAAGGAGAGTTTGGGCTTTGCGAACATTATGCAGGTTCCGAAGCTTGAGAAAATCGTACTCAACATAGGTGTTGGCAGGGCTCTGCAGCAGGCGTCCCAGCTCGAGGGCGCGCTCAGGGACCTTGAGATTGTCACAGGTCAGAAGCCGATTGTGACGCGCGCGCGGAAGTCAGTTGCGGCCTTCAAGCTGCGGGAAGGCAACGCGATTGGAGCAAAGGTCACCCTTAGAGGTGATCGGATGTGGGAGTTTTTCGATCGATTGGTGAGCATTTCAATTCCGAGAATCAGGGACTTCCGGGGTCTGAATCCGAAGTCTTTCGATGGCAAGGGCAACTACACCTTCGGTGTCACAGAGCAGCTGATATTTGCTGAGATTGACTATGACAAGGTCGACACGGTACGGGGTATGGACATAACAATCGTGACCTCAGCGGAGACGGACGACGCAGGTCGGGCTCTTCTGAGCGCATTTGGTTTCCCATTCAAGCGGGAAGGGTAGCGGGAGCATCATGGCCAAGAAGGCATTGATTCAAAAACAACAAGCGACGCCTAAGTTCAAGGTACGTGCCTACACGAGATGCAGGCGTTGCGGTCGTCCCCATTCAGTATTTCGCAAGTTTGGTCTTTGCAGAATCTGTTTACGAGAGATGGTGCACCATGGTGAGATTCCTGGCGTCACGAAGTCGAGCTGGTAGGAGGACGGTAAAAGCATGACAATGACAGATCCAATAGCTGACATGCTGACCCGTATTCGTAACGGGAATGTGGCGATGCACGATACTATCCGCATGCCAGGCTCAAATTTGAGGGAGGCCCTGGCAGCCATTCTCGTCCGGGAGGGTTTCATCTCTGGGTATGAGGTTGTGGATGTGCCGGGCAAGCCAGGCAAGGTGCTTCAGATCGAAATGAAGTACTCGCATGACCGCGCAAGGACGATATCTGGTATCCAGAGGGTGTCGAAGCCGGGACTTCGGGTGTACTCACGGGCCGACGCGATTCCTCGCGTGTTGGGCGGTTTGGGTGTGGCGGTGTTGTCCACTTCTAAGGGTTTGATGACGGATTCAGAGGCGCGTCGCAACAGAATCGGCGGCGAGGTCCTCTGCTATGTCTGGTAGCGGGTTCTAGGACAAAGGAAAGACTATGTCTCGTATTGGTAAAGTTCCGGTTCAGGTTCCTGCAGGGGTGAATGTTGAGATCTCGGGAAGCACTGTCAAGGTGCAGGGACCAAGAGGTACGCTAGAGCGGACCTTCCCGTCTGAGATTTCTATTAAGAGAGATGGCGAGACTATCGTTGTCGAGCGTCCAAACGATGAAAGGCGCAACCGTGCGTTGCACGGTCTATCGAGGACTCTCGTTTCCAACATGGTTGTAGGAGTGACTGACGGATTCAACAAAGAGCTGGAAATTGTCGGCGTTGGCTACAGGGCCGCCGCCAAGTCTCCCACTGAGCTCGAGCTTGCACTCGGATTCTCTCACCCTGTGGTTGTTCCTGCACCTAATGGCGTGACGTTTGAGACGCCGCAGCCCACAAGGATCAACGTCAAGGGGATTGATAAAGAGCTTGTTGGCCAGGTAGCAGCAAATATTCGTAAGATTCGTAAGCCTGAACCCTATAAGGGCAAGGGAGTTCGTTATCTCGGTGAGAAGGTACTCCGCAAGGCTGGTAAGTCAGGCAAGTAGCGGGCGTTTGTCATATTCGACAAAATTGCCCTAGGGCGTTAGTGCTCGGGTAAATGGTATTGGAAGGAAAGTTTAGATGTCATCGACGACGCATAGCTCACAGGCGCTCAGACAGAAGCGTCATTTCAGAGTTCGGCGGCTTGTGGTGGGTTCTAGCAAGAGACCACGACTGGCAGTGTTCCGATCCAACAAGCACATAGTTGCCCAATTGATTGATGATTCCGCCAGTAAGACTTTGGTTGCAGCCTCGACAGTCGAGAGTGAATTCAAAGGGAAGGCAACGGGCAATATTGAGGCCGCCCGAAAAGTGGGAGAGGTGTTGGCATCCCGGGCCAAGGAACAGGGAATTTCTGTCGTCGTGTTTGACCGAGGTGGTTTCAAGTATCACGGCAGAGTCGCTGCGCTTGCAGATGGGGCTCGTGCCGGTGGATTGGAGTTTTAGGAATGGCTGAGACTGGATTCGAAGAGCGCACGATAAAAGTAAACCGTGTCGCCAAGGTGGTCAAGGGAGGTAGAAGATTTTCTTTCACCGCCCTAATGGTCATCGGAGATGGTCATGGAAAGGTTGGTCTCGGATATGGCAAGGCCAAAGAGGCGGGTTTGGCAGTTCAGAAGGGGATTGAAGAGGCCAAGAAGAACCTCTTTGATGTGCCTTTAGCTGGGACAACCATAACTCACCCGACGATTGGCCAGGCAGGTGCTGGACGTGTTCTGTTGAAGCCTGCCGCCCCAGGCACAGGGGTTATCGCAGGTGGTGCCGCGAGAGCGATTTTGGAGATGGCAGGCATTCACGACATCTTGGCGAAGAGCCTCGGATCGTCAAATGGAATCAATGTCGCTCATGCCACGATCGCTGGACTAAAGAGCCTCAAGAGGCCTGATGAGATCGCCGCACTTAGAGGAAAGTCAGCGGATGAGATCGTTCCGCATGGAATCCTGAATGCATACAATGAATCCAAAGCCCGTGCTAAGAGTGGAGAGGCTGGATAATGGCTGAAAAGAAATTGGTTGTTCAACAGGTTCGTTCATCCATTGGAACCAAGCCGAAGCACAGGGGGACCCTTAGGGCTCTGGGGCTTGGCCGCATTGGAAAGAGTAACACTCACGCTGACCGTCCGGAGATTCGGGGTATGATCGCAAAGGTTAGCCACCTCGTGTCGGTCGAGGAAAAAGAGGCATAGAGATGATAAAGCTGCATGATCTGGCTCCCGCTGCAGGCGCCACTAAGCGTGAAAAGCGGGTTGGTAGAGGCACCGCCGGCAGAGGCGGAAAGACGGCTGGTAGAGGAACAAAGGGGCAGGGAGCCCGTGATACGATTCCTGCCGGTTTTGAAGGTGGCCAGCTTCCGCTGGTGCAGAGAATACCGAAACTCAAAGGTTTCAAGAATCCGTTTCGTGTCGAATACAACGTCGTGAACCTAGATGACATCGAGGCTTTGGCGTCCAAAGGCGAGGTTGTCATTGACATCGAGGTGCTGAAGGCGTATGGCCTTGTTTCGAAAAATGGACTTGTGAAGGTATTGGGAAGCGGTAAGCTCAACACAGGTGTAACGGTTTCGGCGCATGCATTTTCTGAGTCGGCGCAGTCAGCAATTGCCGCAACGGGAGGATCTGCCATAAAGGTGGATCTGCCGTTTGGGAATGGCCGTCCGCCAGCTAAGGGCAACGCTATTACAAACAGGTAATTAGGGCTTCGTAAGCGAACAGGTGGTCGGTTGCGTTCTGGCCACCTGTTTCTGTTATAAAGACGCTTCTGTATTCGAAATTTGCCGACTGTTGAACTAGTGTGAACAAGAGCTTCAGAAGTAAGTGAAGGCATTGGGACAACGTCCCAACTGTCGCCTTGGAGAGACGAACTGGCGGTTATTTGGTGATTGGGTCATTAGCTAACGTTTTCAAAGTTAGAGAGCTGCGAAACAAGGTACTCTTTACCCTTCTCGTGATAGCTCTGTACCAACTTGGTTCGAATGTCCCCGTTCCGGGGATCGACTTCAATGCGGTGAGGCAGTTCGAGACCGGGGCAAACGGCGCCGGTGGAGTCCTAGGCTTCTTGAATCTGTTTTCGGGTGGAGCTCTGACTCGTTTCGCAGTCTTTGGACTTGGGATCATGCCATATATAACGGCGTCGATCATCATCCAGCTGCTGACGTCCGTGATTCCCAAGCTGTCTCAATGGAGAGACGAAGGCGCAGTGGGTCAGAAGAAGATTACCCAGACTACCAGGTACTTTACAGTTGCCCTGGCTGTGATGCAGTCGACTGGACTGGCATTCGTCTTCCACAATGGAGGAGCTGGAATTTTGCCGAGCGGCCAGAACGTGGATCTCATCCCACACTTCAACGTTCCAAGGGTCTTGTTTATTGTGGTGACCATGACCGCCGGTACAGCGTTCGTCATGTGGCTTGCTGAACTGATCACGATTCGGGGCATTGGCCAAGGCATGTCGATCCTAATCTTTGCAAGCGTTGTGGCGGGTATCCCGGGTGGAGGAAGAATTATCTATGAGCAGGCGGGAATTGCAAAGTTCACCGTCATATGCGTGCTCGCACTACTGATTTTGATTTCGATAGTCTTTGTGGAACAGGGTCAAAGGCGAATTCCCGTAACCTTTCCGCGAAGAATGGTGGGACGTCAGCTATATGGTGGCGAGACCACCCACATTCCGCTTAAGGTGAATCAGGCTGGCGTGGTTCCGATTATCTTTGCTTCGTCAATTCTTTACTTCCCTGTACTGTTATCGAATGTCATCCCTGGTGCGGGTTTCAGGACATTTGTCAACAACCATCTGGTATCTCCCACCAGCTTTGTCTACATCGGTGTTTATGGAGTATTGATCGTCCTGTTCACCTTCTTTTACGTTCAGGTGGCCTTCGATCCTTACCAGCAGGCTGACGTTCTGCGGAAGCAGGGAGGATACATTCCTGGTATCAGACCTGGTCAGGCTACAGAGAGGTATCTGTCGAAAATCCTTTCGAGAATTACTCTCCCCGGCTCGTTGTTTTTGGCGGTGGTTGCGCTTTTGCCCGCGATTGCACTGGCCTTGTGGCACATAACGGGCTATCCATTTGCAGGCACCACGCTCCTGATTGCAGTCGTTGTGGCACTTGAGACGATGAAGCAAATTGACTCTCAATTGACTATGCGAAACTATGAAGGATTCCTGCAATAGGGGCTTGGACGGAGGCTGGCAAGTGACACGTGGTGCAAGGCTTGTAGTCCTTGGAAAGCAAGGGGCAGGAAAGGGTACCCAGTGCGTACGTCTGTCTCATTACCTTGCCGTTCCACACATTTCAACGGGGGACATGCTTAGGGCTGCGGTGAAGGCCGGGACTGAATTTGGACAGCTAGCCAAGGCGTACATGGATCGTGGCGAGTTGATTCCCGATGACGTGGTAATGGGTATAGTTGAGGACCGTATTGCAGAACCGGATGCCTCTCGTGGTTTTCTTCTTGACGGGTTTCCCAGAACAACTGTTCAGGCAAAGGCTTTGGATGAGATGGTAAGGCCGAATTCACTTGATCTCGTTCTGGATCTTGACGTGCCGACCGAACTTGTGTTGAAGCGTTTGTCGTCGAGGAGAGTCTGTTCCACCTGTGGGGCCAACTACTCGCTTGAGTCGCCTCCCAAGTTGAACTGGACCTGTGATCTGTGCGGTGGCGAGGTGGTTCAAAGACGAGACGACACCGAGACTGCCATCCGCCGCAGGCTCGACCTCTACGAAGAGTCCACCGCCCCCCTGCTTGAGTTCTATGCTGAGAGAAATCTGCTGGCGGTGGTCAACGGTGTCGGTACCCCGGACGAAGTCATGGATAGGCTTGTTAAGGTTGTAGAAATGGCACGAGATCGCAAGAAGTAGCCGTATCCCTGACTATTTAAACTTGGATTTGGAGACGTGTGAGGCGCAATAGCGAAGAAATAGCAAAAATGCGCAAAGCGGGCAAGGTCGTTGTCGAGATCAAAGAGCGCACAATGGATATGGTGCGGCCCGGCATGACAACCCTGGAATTGGACCTCGTATCGCGGGAAGTGTTGGAAAAGCGTGGTGCGAAGTCGAATTTTCTCAACTACCATGGCTTTCCAGCCACCATCTGCACCTCGCCAAATTCGATGATCGTCCATGGTATCCCGGGAAGTTACAGGCTTGAAGAAGGGGACATCATATCGATTGACTGTGGTGCAATCATTGACGGTTATCACGGTGACTCCGCTTATACCATGGGGGTCGGCAAGATATCAAAGGTTGCACAGCATCTGATAGATGTCACTGAGCGGTCTCTTATGTCGGCCATAGACGTGATGGTTGAAGGTAACCGGCTTCACGATATCGGACGAGTCGTGGAGAAGATCGTGGAGGCTGAAGGCTTTAGTGTGGTAAGGGAATACGTGGGACATGGCATTGGAACCGCCATGCACGAGTCGCCGAGCGTGCCGAACTACTGGCCGGGTAATGCCGGGCCCAAGCTGAAGGTTGGGAATGTCTTTGCGGTGGAGCCGATGGTGAATGTCGGAGGACCTGATACCGTAACTTTGGACGACGGGTGGAGTGTGGTGACGGCGGACGGGTCGCTTTCCGCTCACTTTGAACATACGATCGCAATTCTGGAAAATGGCCCAGAAATCCTCACGATTTGAAGTTGGCGTGATTGTCAAGGCGATTTCAGGTTCGGAAGAGTCCAAAAGCGATTGCATGGCAGGCATAATGCGCTGCACCAACTAATATAATGGTTCCTCGGATCTTTGGTAGAGCCTTGCCTTGCCTGGGTAAAATCAAGGTCTGATAATCGGACCAAGTCGAGTGTTTCGCTGAATCTATTAGTGAGCAATTCGCGCAATTTGAATAAGTGTATCGGAGAATTCCTGCAGTGGTGGGATGTTGTTTTAGGAGGGTGAGCTGACCAAGCCCAAGGAAGATGTGATCGTTTTGGAAGGGACCGTGATAGAGCCCTTGCCGAATGCAATGTTCCGTGTCGAGCTTGAGAATGGACATAAGGTGCTTGCACATAGTTCCGGGAAGATGCGCATGCATCGTATCCGGATACTGCCAGGCGATAAAGTCCAGATTGAACTTACTCCTTATGACCTCACGCGAGGAAGAATTACCTACCGATACAAGTAAAGGTCCAAGAACCGACCAGGTTCCAATGGAGAATCCCGACTGATCAGGGGAAAAAGTTGAAGGTTAGAGCTAGCGTTAAGACAATTTGTGAAAAATGCAAAGTGATCCGCCGCCATGGGCGAGTTCAGGTCATTTGCGAAAATCCACGACACAAGCAACGGCAGGGTTGATAAATGGCACGTATAGCCGGAGTAGACATTCCAAGGGAGAAGAGGTTGGAGATCGCTCTGACCTACATCTTTGGAGTGGGTTTGACCACCTCTCAGAAGATTTGTGAAGCAACAGGAGTGGATCCCAACACGCGGGTGCGGGACCTCACCGACGAAGAAGTAGTGAAGCTTAGGTCTTGGATAGATGCCAATCTCAAAGTAGAGGGTGATCTAAGAAGAGATGTGGCCCAAGACATCAAGCGAAAGATGGAGATCGCATCTTACCAGGGTTTGCGCCATCGCAAAGGGCTGCCGGTTCGAGGTCAGAGAACTCACACGAATGCAAGAACGCGTAAGGGTCCCAAGAAGACCGTTGCTGGTAAGAAGAAGGTACGTAAGTAATGGCTAAGACCAAGCCGGGAGGCAGGCGTCCCAGAAGACGCGATAGGAAGAACGTTGCGTATGGGGTTGCCCATATCCACTCATCCTTCAATAACACAATTGTGTCGATAACCGATCAAGAGGGCAATGTGCTCGCGTGGGCCAGTGCTGGGAACGTGGGGTTCAAGGGATCCAGGAAGTCCACCCCATTTGCCGCCCAGCTGGCTGCTGAGGCTTGCGCCAAGAGGGCAATGGAGCATGGCGTTCGTCATGTTGATGTGTTGCTGAAGGGTCCAGGCTCTGGCAGGGACACGGCTCACCGTGCAATTGCAAACTCTGGCATTGAAATCAAATCGATCAAGGATGTTACTCCAGTTCCCCATAACGGCTGTCGCCCCAAGAAGCGCCGTAGGGTCTAGTCCGAGAAAGGAAGCAAGTGGCTCGTTATACCGGACCAGTGTGCCGTCTCTGTAGAAGAGAAAAAATGAAGCTTTATTTGAAAGGTCCTAAGTGCGACTCTTCAAAGTGTCCAATGGAGTCCCGTCCGTTCCCTCCGGGTGTTCACGGGCGTGAGCGCAGCCGCCAGGGTTCAGAGTACCTGACCCAGCTGCGTGAGAAGCAGAAGGCACGAAGAATTTACGGTGTTTTGGAGAAGCAATTCGTCAACACCTACAAAGAAGCAAACCGTCAGCACGGAATCACTGGTGAGAACCTGCTGACGATGCTGGAGTTGCGCATAGATAACGTTGTATTTCGTACAGGATGGGCGTCGTCAAGATCCCAGGCCCGTCAATTTGTACGCCATGGTCTTGTCCGAGTCAATGGCCGACGGGTGACGATTCCTTCGCTCCGTGTTCGTAAGGGCGATGTCGTTACTCTGATTGAAAAGGCTCGAGAGTACATTGTTGTGGTTCACAACCGTGACACCATTAGTCGGCAGGTTCCGGGATGGCTGGAGCTGAGTGCTGATGGTTTTGGAGCCACCGTTCTCAATCCGCCATTGCGTGAGCACATCGATGTTCCCGTCCGTGAGCAGCTCATCGTTGAGCTTTACTCCAAATAGACGATCTAAGGAGATACGTTGCTCTTTATTCAGAGACCTTCTGTTGAGGAATTGGGAGAACAAATTGGCAATCGCCAGAAGTTCGCCATTGGTCCGCTAGAGCCCGGCTTTGGCCACACTATTGGAAACTCACTGCGCCGTGCTCTGTTGTCTTCGATTCCAGGAGCGGCTCTAACCCAGGTGCGCTTCGATGAAGCCTTGCATGAGTTCACCACGCTTTCGGGCGTCAAGGAGGATATCACTGACATCATTCTGAACCTCAAGGATATCGTTTTCCGGAGTTACTCAGAGGAGCCAGTCACAATTCGTTTGGATGTCAGAGGTCCTGGCGTTGTACGCGCGGGAGATTTTCAGCTTTCTTCGGATGTGGAGATTATGAATCCGGATCTCTCGTTGGCGACATTGTCAGCGAAGGGCCGTTTGGCCTTGGATGCGACGGTCGACAGAGGTCGTGGTTACCGTTCCGCTGAAAAGAACAAGACGTCGTCTGTTATTGGCGTCATTCCGATCGATTCCATATTTTCGCCGATTCGCAGAGTCATGATCACGGTTGAGCCAACTCGAGTCGAGCAGTCCAAGGACTACGATATGCTCATACTGGACATTGAGAGTGATGGCTCGATCACCCCTCTAGAGTCTTTGGCATCTGCAGGTGACACGCTGAGGACGCTGTTTGGTGTGATTGCGGAGATGAGCGAGAACCCAATGGGTCTTGAACTCTCTGAGATCGTTGAGGAAGAAGAGATCTCCCCGGATCTCAGTCTGCCAATCGAAGAACTTGATCTCACTGAGAGGCCTCGAAACTGCCTGAAGAGGGCGCAGATCAACACTATCGGGGAGCTGATTCTGCGAACCGCCGATGACCTACTTTCGATTACAAACTTCGGTCAGAAGTCGTTGGATGAGGTGACCTCACGGCTCCAAGAGCGTGGGCTTCTTCTAAAGAGTAAGGATTAGATATGCCTGGACGTCCAAAGAAGGGTCGCCGATTTGGTGGAGACTCTCAACATCAAAAAGCAATTATGGCTAATCTGGCGGCTTCTTTATTTGCAGCCGAGTCGATCGTTACCACCGAGGCAAAGGCAAAGGCGCTACGCCCAGTTGCTGAAAAGTTGATTACAAAGGCCAAGACGGGCGGTTTGCACAACCACCGTTTGGTGGTGGCATTTCTGAGAGACAAGGACATGGCGCACAAGCTCTTCGACGAGATTGGTCCACGTTACGAGGGTCGTCCCGGTGGCTATACCCGAGTCCTCAAGCTGGGAACTCGTAATGGCGATAATGCGGCCATGGCGGTCATCGAACTGGTGTGATTGAGGTCGTAGAGCCTTCTGGAATCCGTGTCTCTGGCCCAATTGGCCAAGATACGGATTCGTTGCGTTCTGGAGCTTTGGTTATTGGCGCCATAGTTTCTTACAACGGGACCGGATTTTCTGGCTTTGCGTTTCAAGAGGGGCAAGCCACCGTGGCTGGTGAACTGCTGAGAGCGGTTGAGGTCTGTGTTGGTGAGCGGCCTCGACTCAGCGTCGCTGGCAGGACAGACGCCGGAGTTCACGCCCGGGCGCAGGTAATCTCCTTTCCGCTCTATGATACAAAAAGGTTCTCTTCCGAGCGGTTTGTCAAGTCGATGAACTCCCTTTTGGATGAGAGGATATCTGTTCGTACCGCGTGGATTGCCGATGAGGGCTTTCACGCCAGGTTTTCCGCGCGTTACCGCAAGTATCGGTACCGCTTCGTCATAGGTTCCACCCGGGATCCATTTGTCGGTCCCACCAGTTGGTTGGTAGGAGATGTTCTGGATGTGGCCAAGATGCGTGAAGGATCTTGCTTCCTTGTGGGTGAGCATGATTTTTCCAGCTTCTGCCGCAAGGATCCTGATGGCGCCTCTCTGATCCGCAGGGTTGACGAGGTTGTGTTTGAGGAGTCGGCTGGGATGCTTGATTTCTGGATTACCGCCTCTTCATTTTGCCATCAGATGGTCAGGTCAATTGTGGGACTGTTGTATCAAGTAGGGACTTCAAAGGTGGCTCCGTCACACGTTGGAGAGGCGCTGAATGCAAAGGACCGCTCCTGGGTAAAGATGCTGGCACCAGCTTCCGGCCTTATGCTGTGGGAAGTGGGTTACGATGTTGGAGTATTGCCACAGTGGAGTTGAGAAACAAATATAACCGCTCTAGTGCTGGTGTTCTGAGATAATCCGGTATTATTGAATACCGTGTCGAAATTCTGCCGTTCTGTAGTATTGGCAGAAGGGGATATATCCTTTCGACGAAGTTTCCAGTTTTCATGCGAGGAATTTATGCGTACCTACTCGACTAAGCCAGCAGACATAAAGCGCGTATGGCACACTATCGATGCCGAGGACCTTGTCCTTGGTCGCTTGAGCACGGTTGCCGCAAGCTTGCTGCGCGGCAAGCACAAGGCCATCTATGCTCCGCACCTCGACACTGGCGACTATGTGATAGTCGTGAATGCTGCCAAGGTCAAGATGACCTCAAGCAAAGCCGATAGAAAGTTTGACTACCGTCACTCGGGGTATCCCGGCGCTCTCACCGTAACTAGCTACTCAGATCTTCTGGCGACCAAGCCGGAGTTCGTTGTAGAGAAGTCGATAAAGGGCATGCTCCCTCATAACCGTCTTGGCCGGGCCATGGCGAAGAAGTTGAAGGTCTACGCTGGACCAGCGCATCCACATGCAGCCCAGGAACCTGTTCCGTTTGTAATTTCCAATGCCCGCAAGGTCTCGTAAGGATGAAAAATAGATGCCTACGCCATTAACACAGTCAACTGGACGGCGCAAAGAGGCGATCGCCCGCGTTCGCCTTCGCACGGGAACCGGTGTCATCACCATAAACAAGAGGCCAATCGAAGAGTACTTCCCATCTCTTGCCCAGCGCAATCTCGCGACTGAGCCGTTGCGGGTTGCCAATGTCACGGGAAACTATGACGTTGACGCCACTATCGATGGTGGTGGACTGTCTGGACAGGCGGGTGCACTTCGCCTTGGAATTGCACGTGGAATCATTGAACTCTCGCCTGAGTTGCGTGTGACTCTGAAGAGGGCCGGATTTCTCACCAGAGATGCACGTGAGAAGGAGTCCAAGAAGTACGGCCTGAAGAAGGCAAGGAAGGCTCCACAGTACTCCAAGAGATAATTCTGAGATGCTCGAATTCGGGACGGATGGAGTTAGAGGCAGAGCGAACCAGGAGTTGACTCCTGAGTTCGCTCTTTCCTTTGGGCGGGCTTTAGCGGGAGTGTTTCAGCCAAAGACTGTGATAATTGGACGTGACACCAGAATTTCAGGGGCGATGCTTTCGAGCGCACTGGCGAGTGGCCTGAGTTCGTCTGGAGTGTCTGTCGTGGATCTGGGCGTGATGCCCACGCCCGGCGTAGCCCATATTTCGGCCAAACGGGGTGTGGCAGGCATAGTGATTTCAGCATCCCACAATCCCTATGAGGACAACGGGATCAAGGTCTTTGCCCCCGGTGGACTGAAGCTCGAAGATGAGATCGAGATGCAGATTCACTCGCTCATCCTTTCCGGCAACTTCAATCCCGCGACAAGCGAGGTCGGTGAGATCGTTCACGACTCGACCGCTCTGGACGAGTACACTTCGTACCTCCTCTCAAACTGTCGTGTGGCGGAGTCAAGACGCCTGAAGGCGGTAATCGACTGCTCAAACGGAGCCGCGGTGTCCGTCGCTCCAGGGTTGTTTTCGACGCTGAATCTCGACGTCAAGTTCATCGGGGTCAGTCCCGACGGGAGGAACATCAACAAGAACTGCGGATCTGTTTATCCTGAGCTTTTGATTGAGACAGTTAGGGAAAGACAAGCTGATCTGGGCATTGCACTTGACGGAGATGCAGACCGAATGTTGGCTGTGGATTCAGATGGCAATCTGATCGATGGTGACCAGTTGATGGCAATATTTGCGCTTGATCTGAAAGAGAGGTTCAAGCTGGTTCGTGATTCTGTCGTAGTTACGGTAATGACTAACCTCGGATTTCGTCAGGCTATGGCAGAAAACGGCATTCAGGTTCTTGAGACTCAAGTGGGTGACCGGTATGTCCTCAAAGCCCTGGAGGAAAATGGACTGGTATTTGGTGGTGAGCAGTCGGGTCACATTATCTTCCGCAACCTGGCGACCACAGGAGACGGACTCCTTAGTGCTGTGATGCTGGTGGAGTTGATCAGTCGAAAGAGGCGGTCACTCGGGGAGCTGGCGGCGCAGGCGATGTCGAAGTTGCCTCAATCGATGGTTTCTATGGAGTTCGAGG
>DAHXKX010000064.1 GCA_027366165.1 Actinomycetota bacterium
CAAAGTCAGACTTGGCCTCGATTGGCTTTGACTGCTTTTGGATCGACTCTACTGCGACGGCCACAGCCTTCTCGATACCACGCTTCAAAACCAGCGGACTTGCTCCAGCGGCAACGTTGCGCAGGCCTTCACGAATCAGGGCCTGGGCCAGAACGGTTGCCGTAGTGGTACCGTCACCAGCAACATCGTTGGTCTTGGTGGCAACTTCTTTTACCAGCTGAGCACCCATGTTTTCAAATGGGTCCTCCAGGTCGATCTCCCTGGCAATTGATACACCGTCGTTTGTGATGGTTGGAGCGCCAAACTTCTTCTCCAACACCACGTTTCTTCCTTTTGGACCCAAAGTCACCTTGACCGTGTCAGCAAGCTTGTTGACACCTTCCTCAAGGGACCTGCGGGCGTTCTCATCAAACTTCAAAGTCTTTGACATTACTTGGTCACCTTCGCCAAGATGTCCCGGCTGGACAGGATCAGCAGCTCGTCGCCGTCAACTGTGATCTCAGTTCCACCATACTTCGAGTACACGACCGTGTCGCCGACCTTGATATCCAACGGGATAATCTCTCCCGAAGCCTCTGCTCTGCGACCTGGTCCAACGGCAAGGACTTGACCCTGCTGTGGCTTCTCTTTGGCCGACTCTGGCAGTACCAATCCTGAAGCAGTTCGCTCTTCAGACTCATCTGGCTTAACGACAATTCTGTCGTCCAATGGTTGAAGCTTCATGGTTTTACAAGCCTCCTTATCGATTTTTATTATGAGAGTGTAGTTGTTCATTAGCACTCTCGGCTAGTGAGTGCTAAATGTAGCGGAAAATATTTCAGTTTTCAAGCCCAAATCGAGACTAAATGCTCTCCTGCAGCCCAAGTGATGGATATGCGCCCAAGGAAATGTCGCTCGGACCGAAGTTCTCCAACCTCCAGGCACCCGCAGCGGCAATCATCGCACCGTTATCGGTGCAATTCTCTCTGGAGGGTATGCAAACGCCGAGATCCAGGTCATGAGCCCGCTTGGCGAGAACTTCCCTCAGCTTCGTATTGGCCCCAACCCCTCCGGCCAGGGCCACACTTTTCGCTTCAAACTCCTTTGCAGCATTGAGCGTCTTCTCAACAAGGACATCCACGACTGCTTCTTGAAAGCTTGCCGCAATATCAGCTAACTCAACTTGAGGATTTCTTTTGGCATATGTGACCACCGCTGTCTTCAGGCCGGAAAATGAGAAATTGAAAGATCCGTCGCGAAGCGCACGGGGAAAACGGATGAATGAAGGATCTCCTAACCCGGCCTCGCGTTCAATTTCCGGACCACCAGGATAGCCAAGGCCAAGAAATCTGGCCACCTTGTCGAATGCCTCGCCGGCGGCGTCATCGAGACTCCGGCCGACGATCTTGTACCTGCCAGGCTGTTCGACCAAAACCAGCATGGTATGACCTCCGGAAACCAGCAACATGATCGCCGGATATCTGATTGGATCCTGCTCCAGCCTAACGGCAAAGAGATGTCCTTCCAAGTGATTCACGCCAATGATCGGCACTTCCCACGCGAGCGAGAGCGCTTTCGCGGCCGCCACCCCGACCATAAGGGCACCCGCCAGACCGGGACCCATGGTAACTGCAATAGCTTCGAGTTTCGGCTTGGACATTTCCAGTCCAGCTTCAGAGATTGCCTGTTTGACCACTGTCAGGATCCGTCTTTCATGCTCACGCCCTGCCAGTTCAGGAACCACGCCCCCGAACTCTGCGTGCACCTCTTGTGAGTAGATGATCGACGATAGGGCCCGACTGCCGTCTTCGACAACCGCAACAGCAGTTTCGTCGCAAGACGTTTCAATTCCCAGGACCAACCCGTGGGCGACGGAATAGGAGTTCAACCCCATATATGTCTTCGCCGTCTTAGAGATTCCACGACAATTCCCGCTTGGGCCTCGATATTGAGGAGCCGTTCGTGATACTCGGGAGAATCTACGTCATAAGCCCACATGATCAAGGCATCCTCGTTGCTCTCCTGGTAATAACCTTTTCTAACCCCGGCCGGTTGAAATCCAAACTTTTGATAAAGCCTCTGAGCATTGAAATTTGAAACCCTGACCTCCAAGGTGATCGCACCTATGCGCCTGTCCCAAGCACGGCGAACCATATCCGACAAGAGCCTGGTCCCTATGTGCATCCGGTGCCAGCTGGGGTCCACGGCAATATTTGTAATGTGCGCCTCATCCATGACATATAGGGCGCCGCAATATCCGACCACGGCCCGCCCATTCAGTGCAACAATATATGACCGGGTAATTCCCTGTGAGAGCTCACTTTCAAACACCGTTCTCGACCAAGGATTCTGATATGCCCTGTGTTCGATATCAAGCACCATGTCAAGGTGCTTCTTCCGCATGGGCGTGAGGTCAAGCGAACTGAGAAACTTGCCCAAATCTGGCTTTTCAAGTTCGCTCATCGAGAAACCTACCCATCTTTTCGAAGAGCTTGCCGTACGTCAAAGTTTACTCTGGCATCCGCGTCCCGGATATAGACCACTTCTACACTCTCGGGTGGTACAAACTCCTCTGAAAAGGTCATGGGAAAAGCAATTTCAAAGAGCATAGGCATCAACGGATATGAAACGGCGCTTCCTGCAAAATGCACCTGAGAGACCGTTGAAAATACCTCCTTGTACTTATGCGCTCCGTGACCCACCAATAGGACAGACTCCGCCATGCTTTCAATCTCAGCAGCCACATCTTCGGGGGATCCGACAGCAATATCGCTTATCCTTGCGATGCCACCTCCAGGCACCTTTCGGTACATGGCATAGAATACCTCGCCGCGACGGGCGTCCACTGCGGCGACGACAGTCTTGGGGCAGTTGCGCTGGCTAAAAGCCAAAATATCAAGCGAAGATACCGGAACTATCGAGATGCCCAACGCACCGGCAAGGCTCTTCGCAAAAGAGACGCCGACTCTCAGTCCGGTGAACAGCCCCGGCCCGACATCGACCGCTACCGCGTTGATCTGTGACCGGCTGAACTCTGAGTCGTCGAGCAGCTGCTGAACCACTCTGCCAATCGACTCAAGCTGATTTTTTGGGCCAGGGAAGGATACAAGAGACGGTGGCTCGCCATATTTGCAGAGACCGAGCGAAGTCATCTCCGTGGCAGTATCGATCCCAAGAAGAATCATTAGGCCACGCTCCAAATTTTTCCAATTTCTGACTCCATCCGACCTCTCCGACCACCGAATTTCGGCCCCACGATCTCGACTGTCGCAAAACGCTTTGCTTCGCCTGCGACCTCTTCATCCACTGATACCTCGGCATCCAGCCGTTCCAAGCTGATCTGCACATAGCTGGGCCCGAATAGTCCCAGTGCCTTTTCACCCCATTCAACCACAACGAGGTGACCTTCTTCCAGAAGATCCGCTATGCATAGCATGTCCAGCTCTTCCGAGTCATTGACACGGTAGATGTCCACATGCTCCACCGGAATCCTGCCCTGGTAGCTCTTGACCAGAACAAATGTGGGTGAGGTCACGACCTCATTCACTCCAAGATGGCGAAAAAGGGTCCGGGCAAAAACTGTCTTTCCTGCACCAAGTTCGCCGCTGAGAATCACCAGGTCACCTTGGACCAAGTGGTTGGCGACCGTCCGGGCAAGCAGCTCGGTATCCTGAGCATTTTCAAGAACAAATCTGAGCATCTTATGCTCCTAGTGCAAGGCTGCAGGCAAATGCGTAGTCAGTCTCCATGAGCTTCACCACCGGATCACCCATTCGCAAGCCATATGAGGGATGAAAAGTGGCGACAATCGCAGGACTCATCCCCGAAAGATTCCTACCCCGTAGTCTAGTGAGGGAACCAGGCTGTCCAGATAGAGTTTGGGTGGCAGTCGAACCCATACAGAGGACCACCCTGGGGCGCAGCGTGTTCAGCTGGCCTATCAAATAGGATTTGCAGGCTTCGATCTCAGTTGGCAGGGGGGTCCTGTTGCCAGGCGGCCGGCACTTGACCACGTTGGTTATGAAGATGTCTGACCTCTTCAACGCTCCGTGACTCGCTATTATCTGATCCAGCAGTCTGCCGGATCTTCCAACAAAAGGCTTCCCCTGCTCGTCCTCCTGGGCTCCAGGTCCTTCGCCGACGATCACGAGCTTCGCCCCGTAGTCTCCGGCTCCCGGGACCGTGTTCTTTCGCGACTCGCACAGCGGACACTTTCGGCAGAGGGCAATCTCCCTCACAATTTGATCCATTCTCTCAGCCTTAGTCAAACTGTCAAGCAATCCGTCGCCCCCATTAGAACTTCGATTCACTCGCGCTTCCACCGATAACCGCGTCCACGTCAGCTTCCAAAATCCTGGGAACGCGAAATCCGATCCTAGTGATAATCTCATATTTGATGGTCCCCAACATGGTGGCCCAATCATCCGGCGTGACCGATTCCGAACCCTGAGTCCCCAAGAAAACCGCCTCATCACCGACGGACACGTCAAAGTCGCTTCCGCAGTCCACGATCACCTGGTCCATTGTCACCATTCCAGCCAATGGCCGCCGCTTGCCCCTGATGAGTACTTCTGCACCAGCATCGAACAGTGCTCTTGGGACTCCGTCTGCATATCCAAGTGGTATCGTGGCCAGTACGGTGGTATCCCCTTCTGTCGACCTTTTTCTTCCGTAGGATGGTCTCAAACCCGGTCCGACCACTCGAACGTAAGTCACTCTTGACTTGAGCGACATCACCTGGCGCAAACCGGGTATCTGCGTCTTTGGCGAAGGCGAGCAGCCGTAAAGAGCTATCCCCGCCCTAACCATGTCGTAACGCGCCTCAGGATAATTCACTCCGGTGGCTGAGTTGGCAACATGGAGTCGCGGAGTAAAGCCTCGTACCAAAAGCTGCTCTTTGGCGGCTTCAAATAAACGGATCTGATGAATTGTGAAGTCATCCGGGCCACCACCCGCCGGATCGTCAGCAACCGACATATGAGTCCAGAATCCCCTAAGGACCAATCCGGCGTCACGGCCGTACTCAGCTATTTCAGTAACGTCTCGAGGGTTTGCCCCCACCCGGTGCATCCCGGTATCAATTTTCAGGTGATATCCGGATTTCGGATCAGGCAAGAACCCCTTCTCGTAAAGCTTCCTTGCTTCCCGGCTCAGCACATCGATTCCCTGTTTGGTATACAAAGTCAAAGACACCTGGTGCTCCAGGGCCGCCTCTATGGCGTCATAAGAAGGTTCAGAAAGGCAGAGTATTGGCTTTGATATTCCGGCTTCGCGAAGTTCAATGGCTTCGTCAACATGTGCCACCGCGAAATAATCGACGCCACTTGCTTCCAGTATTTTTGACACAAGGACGGCGCCATGTCCATATCCATCCGCCTTGACCACAGCACATAGTCTGGCTGATCCAATAACATCTTTAATCAAGCGAGCATTTGAAACCAAAGCCTCGTCGTCTATCTCGGCCCATGCGGGGCGCGATCTTGCTCGAATCATCAAACGGACTCTTTGCGCTTGCCCATAACCTCCAAGGCTACACCCGGCGAGGAGAATGGTCCCCAATTAATTCGCTCCCAGCCACCAGATCGCCCTCGATCCTCATGGGTTTTGCAAAAGATTTCTTACGGGCCGACACCCCAGATTGCTCGAACCTCCGTAGAAGGTCTCTTGCGTGACGCCCCAACTCACCAGATGGACCAATAGCCATGCATCTGCCGGCCAGACCGTGCAGGTGTGCGGTTACGGCTGCTAACAGCGCAACGTCGCCCTCATACGATAGTGCCGCGCCGATCATGCCTGAAAGAACATCGCCACTGCCCGCAATGGCCAGCGAAGCGCTGGGCGCTGCAGTCAGATAGCACTTCCCATCTGTCGACGAGACTATGGTAGGTCCGCCTTTGATCAAAAGCGCCGCACCACTCTGGGCAGTGAACTCCCTGGCAAAAGTGCATGGATCTCTGCTGCTAAAACTGTCCAGAATGCCGGGACCTGACCGTTCTAGAAGCTTCTTCAATTCTCCCATGTGCGGTGTAAGAATCACACCGGGGTGGTCTGACCCGATAGTCTCCGCCAGCCATTCCACCGAAGGAATGGCTGAAACCGCATCAGCATCTATCACTAGCCGCACACCACTTGAAATTGCCGCCAGGACTAAATCAGGCACTCCCTCGCCAAGACCCAATCCAGGTCCCACCACAAGAGCCTTGAATCTCCCCGCCAAATCCTGGAAAAACACGTTCTTATCCGCTTGATCCAGATTTGCAAGTGAGACGGGGTGTACAACCGTCTCAACTCCATAGTCACCCGCCTGGCCAACTAGTTCCGTGTATAGATGGACTATCCCCGCTCCCACCCAATATGCGGAGGAGCAAACGAGATGGGCTGCACCGCTCATGCCGGGTGACCCGGCAATCACCGCCACTGAATGGCTCCATTTGTGGTCATTTCGCTTTTTGCGAAAAGTCAAAAAAGATAGGTCGGAATCCTCGATGAAGAACTCTTGGAGATCTGGCATTGCCATGTCGCCTAGGCCAAGATCAGAAAGGTACACCTCGCCACATAGATCAGGTCCAGTCGAGATTAGCGCCCCTAGTTTCAGGCCGGACAGACATAGAGTGGAAGTGGCCCTAATGGCTGAGCCAACCATAGAACCGTTATCGCCGTTCAACCCGGAGGGTATATCGACCGCAAGAACGGCCACATCAGGCCCGATTGGAGGCGGTTCAAAAGTTCGGCTTAAGCCAACTCCAAAACAGCCGTCAATGACCAGATCAGCGCCGACAAATGTTGCTTCCAGGTAGAACTCGGGCGAACCTTGACGGACCTCTTTCACAACAACTCCAGCCGCTTTCAGATGTTTTGCGGCCACCAGAGCGTCCCGGCCATTGTTGCCTGGTCCATACAAAACCAGCACCCTCTTGCCATAAAGGCGGCCCAGCATCTCTGCCGCCAAAGCAAAGACACTGTACCCGGCTCTCGAAATCGCCTCTTCCAACCGACCCAAGGAGGCCAGTGAATCGTCGTAGGCCTTGAAATCTCTTTGCCGGTAAATAGGAATCATCGCCGGCGGTCTCTTATTTCTCGACCAATACTACTGCAACTGCAAAGAGGTCACTGTGTGACATTGACACATCGACATCCTTAACGGCAAGGTCTGACGCAATCTTGTGCGCCCTGCCCGACAATTCAATGCCCGGCTTCCCCAAATCATTTCGCACGACCTCGACTTCAGACATCGAGAACTCTCTGACTCCACTGCCAATCGCCTTTGCAAAGGCCTCCTTGGCACAAAATCTGGCCGCAAAATGTGGAATCGAATCTGCCTTGGATTCGCAGTACGCAACCTCTGCTTCAGTGAAGATCTTCCTACGTAAACCAGGTCTGCGCTCAAGCACCTTTCGAAACCTGTTTATCTCCAAGATGTCGGTGCCCACCGTGATTGACATTTTGATCAGGACTCCCGATTC
The DNA here is from genome assembly GCA_027366165.1 of Actinomycetota bacterium. Lineage (GTDB taxonomy): Bacteria > Actinomycetota > Acidimicrobiia > Acidimicrobiales > Acidimicrobiaceae > SCQM01. Next base: position 7,443 of record DAHXKX010000064.1, read on the forward strand.
ACCAGATGGCGGATATGGTTCAAGCGCTTCTCGGTAACAAGACTAGCCGCGAACACGCACCCGAAAGGCGGATTCAAATTCGCCACCGCCATTCCTGTAAGTTGCTTCGACGCAAGGCCCGCAGCGCTCGCCATGATGCTCGGTCACCGCAAACACTCCATCAGGTTTCGATGCAGAATCCATCTCCTCCCTGCCCTCAGAGAAGAGGATTCTTGAATCCGATAAACAGCTCTGCCACCGCTTCTTCCAGGAGTTGACGCTTCATTAGGCCGCTATGGCCAGTCATTGCTGACTTCACCTGCGGTGTCCCTCTAGGTCCTGCGACCTTTTCAAAGGGGACCCAGCCCCACAGCGGGAAGGTTTGCTTGGGGCGTTTACCTCGGCGTTAGCTTCATGGCCGCAGGTGGCACAGAGAAAACACGCGTGGCGATTTTTGGCTTCAGTGTTTCCACGCTGCATTTAGGTCTGCGATGTGAACTTTGGGTTTACTGCTACGACAAGGACAGGGTGAGTAGAATTTGCTGCTTTGTGCTCGAGACTTTGACGGAGCAGGGACGAGGCTTGAAATTGAATAGATCTGTCAAGACCCCGCTTTTGGGCTACATGGTTGCCCGGGCAATTCAGTGAGCCGGTTAAATGTATCATCAGTTCTTTGCATGGGACTCTTCCACCAGAACCTCATGCTCCTTGGCTGACGGGCCTAGCCCCAAAACTTCCTCCAACTCAGGCCAAGAAGCCGATGGCCTTTGCACGACCTAATGAACCCTGTTTCCAATACCCCGCGCCCGCGCAAGTATGTCACCTTCGAAAGATCCTATCAATCCAAGCTTGACTTTACCTGGACACAGGTCCATAGATGGTGATCAGCGATTTTTCAACAAGGCTTCACCGGCATCCTCGGTCTGAACTACATACCCACAATTGAGTTCCGTGCGAAAAATGGCGACATCACCCGGAAAAGGCTCGCGGGGCAAACACTTTAGCCATTCGCACCACGTTCTTCATGGGCGGTCATTTGTTGCTCTGCGGATCCTCTTAATCACATCGGGCGAGATGACCGTATCTGGGTCCCTCATACCAGACAGCGAGGCCTTGACGCCCACAAGCGCGGTGTACAAGGGAGGGCAAGTGACGCAATTTGACAGATGGTCCACCAACTGCGACTCTCTCGTCGTACCGGAGATTTCACCATCCAAATAGTCGGATACCATGCTCCGCGCCTGCCAACACGACAACGACATTCCGCTTCCCACAGCCTTTCTTGCTGCACCTTCCGAAAGGGCACTCACGAGCATCATCCGTCCGCGCCTAAGCCTTTGCTTAGCCGCTGAAAGGCTGATCTCCAAAGACGAGGCGATTTCGGGCAGCTTCCACCCTTGCGCATCGTGCAATAAGAGCACGCTTCGGTACGCGAAAGGAAGTCGCAACAACGAGTCCCTAAGTTCCTCCCGATCCTCCGCCATTTCCACCACCTGCTCCGGATCCACGCTGAAGGCACCATCCCGCCATTTGTCCTCAACCTCCTCCACGGAAACTTCCCTCGCCCTTTTTCTTGCATTATCGACGGCAAGATTGTGCAGTATTCGGTGCAGCCAGGTACTGAGTCCGGATTCGCTGCGGAAAGTACTTGACTTCTCCCACGCCTTTGACAACGTATCGCTTACCAACCACTCTGCGCTCTCAGGGTCTCCAACCAAGGTCAAGGCATATCGGTATAATCCTGGGATCTCTTCGGTTACAGCCTTCATGAAGTCGCTGTCACCCGTCGAAAAAACGGCATCAGAACTCGGCATCTACAGACAACTATACTCAGTCTCAATCGGCAAAATGGACCCGTCGTTGAACGACCATGACGCTGCTACCACAGATCCATGTTCGTTCATCCTCTGGTCAATGAACGACCCGATTGCCTTTGCCCGACTCCTTCGTTTCAGATACGGTGTCAATCTTGAGCGCCGAGTACACCGGGCAGAATCCCGAAAGACCCGTAATAAGCAGCAGCATCGCTAACACCAAGAGAACGATTCCCCATGCTGTGCTGGTTCCAATCACCAAAGAAACGACTACAGCCGCAATGGCGGCGATTATCCGGATTCCCTGATCGACAACTCCAACTCTTTTCTTCATTTGAGGCTCCTTCGCTTCAAGACCTCTAATAATGACATAGACGTATCAAAGGCCGAAAAGGATACAAAAGGATGGATGTTTTCTATCTCTAAGAAACGAACCAGAATCCGGCAAAACCTTGAGGACATTCCAAAGGAGTTGATAATGCCAAGTTCAGAGGCGACAAGGGTGCCGGAGGTTGCGTTGCTTTCAATCAGTGGCTTGCAACGTTTCCAAGACTCTCCATACCTTCTGCGGCGAGTATGGCGGGTCTAGATGGCCGGTAAATCCCAACTTTGACAAGCAGGCGTTCACGGCATTTGCCACAGCTGCCAACGCCCCGACAGTACCGCTTTCCCCTATACCTTTTGCACCAAGAGAGGTATAGGGTGTGGGAGTGGACCTGAATTCGTTTTCGGATACAAAGTCTGATTCGATCGAACCTGGAACGAGATAGTCCAGAAAACTGGCTGTGAGCGGAATCCCATCCTCGTCGTAAATCATCTCCTCGAAGAGCGCAGAGGCTATGCCCTGGAGCGTCGCACCCACAACCTGGCCCTCAGCCAAAAGCGGATTGACAATGACGCCGGCATCGTCAACGGCAACAATCCGCTTCACCCTGACTAGGCCGGTGCTCAATTCCATTTCCACATCCGCGCCATATGCGCCAAACGGAAATGATGGGCCAGGGATCTTGCAGCGCGCATTTGTCCCGAGTTTCAAATGTTCCTCCGACTCCTCCATTTGACGTGCAATCTCAAACAGAGTCAGATTCGGCTGCGGACTCCCCTGCACATGAACATGATCGCCATCCCAAACAAGGTCCTCCACAGACGCCTCAAAAAAGGACGACGCCCAGTCGGAGGCCATCGTTTTCACATCTTTAGACGCGATCGCCAGAGCCTCGCCACCCAGAAGAATCGATCTGGAGCCAAAGGTGCCTACGCCTAAGCCATAGGCCGAATCACCCTGGTTCACTGAGATCGCGCTGAGATCCACGCCAAGTTCGTCAGCAATAATCTGGGCGAACGAAGTCTTATGGCCCTGTCCATGAGACGAAGACCCACTCTTTGCTACAACAACTCCCTCAGGCAAGACTTCGATACTCCCACTCTCCCAGAATCCGCCACCAGCCGGCTCCACTGACATTGCGATGCCCGAAGCGGAAACCCAACCTGCCTCCGTGTTCGGGCCGCGGCCAGTCTGCCCGCGGTTAAGAAGATCGCTAACTCTCTCAAGGGTTGGTGCGTAGTTACCGGAATCGTAGATCAGTCCAAGCGCAGTCAGATATGGAAACGAGTCCACTGTTATTAGGTTTCGAAGTCTGATTTCAAGAGAATCGACCCCCAACTCCCTGGCGGCCATATCAACGATTCTCTCAACGAATAAACATGCCTCAGGCCTTCCAGCCCCGCGGTAGGGCCCTGTAGGAACCTTGTTTGTGGCAACTCCTGTCAAAGACACCTTGGCACTGGGAATCCTATAGGCCCCAGTCATCATGGTTGCGGCGGTGTTCGGCGCAATTGGTGTGGAGGGGAAAAGGTACGCCCCCAGATCAGCGAGCAGGTCGGCCTCAATTGCGACAAACCTCCCATCCTCATCAAGTCCCAGCCGGACTCTCGCGCTTATTCCGCGCCCCTGGTACGAGGAGGTGAAATTCTCCGAGCGGTCCTCAACCCACTTGATGGCGTGTCCGAGCTTTTTCGATGAAGCGCAGGCCAATATGTACTCCTGTGGCGCACCACCTTTGGATCCAAAAGCACCACCCACTTCGGGGATGATCGTTCTCACTCGTTCAGGGGCAAGACCGAACGCCTGAGCAAGCTGGCTGCTTGGCCGATGCGGATCCTGACTTGATGCCCATAGCATGACCGTGTCCGTGCTGGTGTCATATGAAACCAAACAGCCTCTCGGCTCCATTGGCGCGGCAACAAGCCGGGGAAGTTCGAAGACTCCCTCAACAATCCTGGCGGCTTGGGACATTGCCTCTTCAAAACCATCGCTTTCCTTTGCCAGGCTCAAAAGAACGTTGTTTGGAACACTCTCATGTATCAAAACCCCACCGAGTAGTGATTCTCGGGGGCTAACCACGACGGGCAAAGGTTCGTATTCTATGCCGACTATTTCAGCTGCATCCTCGGCCAATGCAGGGGAGGTGGCAATCACAACCGCGACTGGCTCACCGACATAGTTGACCTGCCTCTCAGCGATGACTGTCATCGGAAGGTCGCTGACCTTCACCCCAGGAGCAGCCGCTATCACTGGTGATTCGTACATTCCAACGAAATCGCCTGCGGTGTATACCGCGACAACGCCTTTCATCTGGGCCGCATGGGAGGTATCGATGGACCGGATTGTTGCCCGTGCATAGGTCGACCTGACGACACGCATATGCAGCTGCCCATCGAGCTCGATGTCATCGAGGTACTTCCCATTCCCTCTCAGGAGGTTGTCATCCTCGAACCTGGCCAGAGATTGTCCAACCCATTTGCGGGACCCTGTGTCCATCTGCAAACCTCCCAATCTTTACACCGGTTGTCATCAAGGATCTGAAGCTGCGGGTTGGTTAACACTATTCCACAGGATTGTGCGGCGCTCTAGGCAACTGTTCGAACCAGCAATTACTATATGATTTCGGTTACAAAGTTCCACGCTGGATAAAGACAATCGTTCCATCTACGGTTAGCATGCGAGAACTGAAATGCCCGTGGCCACCCCAGTGCCAAATCATTGCGATTGAGAGGCGGACAACGCCAACTGTGCCAGCTTTCGCCGGTCGATCTTGTCGCCAACGATGGGCAGGGAATCCAAAACGATCAATCGCTCTGGCACCTTGTAGTGAGCCAGACCCAGCTGATCCAAAAAGTCACGCAGAGTCTCGAAGTCCGGAACACGGCATCCCGGCACCGGAACCACGCAGGCGCATATCCTCTCCCCGAGCAGCGAATCAGGTATCCCCACGACCGCAACCTGCGCGACGGCATCATGAGTCCGCAGCAATGCCTCCACCTCCACTGGACTGACCTTATCTCCGCCGCGAACAATAACCTCCTTTAGCCTGCCGACAATCACCAGATTGCCTTGGTCGTCAAAGCGTGCAAGGTCGCCGGTATGAAACCAGCCATCACGCCATGCTTGGCGTCCCTCTTCGCCCAAAAAACCGCTCACCGAGCATGGCCCACAACCTGTCAACTCGCCAACCTGCCCAAATGGAACGTCACAATCATTATCATCTACAATCCTGAACACGGTGCCTCCCTGGGGGCGGCCCACTGTGGAATGTCGTACTGCCGGAGGATCCTGAAGATCAGGTGCAGCCCATCCACCAAAATCGGAACCGCCATAGTTCGAGATGACAATCCCACTCGTTTTGGCCTCAAGATCCTGGGCCAAGGTCTGCGGCATAACCGAGCCGACCGCGTACCAGATCCGGACCGAAGATGTATCGGCAACATCCAGCTTTGTGACCAGCATCGCGAGCTGTGCCGGAGTGCCGCAGACTATGGTCGCACCTGTCCTTTGCACAAGAGCCAGAGCATTCTCTGTTGCGAACCTGGGCATCACGATTACGCACGAGCCGGCTATCGGCGCCGCAAGCCACCCAACCCTGGCTGGACCGGTGCCAGGAGAGAGGACAAGCACTTTATCGTCCGAACTCAGCTCAAGCAGTTCGGCCTGAGCATGGGCACGGGTGCATGCGGCAAACAACGTGTAAATCGCAAGCTTGGGTTTGCCTTCCGATCCCGAGGTGGGCAAAGAATGGGCAGGTTCATCGAGGCGCAAGGCGGTTGGGTCTTTCAACAACGGGCCTCTAAGGCGAAGAAGCTCGTCGTCCGGCACAGTTATGCGCAGTGGATCAATTCCTACCTGCATACAGACTTCCTGGGCCTCAGCGGTATAGTCATGATCTCTGAAGTGCTTTTTAGTTACAAAGACGTGCGGACGGGTCCGCTCCAGGATTGAAGCCAATTCACGCCGCCCCTGACTTATAGGAACCGGAACCCAAAATAATCCCGCCTGTTCGCAGGCAAGTCTGACGAGATACGATTCGAGGCAATTGGGCAACCACCCAAGCACCGTCGCGCCTCGGGGAAGCCCAAGGGCAACCAGCCATCCCGCCGCATCGTCCATCCATGACTTGACTTCGAACCAACTGAGCGATGTGACGCCATCTGTCAGGGCGGTCTTGTCAGGCCGCTCAACTGCATGTCTAGTGACGGCTTCAGTGATTGTTTCCATCATCCCTCAGCGCGTTCCAGCGCGCTGAAGTAGTCACTGTACGGCAAGCCGTCAAAGGTCTCCGGCAACTCCTCGACAATTCTGACGCTACAAGGCTCAGGATCCTTCAGCCCCACCACCGATCGGATCCAGAGGGTCGCCTCACCGACGAGAGGCGGACGGGAGACCACGGCCCGAACGTTGATGCCGCGGTATTTGGAACGGCCAGGCGTCAAATCGCGAAGCGTCAGCACGCATTCGCGGCCGGAAAGGACCCGCGAAGTATCACGCAAAAAAGTCTCGTATTCATTTGCCATGGTAGATCTCCTTTATTTTCACAACCCAAGCAGTTTGTAACGCTCAGTCACGAGTTTCTGAATCTCGGGCGAATACATCGAATCAAGCGTTGCACGGATCGGTGTTGTTTCCCTTGGCCATTCCGGTGGCCAGGTTGAATCAAAGGCCACAGTGGCACCAGAGTGGGCTACCCGCTCTTCGAGACTGTATGCAGGTGTCAGCGCATTCGCCCGGCCTTGGTAGCGGTGAATATGGGTTCCCCTGTCCGGATGACATTTCGTGGCAAAAGCATGGATCACTGCAGACATGTTGAACACGTCAACATCATCATCGACAATGATGATCTTGGACATAAGAGCTCTTCGGGCCGTAAGGATCTCGACAACCTCCTGCGCTATCCTGGCCCCGCCTTTTCGAACAGAGACCACCGCGAGATGCACCCCACCTTCTGGTGGAATATAGACATCCACTACCGGGACGTCATGCTTTTCAAGGCGGCGCTTGATCGCAATCGCGCCTGAAATTGAAGTCGTGGTCGCGCTGGAATCCATAAAACCTGTAGTGTCAAGCGTTAGGATAGGGTCCTTGCGATGGGTGATGGCCGTCACGCGGGCGCATAGCGAGTTGCCCATCTCACCGCTGCGATAGCCCGGGTATTCACCGTATGGCCCTTCCTGAGCTATGCGGTCCGGGTAGATCTCGGCCTCTATGACGATCTCCGCTGAAGCAGGTACATAGAGGTCTGACATCTCGCACTTGACGAGGTTTATCGGATGACCACCCAAACCGCCCGCAAGTTCGGCTTCACTTCCCGAGAGACGGAACGTGGCGGCAGCGGCAATATGACTCGGCAAATCAGCTCCGATGACAATGGCAATGGGCATCGGCCTTCCCTGCGGCACATAACCCTCGAGCAACATCTTGCCAAGGTGGCTTGTGGGCCTGGGATATCCGGTGAGATGGCGCTCGCTGTTGATCATGAACCTATACATTCCCCAGTTCACCCAGTCCGAGTTGGCGTCCTTGGAAACAACCAGGTCCCATGTTCCCAAATAGCGGCCACCATCACCGTCGTGAACCATGGGAACTGGAAGATCGAAAAGGTTGATGTCGTCACTAAAGATCTTTACCTCTTTGCATGGCCCGTCATCAACTATGACTGGAGGAACCATGGTTCCTTCGCGCTGCGCATAGGTTGTATACAGATCCCGGAGTGGGGTGTCTGCCGGCAAATTCAGCCCAACCGCCAGGCGGCGCCAAGTCGCAATGGGATTCGCGGAAACCCGCCAATCCGGTGCATAATCTTTGACGTTGTTGAATATGAATGCTGGACCCTGCCGTTCGCAGCTGAGACGGCCGATTCCTGAGAGTTCCTGGTCCCAGTCAACTTCGTCATCGACAGTGATGAGGTCTCCGGAAGCCTCAATCGCGGCCAGAAAGCTACGAAAATCTCTATTTACCAAT
>DAHXKX010000099.1 GCA_027366165.1 Actinomycetota bacterium
AAAAGGAGTAACGGGAGGGGTAGTTAAACGGCCACCCACAACCTCTCCCTGAGCGCCGCAACCGGTGTCAGTGTCCATTCCTTCCCCGCCCCTGAAGGGACTGTGTTTGTCGCGTAAATCGATCGACACTTTCCCAGCAGAGACCGTCAGATGTGCATGGGAGTTGCGCATATTGATGAATCGGATCGCTCAGAAACTGATTCGGTCATTTCCTCGGCTATTGCCACGAGTTCCGGGTCGACGCCCTTGCTCAGAGCTTGGTCACTGACCGAACGCAAAGTCACGCGATGGCTCACCGGCGTTGGGTGCGACCTGTCCACGGCAACAGCAGCAAAGCACTCGCGGAGGCGTATTCGATTGTTGTCCGAGAACTCGGTGGTTTGAAGAACTTCGTCAGCAGAAAACCCTTCGGTCAACATCTGGTCGTACAATCCGTTGGCCAACCTCATCTAATCTGAGGCGACGTTATAGCTGACAGAGCTGAAAAGCTTTGCTTTGGTGTTGATCTCCAATTTGTCTCTGGCTGAAACATCAACGACTTCACGTGCAATGTTCTAGGGAAGTGGGACCTCAAGCGCATAGTTTAGCTCCACCCAGGAATCCATATTCTAAGCCACGAACCCCGGTCGTAGCGGTCGTTCAAATCCTCGTAACGCCAGGCGGTGTATCCGTTAGCCTGCCAAGTCCGCAAGTTGATCTAAACGCCTCGAGCCTCGGATGCTGCGCGCCTTCTCCATGCTTTGCGCGTCGGCACAAGGATTCCATTCAGTGGATGGTATTAGGACCGACGCGGACAAATCAAACAAGATTCTGGCGTATTGATCCGAAAAGAGTCTCGACGAATTACCATGTTAGGAGCGTCTTAGATATCGATAGTCGCATTTGGGTCAAGCTTATGCAATCCTGTGGATTCCCAAAAATGGAGCGTAGAAGGAGGTCGAGAACAATTAAACCCCCAAGTCCGTGGGCCCTGGTGCCCTCAACGAATAAGAATTCGACCACCGGTCGTAGCTCCTAGGTCATTAGCTGATCATCCTATCCGTCCTCGGGGCTCAATGACACCACGTGAACCCCTTCAGGAGACAGGATGACCGAAAAAAGAAAAACCCTTTTGCGGGTAAAGCCAAGCGTGAAGGCGCCAACCGCCATCGCCGAGAGCCATCAGATAATAGCCACTCAAGGAAGCGCAGTTTTGGATTCCGCCCACCTTGGCGACATTATCGGTGCCTTCGGAACCGTAAAAGTCGATCAAAATAAGGGACGACGCACGGGTTGGCGCAGGATCTTAACCCTTTTGGCAATTATGGGTCCCGGCCTTGTGGTCATGGTGGGCGACAATGACGCAGGTGGAGTGGCAACGTACGCCCAGGCTGGCCAGAACTATGGACCACACCTCTTGTGGACACTACTACTTCTGGTACCGGTTCTGTACATAAATCAGGAGATGGTCGTTAGGCTCGGGGCGGTAAGTGGGGTCGGCCACGCAAGGCTTATATATTCTCGTTTTGGAAAATTCTGGGGTTCATTTTCGATCATCGACCTCTTTATCCTGAATGCCCTAACGGTAATAACGGAATTTATCGGGGTAGACCTGGCCCTTAGATATTTTGGTATTCCCAGCTACATAGGCATACCGGCCGCTGGAATCCTTCTCTTTTTGTTTGCTTCCGGCGGAAGCTTCAGAAAGTGGGAAAGGTGGATGTATGGACTCATCGTCTTGAATCTAGCGGTGATTCCCATGGCGATGTTGGTCCATCCAAACTACGCTACGGCGGCCAAATATACCCTCATTCCAAACTTTCCAGGTGGACTGAACTCCGGACTTCTGCTCCTGATCATCGCCATAGTTGGCACTACGATAGCCCCCTGGCAGCTCTTCTTTCAGCAGTCAAACGTAGTAGACAAGCGGATAACACCACGATGGATCAAGTATGAACGAGTTGATACGGCAATTGGCGTGGTCTTGACGGAAATTGGCGCGGCCGCTCTAGTCTGCGTAACCGCTTTTGCACTCGGACATACCCATGTGTTCGGAAACTTCTCCAATGCGCTAGACACTGCGAATTCACTTAAAGCACACGCAGGAGCAGTCGTTGGTGGACTCTTCGCGATTGTTCTATTGGACGCGTCTTTGATAGGGGCGTCTGCCGTGACTCTCTCCACCACTTACGCACTTGGGGACGTACTCAAAGTGCGGCATTCGCTCCACTGGAGTCCGAGAAGGGCACCGGTCTTCTATCTCATCTACGCGGGTCTTCTCGTGGTTAGCGCAATCGTGGTACTAATTCCAAATGCTCCACTTGGCCTAATCACCACCGGAGTTCAGGCACTCGCCGGAATAATGCTGCCGTCGGCAACTGTGTTTTTGGTCCTTTTGTGCAATGACAAGGATGTCCTCGGTCCATGGATCAACACGCCGATTAGAAATGTCGTGGCTGGCGCTATCGTGTGGGCACTAGTTCTTATGTCACTCGCCCTAACCGCAGCCACGATGTTCCCTCAAATCTCTGGCTCCGAGCTTACCTCGGGTCTTTTGATTGGTGCTGCGTTTGGAGTCCTGGCGGGGCTGGTTGGATTTGTCGGCTCAAAACTGCCTTCACGCAAAAACAGGAAAGTGGACGGCAAGCCTGAACAGCCAACTGAGCCGATCGACAAAGATACTTGGCGTACTCCACCTTTAGACACCCTTCCCAAGGCGAAGTTCCACATTACAAGTCGGGTTGGGCTGACCATCCTTCGTCTGTACCTGGTACTAGCAGTAGTGTTGGTCATCGTAAAGATCGCCCAACTCGCAGGGCACTAGAACGATGATTGCCAACGCGTCATGCAAGTATGCTTTTTTGGGGAAGATGCCTCCTAAGGTTGTCCGCCCAAAATGGCATCGATCCACCATTGGCTCCCAGGTCGCGCCAGGATCGTTTTTCTGTGTCTACGCCCAAAGGGTGGATGGGAAAAATGAGGAGGAATTGCTCGCTATCGATTCCATGGCATTCTGAAACGAAAGCCTGAACCCACGCCTAAGGCGTCGATTACGTCATCCGCAAGGACACGTCCTATTGGATGTCGGCCCTCATCCACAACAATTACAGACGACCTTCTAGACTCCTTTAACTTGTCCACCACCTCTTTGACCATGTAGTCTGCGCCGACCATGACCGGTTCAACCTCATGTACAAGATCGAAAACAAGATCGCCTCGGGAGGCGACCAAGATATCGAAAAGTCCTAGATCATCAATGAAAACTCCATCTTCATCGACTACGACTACACCGTCGATATCAACCGAATGCTCCCTGAACCCTTTGAGTCTCTCTAATATTTCTTCTACGGTATCTGTCAACTGAGCCACTACAAGAGTGGTGGTCATGAAGCCGCCCGCCATCGCCTCTGGATAGTCCAAGAGCGCGTTTATCTGTCTTGCCTCCGACATCGGAAGTTTCGCAATTATTTCATCGGCCTCGGCTCTACCGAGATCCCTGAGCGCGTCGACCGCCTCGTCGGGCTCCATCTTTGAAATCAGCGAAGCCGCCTTCGAAGGATCAGAATCTATCAGCAACTCCTCAACCTCTTCAGGCTCCATCTCTTCGATCGCGTCAGCGACAAATTCCGGGTCCATGGTTGAGGTCAGCTCGTCCCTGGCCTCCTTGTCGAGATGCTCGATGATGTCTGCAAGATCTCCTGGACGAAGTCGCTTTAGTCCCTCGTGGGGAAATTTGAGCCTGAGCTCTGAACCTGGATCACCAAAGGGGTGTATATCAGCCCAGTCAACGAGATCTCCTTCGTTTTCTTGTTCCTCCCCGGGCTCGGGAAGACGATACTTCTTCTTCCCGGTGACTGCCACTAAGCGATACTGCCCTGCTAGGCGAGCTAGAAAAAGATCTCTAGCCCTAAACACCCTTACGTCGTCGGTATCGACAACCTGTCGGCCAATAAAGTCCTCATTCAGAAGAAGCTCGCCGCTGCGTCTTTCCCACGGCTGAAATCCGTCCTCTCTTTGCGCAACGACATTATTGTTCTTCGTAAAAGTGACCAGTCTCGCCGACGATACGAAAACTTTGCCCAGGTCGCCGACGCTTGCGACAAGTCCAGTCACAAGCGGGTGGGGATCTTGCCCATCCCATCGAACTACGATATCGATGACTTCCCCAATCGCCATCCCGTCAGAATTGAATAGTGATTGGCCGATCTTTTTTGTAGCTCTGATAAGTTTGTGGGCCTCTTTCCCCTTGATGCCTGATGCCACTTCTGGGATATCAGGTATTTCTGACGGGTCCATCAAGACTCCTTATTCTCAGATGCACTTGCTACTTCTATTCCGAACAAGACCAAAACCTTTCAGCAAGAATCCAAAGTGATTCTAGTCTCACCATGCCGTTACGATACTTCTCCCATTGTGGTTCCAAAAGCCAGCCCAAGTGTCCCGACCTTGTCACGAGAGATGACAGAATAAGGCGACCAGATCCAGCCTAGAAACACGTGCGTCCAGAAAGCTCAGGCGTCATAAGTATAAGGAGGTATATAAGGTTTTCTCTGCCATCCGGCTCCGAAGTGACGCCCACCTTTATGCCGCTCGACGGGCACTATGTCGAGATCCCGCGGTAAGCGTTTTCTTTCCATTCTTTCGAAGTCATCCCGTCAGGCAGGCGCATCCTCGTTTCACCGTCCTTCTGGGTTGCTATACCTTGGCAAAGTCCAAGTCCCATTTGATATACAGGCGGGCCATGCGCTGATGTATCATCTTCGAATTGCCATCGGCGTGGTACAGAATGACGTAGTGCAGGTGCCAGGCTTTGGTTTTGGGTCGTGCATGACCCAAACATCACGATGCTGGGTTCCCAGAGTCTGTGTGTTACGAGTCCTCCCTCTGGCTAAAGGAGCTACCATTTTGACCTAAGCTGCTGATCCGTGCTCGACTGCTCACCGGGGGTCTTTGGCGGTCCAATTTGCAGTATCGA
>DAHXKX010000125.1 GCA_027366165.1 Actinomycetota bacterium
TCGAGGGCGGCACTCTTTTCTCAGTGGACTTGAACTTCTGGGATCCCTTATCGAGGGGGTGATCCATTCGGGTTTGTATTTGGGTAGTTGGCCCCTCTCTCTTAGAGAAGGGACGGGGGCACACCAAGGTCGAGAAAGCCACCCAATTACCTCTCCTGTATGGGCCTCTGAACGTTGCGTCATCACTAACCGACCACCTGGACCAATTCTGAAATTGACGCTAGCTGATATCGCAGCAAAGACCATCGAAATAGCGTGGAAAAAGCAGCCTCTGTATCTACCCATAGGGAGCATTCGAATAACTTTGAATTACCCGGTGAAATAAGATGAAGACGTCGAATACCGGCAAACAACTGGTCCGACCTACTGACTCTTGGGATCCTCAAGACTGCGGGCACCCATGTGCTCCAGCCAACGGGAAAACGATGACGGACCGGACGGGGTTCCAATTCGCCGACGAGGATGAGTCGAACGTCGGGAAGCCGATCTAAAGAATTCGGAACGCTGAAATGGACGTTTAGCCGACGGCTCGTGATCTCTCCTGTAACGGCGCGGATTCGGGGAAACTGAAGCTGACGCCTGAATCCATATCTTGACAAAACGCTGGACAACGGTTATCACACTCAACGCCAAAGTAATCCACAGAATCGCAATCAAAATCGGCGAAAAGAGAAGACCGGCCGCGAGAGCGAAGATGCGCTCGCCCCGCTCCATTATTCCACCCTTGGCGTTAAAACCAAGCGACTCCGCCTTTGCCCTTTGATAAGAGATCAGAGATGCCGCACCATATATAGCAAAGGGCAGCGTGGCCAGACCCGGCCTGCTCGAATGGATGTAGTACCACACAAGTCCCCCGAAGAGAAAAAGATCGGAGACCCGGTCAGAAAAGGAGTCGAAAAACGCCCCTCTCTTGGATGTAGTGCCTTTCATTTTGGCAAGCGGTCCATCCAGCAAATCGGGTATGGCACCTGCAACCACAAGAATGAAACCAAGCCACAGCCTGCCAGTCCCAACGACTATGCCTGCTGCCACGGATATGACGATCCCAGCGATAGTCAGAGCATCGGCACTTAGGGGTGTCTTTGCAAGCGCTGCCCCAATGGGGCCAGTCCTTTTGTCCACCCCGGCTCTCAAATGACCGTCGAACACGGTGAATTACTCCTCATATCACGAACAGCTCAAAGTCTAGCCCAAATTGGACCGGAAATCCCATGTTCAACGAAATGACCAGGCTAGACAGCTTTAAAGTGGGCTCTCATGCGTTCATATGTGTCCGGTAGAGCCTCCGGAATCACCCTGGTATGTGCGAGTGTGGTCATGAAGTTTGTGTCACCCAGCCATCTGGGGACAACGTGAAAGTGAACATGATCCCCAAACGCGGCACCTCCGGCGCGTCCTAGATTGGCGCCGAAGTTGAAACCCTCAGGACTGTAGATCTCCCTCAGGACCCCAATCGCAATTTTAGTGAGTTCAAGTGACTCAGCGAGCACCGGGTTCCCAAGATTCAGAAGATCTCCTTCGTGCGCGTATGGCACGATCATCAGGTGGCCTGCCGCGTAAGGGAAGGCGTTTAGGACAACATAACACTGTCTTGCGCGCAGGAGGACGTAATGTTCAAGGTCAAACCCTTCTCCGCTTCCATTTCCCAGGTCGCACAGCACACAGCTCGAAGGCGCCCTCAAATGATCCGGCTCACCATCGCTCTGGAGAAAATTCATCCTCCAACCAGCCCAGAGGTTGTCAATCAAAGGTCTCTCCAAGAGCTTCGCCTGCAAGTTCCGGCTTGATTCGCGCCAGGAAATCCTTAAGAAGGACGCCCCTCTCCGGATTTTGCGATCCCCTTGCGTTGACTCCAACCGATTTCGCATTCACGTCTGTTTCACCGACCACAAGCACGTAAGGGACCTTTTCCATCTTTGCCTTCCTGATCCGGCTTCCGAGAGGCTCATCCGCCGGCATCATCTCGACCCTCACTTCGAGCTTCTGAAGTTCTTTTACCACCTCGTTAGCGTAGTCTCCGTGATCGTCGCGCACCGGGAGGACGCTGACCTGAACCGGTGATAGCCAGACCGGAAGCGCTCCTGCATAGTGCTCGATGAGAATGGCAAAAAATCGCTCGACCGATCCAAACAAAGCCCGGTGGATCATATACGGGCGCTTCCTGGTGTTGTCTGCATCAACAAACTCCATGTCGAAACGCTGTGGCATTTGTAAATCCACCTGCAGCGTGGACACCTGCCAGCGCCGGCCAATTGCATCCTTGAGATGCACGTCGATCTTTGGCGCATAAAATGCGCCCTCGCCCTCGGCGACGGTGTACTTGATTCCCGACACCTTCAGCGCGTGCTCCAGGGCAGCAGTTGCCTGCTCCCATTCGAAGTCCTCCCCTACCGATTTCTCCGGCCTCGTCGACAGCTCAGCTTCGAAGTCTGATAGGCCAAAGGCCCGGAGGATCGCGATGACAAAGCTCAGCAGCCTGGCCAGCTCGGATGCCAGCTGGACTGGGGCGCAGAAAATGTGTGAGTCGTCCTGCGTCAGACCTCGCACCCGGGCTAATCCATGCAGAACTCCGGACCTCTCAAACCTGTACACGGTGCCAAACTCGAACAGCCGCAGAGGAAGTTCCTTATACGACCTACCCCTGGACTTATAGATAAGGATGTGCATTGGACAGTTCATCGGCTTTGGATAGTAGGTGGCGCCTTCCATTTCCATGGGAGGGTACATGCTCTCCTTGTACCAGCCGAGGTGACCCGATATCTCGAACAGGGTCGACTTCGTGATGTGAGGGGTCCACACCATCTCATACCCCGCTTTTCGGTGCTCCCTTTTCGAGTAGTCCTCCATGATGTGACGGATCAGAGCACCCTTAGGATGAAACACCGGCAAACCGCCGCCAATCTCCGGTGGAAAGTGAAACAGATCCAGTTCCAAACCAATTTTTCTATGGTCTCTCTTCTCGGCCTCTTCCAACCGGACCAAGTGCTCCTTAAGTGCCTTGTCCGATTCCCAGGCTGTGCCATAAATGCGCTGAAGCTGAGGCCTCTTCTCGTTTCCCCGCCAATAGGCACCAGCCACACGCATCAGCCTGAATGAGCCGAGCTTGTTTGTGGAAGGAACGTGAGGTCCCCTACAGAGATCCACAAAACCTGAAGAGTTCCGATATACCGATATGGAGCCCTCTTCCACACCTTCATTCAGCTCCTCGTCGTCCAAAGACTCGGCCTGCTTAGTGGAGACCGTCTCGATGATCTCACGCTTGTATGGCTGTAGAGCGAATATTTCCAGACCCTCAGAGATCGAGTGCTCAGACCGCGAAAAAGTCTGGCCCTCATTGACGATCTCCCTCATGCGGGTCTCGATCTTCACGAGGTCCTCGTCAGTAAAGTGCCTTCCCTCAGGAAGCTCGAAGTCGTAGTAAAACCCGTCGGCGATGGGAGGCCCGATGGCAAAGTGAGTGCCGGGCCAAAGGTCAGTGACCGCCTGGGCGAGAACGTGCGAAGTGGAATGACGGAGAATTTCCCGTCCCTGATCGCTGTTGCGGGTGACAATCTCTACGTGGTCGGCCTCGGAAAGGACGGCGTCCAAATCGCAAAGAACCCCGTTCACCCTTGCGGCAACAGCGTCCTCACCCAGTCTCTTTCCGATCATGTCCGCAAGTTGGGAAACGGTGCTGCCAGAGGGCACCTTACGCACGGCACCGTCCGCCAAGACTACCGAAATCTCCATCTAAAGCGCCTTTCTAATCCGACAAGCCTTCTTAAGGCTAGATAGTCACACCGAGCAATGCAGCTGCCTGCGAAATCCCATGATTTCGAGAGGCCGCCTCGTCAATGACAGCAATTGCGCCGGGGATGTTCAAATCGTCATCCAAGGCAGCCCGTACATCATCCACAACCGCGTCGCCGAGTCCGGCCTCCAGCCAACTCTTCAATCTCCGGTCAGAAGCGTCAATCATATTGTCGTTCCACTCCCAGGCAGTCCGGTAGTGGTTGTTAAGTATCGACAACCGGACCGATCTGGCGTCGTGATCTGCCAGCAAGTGCTCGACAAAAACGAGGTTTCCGAGTGACTTCGACATCTTCTCGCCGTCCAGGTATACCATCGCCACGTGGAACCAGTGTTTCACAAAAGGTCGACCTGTCGCAGATTCCGATTGGGCAGCCTCGCATTCGTGGTGGGGGAAGATCAGATCCGCACCGCCACCATGAAGATCGATGGTGGATCCCAGCTCTCTCATTGAGAGCGCCGAGCATTCGATGTGCCAACCTGGTCTGCCCGGTCCCCACAGTGAATCCCAGGACGGCTCATCCTCAGCAGACGGCTGCCAGAGCACAAAGTCAAGAGGGTCTCGCTTATTTGGATCGCCGGGATTCCCACCGCGATCCCGTGCCAGGAGCAACATGGTGTCCCTGTCCAAATGCGACACCTGTCCAAATTTGGCATAGGTTGAAACATCGAAATATACGGAACCGCCGCTCTCATAGGCATGGCCCGACTCCAAGAGTTTGTCGATCAATCCCAGGATCTCAGGTATTGCCGAAGTGGCCCTAGGCTCCGAATGCGCACGAAGCAGACCGAGCAGACCCATATCGCGGTCAAAGCGGGTCAATTCAGAGGCAGCAAGATCCAGATAGTGGACACCAAGCTGCCTGGCCTTTGCCAGAATTGAGTCGTCCACGTCAGTGATATTCCTGACACATTTTGTCGTGTGCCCCAGATCCCTAAGCCTTCTCTGAAGGACATCAAAGGTGAGATAGACTGCAGCATGACCCATGTGTGCCGCATCGTAGGGTGTGATGCCGCAAGTGTAGATCGAGACGTCCGGGCCAGGTGAGAAGTCGACAACATCTTGCCGGGCGGTATCGTACAAACGCATCTTTCTACCTTAGTTTCTCTTTAAACCGGTGATCCGCAAAGCCGTCCGGGCTTTGTACTTGATGTTGAGGTTAATAAGCACAGCGGTCATCGCCTCAACGGCTCCAGAGTTGGCCAGAGATCCACCATCGAGGGAGACCAGCCCGGGCACAGTGTCCAGCAACTCCATTACTTTCGTCCTCGCATGTTCATGATCTGAACAGACCAACACGTCCGACTCTACCGGACCTCCCAATTCCCCAAGCTCTCTTGCGGGAACATGATGTAGTGCAGAGACCACAAAGCTGTTTGGCAAGACAGCCTGTATTGACTGAGCCATGGATCCTCTGGCCAGAAAAACAGGCTGCATCTCCGCTCCAACTTTAATCAGAGCATTTACCAGAGACACCACAATTTTACCAGCCAGCTCATTGGCCAGGCTCCCGGCGGTACTCTGAGCGCCATCCCAGGGTGTACAGATAAAGACGAGCTCCGCTCCGGCTGCGTCAGAGTTCGACACACCTTCAATCACGCCAAGAAGCCCCCCGTTAGAGCTAAGCCGGGTGGACACCTCCCGGGCCCTTTCGACTGTCCTTGACCCTAGCAACACATCGTGTCCCAGAGACGAAAGGCGAA
The DNA here is from genome assembly GCA_027366165.1 of Actinomycetota bacterium. Lineage (GTDB taxonomy): Bacteria > Actinomycetota > Acidimicrobiia > Acidimicrobiales > Acidimicrobiaceae > SCQM01. Next base: position 5,494 of record DAHXKX010000125.1, read on the forward strand.
GAGCAAGGGAGCTACCCGCTGCCCCGGTTCCGCCGACAACTCCAATTTGCAAATTAGGCCTTTCCTGGATCGGCACACCCAAAGATTGTCAACAAGGCAAGCTTCAATGTCTATTATGAGACAGATCCATATTTGTGGCAGCTATCGTCAATCAAGGCTAAAAGATTGTGGAGGAACTATGGGCATACTGAAGGACAAAAAAATCCTAATTACTGGGGTATTGAATGACCAGTCCCTCGCTTTCGGAGCCGCAAAGCTGGCCCAGGAGGAAGGGGCGGAGATCATCCTCACCGGAGTTGGACGCGGCCTGTCCATAACCCGACGAACCGCCAGAAAACTCCCCGATGAGGCAGATGTCCTTGAATTCGATGTCACAAACGCCGAGCACATGGAAGCTGTCAAATCCCATATCGCAGAAAAGTGGGGGAAGCTTGACGGTATCCTTCATGCAATCGGGTTTGCCCCATCGTCATGCATCGAAGGCGACATATTCAACGCACCCTGGAATGACGTCGCAGTGGCCCTTGAGGTCTCCGCGTACTCTCTTAAAGCTCTCGTAGCCGGGCTCATGCCTCTTCTCAAGCTTGCTGGAACCTCCTCTGTGGTGGGCCTTGACTTCGACGCCACCATGGCCTGGCCAGGCTATAACTGGATGGGGGTGGCCAAAGCGGCCCTTGAATCACTCTCCCGCTATCTGGCCCGTGACGCAGGAAAAGAAAACATCAGGGTGAACCTGATATCGGCGGGGCCGGTGAGGACGATAGCCGCGAAGTCAGTAAGTGGGTTTTCCGCCTTCGACACAGTCTGGAATGATCGTGCTCCACTTGGTTGGAACGTCACTGACTCCTCCGCGGTAGCCAAGGCGATAGTCGCATTTCTCTCAGATTGGTTTCCCGCTACCACCGGCGAGATCCTCCATGTGGACGGCGGTTACCACGCGGTTGGTGCCTGAAAGTCACCATAAGTTCCACTTGACATAGAACCTCCAGATCAATAAGACTAGTTCAGCTTTCCCCGGATTGTAGAAAACAGCCCATAGCGGCTTTCAACAACTAGGGAACCATGAAACCCAGAACTTCCACAAGAAAGCTGCTGACGGCATCGTCAGCCATGCTCCTTGCAGCCACAGTGCCGTTGCGACTCTCTCCTCCCGCTTATGCGGACAGCGGAGTCACCGGATCAGGCGGCACCATCACCGTGAACTCGTCCGGATACAACACCTATGCCTCGCCCGGAGGCATCACTTCATCGACCACAACTCAATCCATCTACTACAACGGCTGGGCAATACAGCAAGTGATCCCGGTCTATTACGTGTATACGCCACAGGTGGTAGTGGCCAACCCTGACTTTTCTAATGAGCCCTGTCTGGCAATGACGACGAGCGCACCGATTCAAAGCTACGCCGAAGCGTATCAGCTCCAAGTCTCAGCGGTGCAAACCTGGAACAGTCTTACCGGTTCGTATCCAGTTTGCAGCCCTCGCTCAGGCGGAACAGCATCAACTGTAACGGTGAATCCGGCACAAGTGGTGACCACCTATTGGAACCAGACGATTCAAAATCAGCTGCCCATTCCTCACTTCTCGATTCCACCGGGATTCGCCCTCACAGGATTGGCGGCGTTTCTCACGGCGTCCTGCACGACTGCAAAAACCTTCTATGACAACACCGCCGCCGGGACAGCAACCATCAATGCGACCGGACAGCTGTGGGTCCGCTGGGATAGCGGCCAGGGCTGGTCGGGGCCATACGATTCCTGTGGTCTGCCGTGGCCAAATGGAACTATCTCCCACGTCTATGAGACAAACGGGTCCGCAACCGTATCCCTAAAGGAGACATGGAGCGCTTCATGGAGCCTGGCCGGCGCCTCTGGAACGCTGGGAGGACTGTATACCTCACCAGGCCCGACAGCATTACCCATCTACTCCATCACCAGCGAGATATATGAATAGTGTCGGTTCAGACCGTGGACAGGCAGTGGGAGACTCGGGTTCCACTGGTTTGTTCATCCTCCCCGCACGCCTGAATCCAAACAAGTCCGGCTGTGATCTCATTAGTACCTAACGGTATAGTTAAGCCTCCTGAACCTTTTCAACTAGCCTTTCAAGGACCTTGTCCTGGGCAAGAAGGTGCTCCTGAAGTTTGATGACCTCTTGGAGCACCGCTACGGCATCGTTATAGGTGGCCTCGGACCTCTTGTCCGCTGCCGCAGCAAGCACGTTCTGTCCGACGATTATTACGGACAATAATACCAACTGTAGGAAAGTCTGCGAGATCCAGGAAACGAGTACGACAGGATCATGCGAGTTGACTGCAGAAGGGAGGCTTACAAGGGCAAGTGCCGCAAAAGCGTAAGCGCACCACATAGTCCCTATGCCATTAGTGATCTTAACGGCAAACCATGCATTGAACCGGGCGATGGCATTGCCCTTGGGCAACTGGTCAATTACCTTCACAGGAGGTGTACCACGCTCCAACTTCTCCTTGGTGCGGTGGTGGGGTACGTAGTCGTAAATTGATGACACTGGCATCAATGACCTCCTTGAAGGTAGTGTGCAATAGATGCAATATAGGCGTTGGCGCCAAAGACCTTTTCAGCTTCACGGCGCCGGTTCATAGTCCATTTGGGAATCCCCCACAATACCCCTTCTTGTCTCCTCTCACCGACAAGTCCGAAATTTCCAGAGGTTCGGCAGCCAGTGGAACTCATCCAAGGTCGTTCAGGCCTCATGTAGCCGCCGTACACGAGTATGCGTAAACCCATTGCGTCTCTGACCAACTCGTGCAACAAGACTGTTCTGTTCCGATTTACGTCGGGGTTTTCGGTGCGCACTCAGGATGACTCAGGCGAAAATGGCCATGCTCTTATATTTCATGCTGGACCTGTCTGGGCATCAGGACCAGGATTTCTAGCAACTAACTGTGCTGGCCTGGTGACATAGGGCAGGCTCACCTCGGCGCCCCTTTTGAAGCGCAATGAGACGTGACTCCGAACTGTCTCCTCGGTACCAATTCAACACATGATCAGAACTTGAATCGCAGTAAAAGAACCTGCGTGCACCCATCCCTTGAAAACAGACATTGGTGAACCGTTCCATCCGGATTTAAGTTCGACTTGGCCGGATTCGTGCTTCAGTACCGAGCATATGCTCTAACCTGCTCCGCATACGGGGACAAAACACCACAGCAACCTCCAGCACGGGTTCGGAATATGATGCAGGCGCTGTCGCTTTTTCCGCCTCTGGTGCCAATGCTGATGCCCACACACTTTTCTGCTCGGGGCCATCCCCTCTGGCGGATGCCTTTGGCGGTGCCCCTAACATAGGCCTGGATCCCGTCGATTGCACGCATTTCCGCGGAGATCACGCCGCTTCCTTTGTCCGAACCGGCCGATAGTCAGCTGGGTAAGGCTCCGCAACTCAGAAGCAGGTGAATGCAACCATCACCATGACCGCATAGCATCCTTCCACGATTAAGACAACCTCACACCCTGCCACTGCTGCGCAAGGTCAAACATAGAAAAGCTGAGTTCTGCCTTAAGGTACGAATATCCTGAGCCACAGATTGATAATTGGATTGAACACGATCGCGATCGCATTGGGAAAGACCAGGAAAAGCACCAGAATAACAGGGAGCATCAGCATGCGCAGGCGGTAGTAGCCCGGCAGAAAAGCTGATGGAAGAATCCGCTCGACAACCGCCGACCCGTCTAGGGGCGGAATCGGAATCATGTTGAACACACCAAGCAACAGGTTAATCGCACCCATGTAGAAAAAGATCCGGTCCACCAATGATGGATCGACCGTAATCTGAGCGGACGACAACAGGTTTGACTGCGCCAGGATCTCGCTAAGCCTCAAATGCAAAAGAATCCCGGCAATCACCGAAAGGGTGATATTCACCGCTGGTCCGGCCAATGACACAAGCACCGACTGGTTCCGCGGAGAGCGGAGTCTAGATACATTAACCGGGACCGGCTTTGCATATCCGATAGGAGTCAGACCGGCGAAAATAAGCAGTGCAGGGAGCAGTACCGACCCTATCGGATCTATATGGGCAAACGGATTCAAAGTCAGCCGACCAGCCCTCTTGGCGGTGTCATCTCCAAACATTAAGGCGACAAATCCATGAGACACCTCGTGCAATATCACTGACGGCACAAGAACCGCAAGCAGGATCAGGGCGTCTCCACTAACTATATGGCGAACTTCTGCCACCAGTAGTACGGCCACGAACAATGCCAGCCAACCAAGACCCTTGAGACCCATCCGCTATGTCCTTGATCGGGACCGAGCCCGGGAGTCGTTGTTTACCAAATCGTTTCGATGGCGCATAAACAATCCTTGCTCAACAAAGTCCGATATGCCAGGGTACTCTTTCCCCCAATCGACAATACCGTGGCTTGCATGAATGACCGGTTTCACGCCCGGAATCCACCACCTGAACTCCACTATTTCCACGCTGCCGAAGCTGATACACGTTAGCCTGACATTGCTGGCCTTCTCACCGCCATTCCTGGACTCAACTAGGTGTTGAGTAAACCGTCCGAGGTTCACAAAAACCCCCGAAAACCCCGCAAGTCTCGAAGTTCGAGTTGAGCAGTTTCGAACCCAGCATCTGTCGTCAGAGCCTGTCGTCGGAAAACCCCTCCACCATCGCTAAAAATGACTACCCGCTCCGGTAAGTAGCACCGCCACAATCCCCACGAGACAATTCAAGAATTGCAACTCTCGCTGACGGAAAGGGGAACCGACATCCTGGCCAAATAATCAACTGATCTGGATGCTTCGATTGGGGCCACAATCCCCAGCATCACAGCCCGATCCTCTCAACTAGAACTCCGCGGCATCGAAAACTTTTCGTCTATCTCTCATGATGAAAAATAAATGCGCACCGCCGAATGTGTACATCTCTAACTGAGCGATTCCTCTATAAAGTCGTTCCTGAAGTCTGGTTTGCGAGAATCCACCGTATCATGCCCCCAATATGCAGATTTTCGCCTTAACTTCGGGCAAAGGGTCGGCGTACTCATAGATTGATGAGGCTTTACTCCGACGATTGGATGCGAATCGAGACTGATTCCCCACAAGCAGAAGCAGTCGATCAATCGCCTCGAGAACCAAGTGCCCGATCCAACTCCTTTTGACTATTGCGGACGTGGAAACCAATACCAGCGGGTGGACCAGCTCCAGGTGGGACAGAGTGAACTCAAGAGCTATCCACCGCCAAGAGATCCCACAAAGACATCAGCCTCAATGACTCCCATGGATTGAAGTGGACACGCAGAGTCTTCTACCATTCTTGCAACCGTATAAGGAATATCATGCTTGTCAGATTGGACTCAGTACAGTGGAGTTCAAACTCACATTCTTCTGATCTCCAATTACCTACACGCAGACTGCGCATAAATCAGGACAGCCGGCTGCTCCCCGCTGAATATTGCGGACTCCCCGGCCTCCGATGGACCGAATACGATTTCGTAAGGCGAATTTGACAATTGCGCATCACTCGAATGCCACGGGCGCAACTGGTCGGTAGCCATGGCATCCACGCCAGGAGCGCCTCTATTCGCTTCGGGGCGCTTTATCGCCTAAAAGAAATTAGCTTTCGAAAATACTTTCTCGAACAAGTGTTGTAATTACCCTCTTTCGGCAAGCAGTGGTTAAGAGTTCTGCGACATGGACGCCGAGTGATTCCTGCGCTCTTGAGACACCTTGAGGACTCACCTCTACCTACCCCCAGAGGCCCAGTTGAGCGGGGTGGCTGCGGTTATCGGTTTCACACCTTCGAGTATCACGTACGTCGTCCCTGTTGGCGTTCAGCCCTTCCCTAGGCGCGATCTATTCCCTGCTGTGTTTTACGGCCTTTACTGACTTCCTTTTGGTCAGCTGTGCTGTTTCCAACTGCAACCTTCTGTCAGCTGGCAACAAACACTCGAACAAATCTCCCCGAATAAGAACGACAGATAACCATCTGCTCCGGCTGCGTTTACCTATCCACCCCTTTGGCGATGACGGGCTTTAGCATATTTGGCTGGCTCACCCAGGTAGGTCAGCCTTATACGCAGTTCGTGTTCCTCGGTGCAGAGGTCTCGCTCGGGCTTCCTGCCCACCTCACTTCGCAGTGACGCAGTTGCCTCTGGCTCAGGGTTGGCATAGCCGCCTTCCCTGGAGGACTTTCACCTCCAATCGATCATCCATGTCGGACGTACCAATAAAGTGGAGCCAGGAACATTAAGTTCCTGGCTCCACTCGCTACAGATCTATTGAAGCAATGCTAATAAATCAAAGGGCTAGATGAGTCTTACGTCAACCGCCTGCAGACCTTTGGGCCCGTTCTGAGTCCCAAACTCCACAGCCTGTCCCTCTTCGAGGCCTCGGTAGCCATTCATTTGAATAGCACTGAAGTGAACGAAAACATCCTCACCATTATCCTGAGAAATGAAGCCGAAGCCCTTCTCGGAATTGAACCACTTTACTGTACCGGTCGCCACAGCGGCGACCTCCCTTCTTTAAAATTCCTATAAAACAGAAGGGAGATTCCGGGTTCCAGCGAAAGAAATCTATCTAAAGACATGCTCCAGGTGGGTCGGTGACCCCTTCCTAATGCACCATACTAGTCGCTGAATAGAATCATTTCAGCATGCCGCAACTAATCAGCAAATTCTACTAACGACAACCGCGCCGACAGACCCCGTCTTCGAGAACGTTTGGAGGTCGGTTCTCCCGGAGCAAAAGTCAGTGCGACTGATTCAGGCCGCTACCGGTGTTACTTCTCTCAGGCATACTTAATCCGCCCGATGCATTTGCCATAAGTATGCCACCAAGACCAATTCGCAAACCAGCAAAAGTCCTGCCACGTCGATCTTGCAAGGTGATCGGCGTAACTTGCAAACCCCGCTACCTGGTCCAACCTCATCGTCGCCCCTGTCACGCAGCCCAAAATTTTGCTGCCATTTTCACAGATCCCCCAAAGGCCTACATAGACTGATACAGGGGCCACGGCGTAATAGAACCCTAAGACGGAACTCGTCACTCCAAGCGCACTTAGAAAGAAAAATGTATCCAACGCGATTATCGACGTAGAGCTTCTCTTCGGGAAAAAACGCCTCAGGATCTATTGCGACAGCAGCTACAGCTCAGCGAATTTCTCAGAAGCCTTTTCTGAAAATGGCCCCAACACAATGACAAAGCCCCGCCCTTCGCCCATTGCGATAGTAAAATAAAGAGGAAGGTGTCATCTTGCAAGCTTCGCAGGAGAGGCATCCTGAAAAACGAAATCTCCTACTACTTCGTTGCGGCGGCTTGGAATTCGGGGGTATTTGTTAGGAACAACCTCACACAAACCACAAGGGTTAGCAAGTTGCCGCTCGAACCAGGCCGTAAAGGCTAAGACCTTGGGCGGAACCCCCCTAGGGGAAGACCTGGGATAAGGACTTGTGAAACTTCGTCAGCAATTCACAAGATCAGCGCAGACAAGCGCCTTGCCCTGATCACGGAGCAACGATTGCACAGCAGCCCACCAAGGAGCCGAACACCTAGGCCGAATCCAGCTCAGCCCCGCCTAGCAAAACCGGAGCAACACTACCCAAACAGAGCCTCACGCAACTGCGATCTGCCAATCAATTCGATCAGCGCTGCATTAGAAATGATCTGGCTCCCCATGTTCCGGGCAATCTTTCCGGCAAGACCTATCGGAACCTGTGAATCCTCTATATCGATGATGCAGCTTTGAAGTCCTTCCAAATTAAAACGTTCGGCAGCCTGGATTGCATCCTGGAACGCAAACTCGCCTCCGGTGGCTCTGCCATCTGTTATGAGAACACAATACGGATGCTCTCCCTTTTGCATCGACTCTTTTGCCTGCGTAGCTAACAGATCAATTCCCTTGGCCAAAGGGGTCACTCCGCCAGTAACCAATGTTGCCAGCTTTGCCCGGATCATCTCAACGGACCTTGTCGGTTTTTGCAGCACCCTTGCCGTCCCTTCGGCGATCACGATCACACCCACACGATCCCTTGTCTGGTAAGCATCAAGCAGCAGCGACTCGATCACGGTCGAGGCCAGCTCAGTTCTCGAATTAATTCCAATTGAGCCGGAGAGATCAAGACCAACAAGGATCGTTCTCCC
>DAHXKX010000140.1 GCA_027366165.1 Actinomycetota bacterium
GCTCAGATTGTCAAGGCGGCTTCGTAAGGAGCAGTTGTTCGGCTTCGGGAGATGACAACCGGGCGACATTGCGATTCAAGCAAGGCCCGGTGTCGTCTTTCGAAGCTGTCTCAATTCTGCTATGAGTGCACTCTGGGCGCCCAGGCTCATATCCGCATTTCCGGCGCCAGCCAATGGGAAGGCAGAGCGCAATCCTGACTGTCCAAGGTCCAAAAGATGTGCCAGCGACGGGTTCCAACCGGATGGGTTTTTTTTGCAGGGATCTCATATTCCACATTGAAGGGCGTCAGGATTTCCGGTGACAGCCAAGCTATATTTCAAATGGCCTACTGGTGGGGGTTCGAGAGAGAGTCCCACCATCGGCAAGGGTCCGTTGGTGTTGAGTCCGGGTAGGTCGGCTACAGGCAAAAGCTGGAGTCACCGGTATTGAGTATGTCTTGACAGCATTCACCGGACGGTTACGGGCCAGCGCAATCAAATGTCAGTTCGGCTTGTCGTTTCACCACTGGTGACCCTTAAGGGCTGTATCAGAAAGGAAGTGGGAGTTTGACACTGGTACTGAGCATCGAGGAACAGCGTGAGCTTTTGGATATGGCAAGCGTGTTCGAGGCTCTGGAGATTCTTTACAGGGAAGAGGCGGTCGGTCGGGCCGTAACTAGACCAAGGTCCGACGTACTTGTTCCGAATGAAAACGGTGCTTATGGACTCAAATCGATGGATGGGGTGGTTCCGGCATTCAACGTCGGAGTTGTCAGGATCAATTCGGATGTGATCACCTGGCCCACGGTCAGAGGTGCCAAGCGCCGGGTCAAGGTTCCTGCCGCGCCTGGAGACCGCTGGGTCGGCTTGATTCTTCTATTTTCAATGTCCACCGGAGAGCCCCTGGCAATCATGCCTGACGGGTATGTCCAAAGGATGCGCGTGGGTGGGACCAGCGGGCTCGGCGTCAAATATCTGGCAAGGCAGGATGCCGGTGTGCTGGGTATTCTCGGATCCGGCTGGCAGGCCGGTGCACAGGTGTTGGCGGCCTGTGAGGCCAGAGATGTGGAGAGGGTGGTCGTCTACAGCCCGAATCGTGAAAATCTGCTCCGCTTCATTCAAGAGATTGGCCGTGAGGTCAAAGCGGATGTCCTTGCAGCCGACTCTCCAGAGGCCGTGTTGGGCGAGAGCGACGTTGTACTGTGTGCCACAAACGCCCTTCAGCCGATCTTCGATGGATCGCTGTTGCGGCCAGGTCAGCATCTGGGCTGTATAAAGCCTTGTGAGCTGGATAAGACCGCCTACGGCAGGGTCGACAGGCTGATCATTCATTCTCCGGATTCCACCCCAAACCACGTCGTAATGGACGAGGCCCGGGTTGAACAGCTTGCAGGTGACAAGGGCTGGTCGAGCGATGCCGGAGGAGTCGACTGGATATCCACGCCGACCCTGTCTCAGCTGATCACCGGAGCCGCAAAGGGGCGGGGGTCAGATGAAGAGGTGACTTGTTTTGCAAATAACATGGGACTGGGGATCCAGTTTGCAGCGGTAGGCGCCAAGCTCTTGGAGTTGGCGCGCGATAGAGGCGCCGGGACCGAATTGCCGACCGAGTGGTTCACCCAGAACGTACATCCGTAGTCTCAGGCCTTTGGGCTGTGCCGTGCAACTGCATCAGCTGGGTCAGTGTCGGTTGGCCAGCTGGTGCGTCGCGTCGAAGCTGTGGTTGCTTCATTAGATAAGTTTTCAGGTGAGGTGGGGTGTGCTTGTAATCGATAACAAAATGGTCTCTGAACTGCTTGACGTTCGCGAGGTTGTGGACGTGCTAGAGCAGTCGTACGTGGACCTTGCCGAAGGGGAGGGAATCTGCCGGCCTAGGATCGACATGCGGATCCCTGTCGGAGATGGGCGCTCGGTGTATCAGTGGGGAACCAGGGAGGGTGGCTCGGCGCGAAGCGGATATTTCGCTATTCGCATGAAGTCGGACATTCTCACAGAAGAGGCCCGAGACGGCAACCGAACCCAGGAGAAGTACTGTATCCAGCCCGGAACCTTCATGGGCCTGGTACTACTTCTCTCGGTTAGGAATGGGGAGCCGCTCGCTCTCATGAACGACGGAGTTCTCCAGCACACTAGGGTGGCCGCTGACTCAGCGATAGGGGTCAAATACGGATCGAATCCTGATTCGAAGGTGCTGGGAATGATCGGATCTGGTGGCATGGCCAGGACGCATCTGGAGGCCATTTCCGCAGTCAGGGATCTTGAGCTTGTCCAAGTCTACAGCCCCACGAAACTGAACCGGGAGCGCTACGCCCGCGAGATGGCACAAAGATATGGAATCGAGGTCAATGCGGTCGACTCCCCAGAAGCCGCCTGTGCCGGCGCCGATATCGTCTCCGGTTGCACTGATGCGGTGGGGGCCGTAATCTTTGGCCGTCATCTAAGTCCCGGCTCCCATGTGACAAGTATTGGAGGTGCCCCGGATCCAGATGCCATCGGTAAGTTCACCAGTTGGCTCCGTTTGGCGGATGCGACTGCTCCAGGGGGCAGTGCCGGAGCGGGAACGCGTGAAGAGTTTGTCTACTATATGGCGCGTCCCAACGATCCGGTTTGGCGCCAGCATCTGCATGGCAAGAAGGCGTGGGATCCCTCGGTGATCGAGTCCAAGGTGGTGACCTTGCCTCAGATTCTTAGCGGAGAGGCAGTGGTGAGGTCAGACCCGGGCGATATCACCTTCTCAGAGAGGGGGAATGCCCAAGGGGCCCAGTTCCATGCAGTTTGCGGGTTGATCTACGAAAAGGCGGTGGACAAAGGGCTTGGCCGTGAGATACCAACCGAATGGCTGGTGCAGGATATCCGGGACTGAGCGGACCTCTGAACAAGCTGGCTCAAAAGTCGTCTCTGCTTTGAAGCCTACGGCTTAGTCGTGTGATCGCGGGGGACTTCTTCTATCCGGCGGACGTGTCTTCGCCGGATAGAAGCTGACGTGGCGTTTCGGATTGCGCGACCCGCAAGCGGTGCAATTTGGGCAAGAGCATGTCACCTGAGCACACTCACTCTGCAACGGCTTTGCAGAATCTGAAGGTGGTGCGCGAGATCGTCCACGGCCAGAGTCACCACAGTGGATCGCTGTTTCGTATTCTCATCATTGAAGACGCTCACATGGGTTGCGCTTACAGGTTCAAGGACCTGGCAATGACGTACTCAGGCGAGAAGGCCGGATCAGCCGTTGGGTGTGATCGCGGCTTTGACCTCACTCATCGACTTCATCCCAGCGAATGCGTCGGCTATATTGTCAAGCTGGTATGTGCCGGTGATCAGGTCCCCGAAGGGGAACTTGCCATACTTCAAGAACTGAAGCGCCTCGTAAAAATGCCTACCAGCCCCTGAACGGACCCCGATTATGTTGAGCATCTTCACACTCATCGCTCTTGGCGTGATTTCGATGTCTTTGTTGGTGCCGCCTTCTCCAATGGAGAGGTAGCGGCCACCGGCCCTTACCATGTCGATTCCCTCAGATACCGCCATGCTGCCGGCACACTGGATCACCACGTCGGCGCCGATGCCCCCTGTCTGATCCATGACCCACTTGACGCGGTCTTTCCGCTCTGGCACTTCGTCCATGTTCAGAGTCGCATCGGCGCCCCACTCATTTGCCACAGCGACCCGGGAGGTCGGCGCGCCTATTGATAGCACCCTCTTGAACCCTCTGCTCTTAGCCACAGCGAGGGCATAGAGCCCAACCGGCCCCGTTCCCTGGATAACCGCTGTTTCGTGGGCAGGCACCCTGCCCAGCCGCTCGAACCCGTGCATAATCGTTCTAAGTGCGCACGAAGCCGACGCAGCCAGTTCACTGGGCACCCCATCCGGCACTTTGATTACGGACGATCTCGGTGGAACATACTGATGCGTGGCACAGCCGCCGAGTAGGTGAGGGTATACACCTACTGGTTCTCTGCCGAATCTTAGAGCATTCGGGCACATGGTCGGTTGGTTGGCAACGGTGCAGTAATAGCACTCTCCACAGAACGGGTAGGCCCAGATCACCCTGTCGCCGATCTCCACCGATTCTCCCAGGACGTCTAGGTGGTTGCCCTCCTTGCTCACGATTATTCCGCACGATTCGTGACCTGGTATATAGGGCATCGACTTGCCCGCAGAATGCCACAGGTGTATGTCGGTTCCGCATAGCGTCGCGGTTTGGATTTCAGCCAGCATTGCGTGTGGCTCGAGCTTTGGAATCTCTACCCTCGATATCTCTGGCTTTTGGTCGACACCTGTGATAATCGCTGCTGTGGCTTCTTTTGGAACTGACATATTCTGTACTCCTTGGGTGAGATTTGACTTGGCGAAGAGTGAATTTGTGGTGAGAACGCTCTACTTTCGGCCGGATACCAATGAAACCGGGGTCACCTGGGCCATCACCTTGATGTCGTCGGCGCTCACGCCTAGATCGAGCAGGATGCCCAGGTACATTTGCATCTCGTCCGGTTCCGGGAGACTGGTTGGGCCAAATACGTCGGTGGTCAGCACGCAGCTCTTGGGGCCCAGCTTATGGATCCATTCGACGATCTTTTGTGGCTTGATTCTTTGAGACTTTGGCATCGTCCCGTGCAGGGTCCATTCGATGAACGCACCGCACTTGGCAGCTTCGAGGATCTCTTCATCGCTTGCACCCACGGAATTGCTGTCCGGATGGGTTATCACAAGCCGCCTGAATCCGATCTTGTCCGCTTCCCGTGCCAAAGCCACGCCCTCTTTGCCGGAAAGATGTCCTGTTGAAACCAGGATCTCTGCTTCCTTGGCGACCTGCAACACTGCGCGTGCGCCCTGGGTGAGGCCGCCGCTGGCGTCTAGGACGGTGAGTCCTTCCTTCATGAACGCCTGAAGGGAGGGTAGCTCTCTTTTGATTACGCGGGAAAAACCATTGTTGGCGAGGTCGTTTGCGGAACTCCAGGTAGGAAAGCAAACGGCCTCGCATCCTTGAAGGATCGCAGCCTCCAAAACCCCGGGCTGGATTCCGCCAAGCACTGAATTGAGCACGATGCTGGGGACTACTTTGATTCCATCGACGCGCTGGCGAATGTGATAAACCCGGTCCATCGTGGGCCAGATATGGGACTTGAGAACGTAACCAGCCATACCCCGTGACTTCGCGTATTCTGCCTGTTCGAAGTCGTCAAGGGCCATGCCGATGCCGGGATGGATCTCTGGGAAGCCATGAGTATGGAGGTCGAAAGCTCCCACCAATAGTTCTCTGCTCAACTGCTGCATGTTTTTCCTTCATCTGTCCGGCTGATGATGAGCTGCGCCCAACCAGACGGTTTACGGGCATGGTGGCCAGACATTTTCGTTGGCTTGGCATCTTTGTGCCACAGTATTTCCAAACGATGTTACCAACAAAATGAAAAGGCAAATCGCTGAATTCAAGATGATACACGGATCGCCTGCGTCTGAATTGTTCTGTATTTGCCAGTGACGATGGTATGGTGCCACAGGATTACCAGATAAAAAGCGCAGCTCTTGGATCGTATTCGTGACGTTGTTTACATGGGAATCTTGGCACCAACATCGAGAACTGACTTATTTCCTAAAGGCTGCTCTACGAAATTTCACTGCGGTTCGAACAGATTGTCGTATCATCACAAGGCTCACGCTTCGGGAATACCGTTTTTACTTTTGGCGATGGTGGAACGGTGGTAAGAGTTGCATTCTTGACGTCCTCCCCTCACTCAGAGAAGAGGATTCCCGAGTCAGATAGGTAGCTCATGCCATCGCTCCTTTCAGGAGTTGACGCTTCATCGTCCCAGTGTCTAATCTCTCCTAGCGCTGTTCCGTGCAGTCTAAGGGGTGGTCAGCTGGTGGTTTTCGTACGTCCCTTGAGGAAGTGCAAAACCACCATGATAAGGGCGACGACAAGTAGCAGGTGTATGAGCTGTCCGCCAAAACTGGCTATCAGGCCGAGCAGCCAAAGAACGATTATGATTGCTGCAATCTTTAGGAACACTTGATCTCCTTTTTTGAGCGCGGTTCTGTTCCGCTGTGCCTCTGGTTTGATGCACGGATCGGTGTGATCAGTGGCTTTTCCCAGGTAATGGCCGAGTCACTTGGCCAAGCCCGGAACTGTTGAAGGTTGGTCGTTAGGTAGTCCACATGTCACCGTCCGCAGTTTCATCACCATTGGGAGTTTCATCATGCGACGATTTCGTCCTATTGGCCAGATATCTGGATTGCCTTTCAGAAAGGCGCGGTTTGTTCTTCCTTATGATTTAACGTTACCGCCCAGGGTTGGAACCGATGAGCCTAACTATAGTCCTAATTTCTGAGTGGGGCTGGCCGCCCAAATACTCGGCAGCCGAAGACCATGGAAGAGGACTCCGATGTCAGGTACGCCAGCCTTTATGCGGTCTGTCACTCGTGGACCATTATCGTTTGCCTTTCCCGTTGATTCCTATGAGGTGGAACACAAATCGCCAAGGGTTGGGTACTTATTTATGACCAGGTTCAGGCTGTGGTTGAACCTGGGATATCTCTTTGCCGGGCTATGGTCCTCGAACTTGCGAAAGTGTCAAACCAATGCGATCCAAAAGATCGTTGGTGACGCACCTGTCGTATCTGATTCGTCGGCGAAAGGAAAATGAAATAAGGCACAGATATTTGGGTGGTTCCGGGTTGATGATCTCTGAGGTTACCTGCGGCAACTTGTTGACTTACGGTTCTTAGATAGGAAAAGATGCGGCAATCAAGTGTGTGCAAGTTCCATTGGATTACGGCTTTCGACACTGTCGATGTCGACGCAAACGGGAAGGCGGAGGAGATTTTGGGATGAACTCGGTTCCCACGCTTGCGGCCGTCGGCGACCATCAACTGCCTCACCTTAATCTGCGGTATTCTCTTGCCTTGCGTATCACTTCATCTCGGAATTCGAGCATCTCCTGGCGATGGCGGTCTCGCAGAGCGCGAGCTTCCGCCCTCATCTGATGCTTGAACTCTGCCACATGTTGGTGAAAGTGTTCCCAGGCGGCTTGACGGCTTACGCCTAATGAACTGCCAATCGCCTCCCACGTTGCACCGGCAGCCACAGCCTCTATTGCCAGTTTCGCTTCCCAAGTCGACAGAAGTCCTACCAGTGCTCGGGTGGCGCCTAGAGCCACTAGGGGGTCTGGATCGGAAGTGGCACTCTCCCACGCAGCAGACATAAGCGGCGGTATGGTTCGAGGTTCGTCATTCTGAGAGTTGGTCATACGTTAAGAATGCCTTGACACATGTTCTCGTGTCAAGCTACGCTTGATATCCGTTGAGGGGTGCTGTCGTGTTAAGCCTGGGGATGGCTTGGGTTTGCATCTGGGGCTAATTCAGCTGATTGAAAGAGCGGCAAATCCCGGACAGTTTCCAACCGCAGAAAGGATGATTCGTGATTATGCGACTGCGCTGCTCGAGCATCAGCGTGCTTTCGAGAGTCAAATGGGCAACAAGGTGAGTTCACCAGAACAAGGCACTAAATGGAACGGCCCAGCGATCTTTGTTGAAGACGTGTACAAGGCGTTCGGTGAAGTCCAAGCACTACGTGGGATCGATCTGGTTGTCGAGAGGGGCAAGGTTTTAGGCCTACTGGGGCCGAATGGCGCTGGCAAAACCACCGCGGTGAAGATCCTTACCACTCTCCTCAGGCCGGATCGGGGACGAGTTCTCGTCGAAGGGCGCGACGCTTTGCGCTCGCCAGCCTCTGTGCGGGAGGTCATAGGACTGGCGGGTCAATCCACCGCGATCCAGGAAGAGTTGACCGGTCGGGAAAATCTCGAGATCATGGGCCGCCTGTATCATATTGACGCTCCCACAAGGGCTAAAAGGGCCGATGAACTTTTGGAACGCTTTGATCTAGTCGAGGCTGCAGACAGGTCGGCCAAAGGCTATTCGGGCGGAATGCAGAGGCGGCTGGACCTGGCTCTAAGCCTGGTGGCCCGACCCCAGGTCCTGTTTTTGGACGAGCCGACTACCGGACTGGATCCGCGAAGCCGTCTCGGCATGTGGGAAGTCATTCGGGATCTGGTGTCGACCGGCACTACGCTGCTACTTACAACGCAGTACATGGAGGAGGCCGACGAGCTAGCTGATGAGATCGTGGTCATCGATCAAGGACAGGTCATTGCAGCGGGCACGGCCCGCCAGCTCAAGAACAAGATCGGTGGAGACGTTGTCGAGTTCGAGGTCGTCGATCGCCATCGCCTTGGAGAAGCTGCGGAAGCGGTGAAGTCGCTTTCCGAAGTCGGACCTGTGGTCGAATCCGAGACATTCCGAATCAGTCTTCGTGTTGGTGACAACGGTTCCGGTGCTCTCGTTGAGACTGTACGGCGCCTTGACGCTATCGGAATACACACTGAAGATCTCGGCATTCACAGACCTTCGCTCGACGACGTCTTTTTGGCCCTCACTGGACACGGGGCCGATGAATCTGAGAAAACTACATTCCGTGGCCGCCGCAAGGCTGGCCGCCGGAATCGCTAGGAGCCCCAATGACTGTTTCCAACCTGCAACCTCTAGTGGCTCTCGACCTTCCAAGTCCACCCGCCTCGACAAGGTTCAAGCTCGGTTTTTTCGACATGGTGACCTTGACGCGCCGCGATCTGCTGGTTTGGTTTCGCAATCCAGCTTTCCTGTTCTTCACGATCATCCAACCGATTATGTTCGTGTTGCTGTTCCGCTACGTCTTCGGTGGGGCCATTCCGGTCCACGTGCCAGGAGGTTACGTCAACTTTCTTATGCCGGGGATTATTGCGCAGTCGGCCGCGTTTGCCTCTTTCGGAACGGCTATCTCCCTGGCCAGGCAACTGCAGAGGGGAGTCATCGACCGTTACAGAGCAATGCCGATGGCTCGCTCAGCGGTGTTGCTCGGACGGCTTGTAGCTGACACTCTCCGGTTGACCGTGACGGTCATTGTCATCCTTGGAGTCGGGTATGCCGTGGGCTTTCGCTTCAACAATGGGGTGCTCCCAGCGGTAATAATGATGATCTTTGGGGTGGCTTTCGGAGTTACCATCTGTACTGTCAGCGCCTACGTCGGCCTCGCAATCAAAGACGAAGAGTCCGTGGGCTCCTTCGGACTCGTGTGGCTCTTCCCGCTCACCTTCGTGAGCGCTGCCTTCGTACCCGTGCAGTCAATGCCCGGCTGGTTACAGGCTTTCGCAAGTAATCAGCCGGTAACCATAGTCATCGATGAGATGCGGGCCCTGGCGTTGGGTGGACCCTTGGCATTGCATGCCTGGCAAAGCGTGGTATGGCTTGTTGGTATAGCGGCAGTCTTCATCCCGCTGGCAGTTAGGGCCTACAGGCGAGCTGGCTAGTAGAGTTTTAGTAGAGGCCACTTCTTACGAGCAAGAGTGCAAAGAGCCATGGTGAAGGTGGTCCACTTCGATCCCGCCTGAGTGCTCGCATGTTTGAGAATCTCGGATGTGATCATGTGGTTCCCGTTAGAGGCAGTTGGGGCAGAAGATCACTTGAACTTGGTGCAAGAATCGGTAAACATCCAGGTAGAACGGTTACAGGAATAGCCCAGAGGCTCGAGAAGCTACTTTCTGCGCAAGAAGTGTCGAAGACGGGTTTGGACTTGCGGGATTAGAGAAGCTCATCCCCGCATCTACGCGTTTGCCGGCAGGAAGCGGTCGATGTTTCCCTCTACCCATCGTGTGTTATATCTGCCTGCTTCAAAGGCGGGGTCGCTCACCAAAAATGACAGAAACTCGACATTGGTGTCGATCCCCTTCACTTCGAACTGGCCGAGGGCCTCTCTTGTACGCTCCAGTGCGTCGTTTCTGTCATGACCGTAGACGATTAGTTTGGCCAGCAGCGAGTCGTAGAACGGTGGGACAACGTACCCTTCGAAACAGTGGGTGTCCAACCTGACTCCCTCTATATCCGGTGGATTCCAGGTAGTGATCTTCCCGGGTGAAGGATGAAATGATCTATTCGGCGATTCGGCGTTTATCCGGCACTCGATGGCATGACCTGAGAGGTTGATATCGCTCTGCGCAAAAGGGATGGGCTCGCCGCCGGCCACTTTCAGCTGCAGCTGGACGAGGTCAATGCCGGTGACGGCTTCGGTCACCGGGTGTTCCACCTGGATCCTGGTATTCATCTCCAGGAAGTAGAACTCGTCCCGCTCTTCGTCGTAGATGAACTCAACGGTCCCGGCATTCTCATACGAGATTCCCCTCACCAGGGCTACAGCGGCAGCTCTTATGGCCTGACGTGTTTTGTCCGGTACCATCACCGCAGGAGCCTCTTCGATGATCTTCTGGTACCTTCTCTGCATCGAGCAGTCTCTCTCGCCAAGATGGATCACGTTGCCAAATTTGTCGCCAAAGACCTGGATTTCAATGTGCCGTGCTGAGACTATGTAGCGCTCCACGTACAAGGTGTTGTCCCCGAAGGCGCCTTCAGCCTCAGCCGAGGCGTTCTGGAACGCACTTTGGAGCTCACCAAGCTCATGAACGATTCGGATTCCGCGCCCTCCACCCCCGGCGGCGGCTTTGAAAAGGATGGGAAATCCGATCTCTTCCACCACCTTGATGGCCTCTTCGTACCTAGCGATCTTTGGTGATCCGGGCACCACCGGCACTCCGTAGTCCTTGGCGATCTCCCTTGCGGCCAGTTTGTTGCCCATCATTGCCACGGACTCGGATCGCGGTCCCACGAATGTGACGCCGTTTTCTTCGCAGGCCTTTACGAACTTGGGATTCTCCGCCAGAAAGCCGTATCCGGGATGGATGGCGTCTGAGTGGGTGCCGAGTGCCGCGGCCAGAAGGGCGTTCTGGTTCAGATAGCTCTCGCCGACCCTGGGTGGCCCTATGCACACTTTTCTGTCCGCAAGCTGGGCTCCACGGCTGTCCATGTCAGCCTTTGAAACCGCAATCACCGATTCGATACCGAGCGCCTTGCAGGCCCGGATCACTCTGACGGCTATCTCGCCCCGGTTGGCTATCAACACCCGCTCCAGGCTCACCCCATTATCTCCGGTCTTATCAGCATGAGCGGCTGTTCGAACTCCACGAACTCGTTGTTCTGGACCAGGATCTCCACTATCTCGCCTCTTTTAGGGGCCGTGACAGATGTGAACATCTTCATCACTTCCAATAGACCCAGAGTCGCACCCTCGTCCACCTTTGATCCCACCTCGACATATGGCGGGGCTCCAGGCTCGCTCTGGCGGTAGAACACCCCCACGACAGGTGCGGTCACCTTTACAAGGTCAGCCCCTGTGTCAGCACTGGTTAGTGTGATCTCATTGGCAACCAGCGCCGGGGCGACTGACGCCCGAGCCTTGGACCCGGTTGCTGGCCTAGCCGCTACAGGCGGCTCCACTATGAGGTGCGGTTCCGATGGGCGGTTCAGGGTGATGCCGCTCTTGTTCGCTATGAGCTTTGTGTCTCCCACCTCGATTTCGAGATACTCCACCTTTGAGTTCTCTATCAGCTCGAGTATTTCCAAAACATCCTCGTGTGACAGTTCCATTTCCGTCCTTTGTGTCTATGTCATTGACTAAAAGCTGTTCCGGGCTAAAGTGCTACTCGCTCTTTACCATGGTGAGGGACAGGTCCCCTTTTTGTATGGAGATATACCTGTGATGATCGCGGTTTACCAGTTCATATATCAGCTCTGACAGGGGCTTGTTTGATACAAGGTGGTGCCTGAGCGTGCTTGCGCTTCCCACTACATCGAGTGCGTCGTCTCCCACCACGGCTTGAAGTATCAGGTCCTCGTCTGAGATGTCTTTCCCGTACTTCTGTCTCAGTTCGGCAAGCGTGGGCTCCCAGGACTCGAGCTCCCCAAGCTCACGGGCACGGGGACGCTCCAGTATCTTGTCCCGGACTCCCTGGTCCATCACGAGCGGGGCCTCTCTTCCGTGGCGTCCAAGGGCGTACTCAATGGTCGCGTCTGTGACTTGGAGGTATCTCTCGCCAACAATCACATTGAGCGCAGCCTGGGTGCCGACTATCTGCGACAGGGGGGTGACCATGATCGGATAGCCAAGCTCAGCGCGAACAAGGGGTATCTCCTCCAGCACCTCGTCCAGCCGGTCGCTGACCCCGGCGAGTGAGAGCTGATAGCGCAGATTCGATATCATCCCCCCCGGCACCTGGTGTTCATAGAGCTTCTCGTCGTACTCGTATGGCACACCTATCTGGAACTTCTCCCTCCTGGCGACGAATTCGAGGTATTTGCTGGCGGGTCTCAGCACCTCCTCGTCTATGCGCGGGCTGAAGCCGAGCGCTCTGAGATTGGCCGCCACGTTGTAGATAGACGGCTGGGAGTTGGCGTTGGCAAGGGGCGGTACGGCGGTGTGGATGATTTCGACGCCAAGCTTTGCGAACTCAAGTGCGTTTATAGGGCCAAAGCTGTTGTTGCAGTGCCCGTGGAACTCCCATGTGACACCTGGAGAGGCCTCCAAAACCTTGGGAACGAGCTGGCGTATGCGCTCGGGAGTCAGAAGACCCCCCACGTCTTTGAAGCACAGCCGGTAGGGATTCATGGCCGCAGCCTCGCGAGTCTTCTGTATGAAGTACTCATCGGTGTGGCG
>DAHXKX010000061.1 GCA_027366165.1 Actinomycetota bacterium
GCGAGTCGACCTGGGTGGAACGCACCGATGATCTTCCTACCGGGCTACATCTAGACGCTCTCAATCTGGCCTCGCTGGCGCAGAGTTCACGCGTCAGACAGCTCGTCATCACTCACGTGGCATATCCAGCGAATAAGTCCACAATCCTTGAAATCGTCAAGAAGAACTACTCTGGCATTTCTCACCTCGCAGAGGATGGCCTAACATTTTCCTTTTAGCAGAACCAAGACCATTTTGCCTATACATAAAGATGTTGAAAATAAGATCAGAATGGGACTTTGCATTTTGAGCGAAAGACCCCCTGAGCCCCCCGATTCATCCGTGGAGTTAATGACAGGCGTGGCAAAGCCACGAGACTGTCGCGCCAAGGAGATAAAGTAACCCAATGAGCATCCGCGAGCGTCGCTTTAATCTTCAACCAAGTGCGGAAGAGACTTTCCACCGCCGCTGCTTCGATGCCTGTTTCGTCTACACCTTGAGTTTTGAACAGAGAAAACTGTGACGGCGAAGCCGTAGGCAGCGGATCAACACCACAACCCTGATGTCCGGCTAGCCGAAGCCCGACAGTTATTTCCCTGGCTCAGGAAAGGCTCACCTACCTATACCAAGCACGGCAATTCTCAGACCTGTCAAAAGTGCGAACACACAGCCAGAGAGAACCGCCAAACGGTCTTTGAGGGCATTGCAAGTGGCTACGAAGTAAACGCGGATATACACGCGTCACCCAACATTCTCGCCGCGGGACCTACGGTCCCACGGCGCAGAGCGACACTGCACACAGAGTTCCATCCGGGTCGAGCACAGCGGCCCGATAACACGTCAACCACCCTGGGGACAAGTGGCATTAGCCGCTGGTTTTCGAGAATTCCCCTGATTGATCCATGGGGAGGAGATCGATCATTTACACCGTGCAACAGCTTCAGGCATTCGAATTTAGAATGTGTTCATGAGTCAGCCACGGAGGGAAGGTAGTTTGGGCCACAGGGGACAGCCTCAGGACCGAATTCTGACGCTTCCCAATCTGGTAACCTTCATTCGCATACTCCTGATACCGGTATTTGTCTACGTATCTTGGAGTAGAAGCAGGCTGATTTGGGGTGGATTCCTGTTGGGCATGATCGGGGCGACAGACTGGATAGACGGTTATCTGGCCCGAAAATTGAATCAGACTTCAACTGTTGGAAAGATAATCGATCCATCGGCCGACCGAATTTTGCTAATAGCGGCTGGCATAGTCTCATTTCACGAGAATTTGATTCCGACCTGGCTTCTCATAGTGATTTTTGCCAGGGAAATCGCCGTCTCCTCCGTCGTAGGCACCGTGGCCGTCAAGTTTAAAAAGAGGCTAGACGTCGTATATTACGGTAAGGCTGGCACCCTGCTAATGATGTTTGGATTCCCATTTTTCGTTTTTGCGGGAGCGAACACGGCCTATGTGACCGACTTCAGAGTGGCTGGATACTTCTTCATGCTCCCTGGCCTCGCCATCCTTTTTTTGGCTCTGGCAAGTTACGGCCGGAAACTCCTTTCCCTCGCAGCTTCGCCGTAGATGTAGCCAAAAACACCGTCAACCCATCCCCGCATTTGGCTTTAAGAATCTCAGTTTCATTTTCACTTCCGGCTTCTTGGGGAGATTTAAGTAGTAACGTTTTATACATGTCAGAACCAGAAAATCTACTGTTCACCAACGATCATGAATGGGTACGCGTAGAAGCCGGTACCGTAATCATAGGGATCACCGATTACGCACAGGAGGCTCTGGGTGACATTGTATTTGTCCAGCTCCCAACGCCCAACGACGTGGTAAGTGCCAACAGCACCTTAAGCGAAGTGGAGTCAACCAAATCAGTCTCTGACATATATGCCCCCGTTTCAGGCAGGGTCATCAAGGTCAACGAAACGCTGTCCACAAGTCCAGAATTGATGAACAGCTCGCCATATGGTGATGGCTGGATCGCCATCTTGGAAATGTCTGATGAGCGTGAGCTTGAAAATCTACTCACACTTGAAGACTATCAAAAACTGATAGACAATTAGCTGCAAGTCGCATCTCGCAAGATCGATGGGGAGAATTCGGTACAACAGTTAGGGGCAAAATATCGAGAGCATTTCCGGCATCTTGAAACTCCACTCAACTTCCTTCGGGATAGATTTGCCGTTTGTTCCCTCTAAGACTGATCGCCAAGCCAGATGGGATAAGCGGGTCGGCATCCAGCCAGGTGGTTGCCTATACACGTCGCCTGGGTTAGATCTGCTCTGGATAAACCAGACTCTGGATCATCCCAAATGTTCCGGCAATAACTTTAACACTGGTAGTTCGAACCGCAACATCATTAACATCAGATTCAGAACTCAAAAATCAGTGGACGGATCAAAGAAAGCCGGGTAATCTTTCAGTGCCTAACCCTGAAGTTTAAGTCGCAAGAAATGGTGTAACGCAAGTGCAATGCAGTAATTGTGGACATATAAACCCAAGTGGTGCAAACTTCTGCTCGTCGTGCGGCAGGCCCGTAAGTGACAGTGACGACACTGGAACTCTTGCCTCTATAGAGACTGGGTCGGAGTCTATTGACGAATTCGTAGATCACGTAATTGCTTCTGCACCTGCTGATCAGGTGGTTCTTGTGGTTAGAGGGGGTCCGAGTTCTGGCACCTATTTCGTACTTGAAAAAGACATCACCAAGGTCGGCAGACATCCGGACTCCGACATTTTCCTCGACGACATTACAGTTTCCAGACGACACGCAGAGTTTATGTCCAGGAAAAACGAATACTTCGTCGCGGATGCGGGGTCGCTCAACGGCACTTACGTAAATAAGCAACGCATCGACCAAGCGAAACTGGCAACTGGAGATGAAGTCCAGATTGGCAAGTACAAACTCATATTCGTCGGGCCATCACGGGAAAGCGGCAGCAGTGGGCGATAGAGAATACAGATCAATCGGCGAAACTCTTGAACTCATCAAAGAAGAGTTTCCAGAGGTGACGATTTCAAAAATAAGGTTTCTTGAGACGCAGGGTTTGATTGCTCCGGAAAGAACAACCAACGGGTATCGCAAGTTTTACGATCATGACATCGAAAGGCTTGCTTTCGTCCTCCGGCAACAGCGCGAACAGTTTCTCCCTTTGAAGGTGATAAAGGACCGTATCACTGAAAAAGAACCTGGAGTGTTTGTCCTTGATCCAAGCAAAGGCCGATTTGCGAAGAACCAAAAAAACAGGACCTCCAAGTTCGAAAAGGATATTTTTGGTGATCCACTGGATCAGCCAAGACAGCCGAACCAGGCTCCACACCCTAAACCTAAGGTTGATGTTAAGGCGACCAATGCTCAGGATCTGAGTTCCAGTCACTTTACAGCGAAAGCACGAGGAAGCGGGAATACCGGCGCCATCGCAGAGAGCAAGACCGACCGTAACGTCCTCCGATCGGGACGCTCTTCCGACCAGCCTGCAAGTGATACGCGGAGTCCTACAACCCAACCTGGCTTCGTCGGGACTCAAGACATTAAGCCACCCATTGTCCAGGATGGTTCACAAACAGTTCGCACTGCCCCCGGAAAGCGGCCGCGCCTCTTCGCTTTGCCCTCAACGTCAGCCTTAGCAGAGAATCTGGATGCACCCCGCGCACTCAACCAAGTTTCAGATAACGCATTTACAAGCCTCGACCAGGACACCGAGGGGGGAGAGTCTGGATTCCCAAAGAACTCCTTTACCGCGCGGGAGATCGCAGAGCAGGCAGACCTCAGTCTTGTGCAGGTCGATGATCTGACGACTTTTGGGCTACTGAATCCGACTTCAATTAGAGGCCAGCAAATCTTCTGCATCGCCGACCTCGAACTCGCGACATTGGCCAAAGAGTTCGCCAAGTTCGGACTTGAAGCGAGACACCTGAAGATGTACAAAGTGTCGGCGGAGCGAGAGGCATCATTCCTGGAACAGGTGATCCTTCCAATTCTTGCAAATAAGAGTCAGAAATCACGCAATAGAGCTGAAGCTGCATTGACCCAGTTAGGTGAAATCGGCGCCCAATTTCGAACCCTACTTTTGGAACGGGCTATCGAGAAAATCTTAAACTCATAAACCAATTTCGCCACCGGAACACACCATCAACAAAGGTAATTGGGTTTATAGTTGGAATTAGGGATCACATGCGCCAGAAGCCAGATTTTGGAGGTAAGGCTCAGTGCCGGAATCAGTGGCAGGAGGTGAGCTTTCATATGATAGAAGTTGAACTTTCCGCAGTTCGCGTTGATCTACGGTCGAACACTCCCGTACTGTTGCTCCAGGAGCTTGCCAAGCCGAAGCGTACCCTCCCAATCTTCATCGGCGCCCCCGAAGCCACGGCCATTGCATTTGCAGTTCAGGAAATTGAAACGCCGAGGCCCATGACTCATGATCTCCTCAAGAATGTAATCGATGAACTTGATTCACATTTGGTCAGCGTAACCATAACCGAACTAAGAGATGCGACTTACTACGCGGAGCTCACTGTGGTGCGTGGAACCAAGACATTCCATATTTCAGCGAGGCCCTCAGATGCAATAGCCCTTGCCGTCCGGGTCCCGGCCCCCATTTACGTAGCGGATGATCTTCTCGAGGCTGAAGGCATCTCCGCAGAAATCATGGATCAGGATCGGGAGATTCTGGAAGAGGAGCAGAATCCTGAGCAACTCGTGGGCGAATTCAGGGAATTCCTCGACACACTAAAGCCCGAAGATTTTTCAGGGTAGCGTATTAAAGATTTTTCTGGGGGAATCTTTATTTAGATACTTGTATTCGTGCCAATTTCTGTCATAATTATTCACTGCTACAATTTTGTAACTACGCTAGTGTAGGAGACGGCATGGAAGCATCCCTCGGTTTTAGAGGTCTACAAGCGTGCAAGCTGGCGGGCATCACCTACCGCCAACTCGACTATTGGGCGCGCACAGGCTTAGTCCGGCCCTCTGTAGCGGATGCGCACGGCTCCGGCAGTCAGAGGTCCTATTCCTACCGTGACATCCTTGAGCTCAAAGTGATAAAGCATCTACTGTCCGGCGGCATATCGCTACAAGCCGCCAGGAAAGCAGTCGAATACTTGAGAGCAAATCTAAGAGAAGACCTCTCAAACGCCGATGTCCTTGTTGTGGGACCGGGAACCGTCCTCGTCCGCACCGGTGAGGAGCTCATCAATCTTCTCAGAGGCGGACAACTGGTGATGTCCATAGTCTTATCACTACAGGAAATCGTCCACGAACTGGATGGCGCAATCATTGCCATGAAGTACCAAAGCGTTGACACTGACTCCTCAGCCGGATCCAGGGCAATCGTGCCAGGGCAGCAGCAACTGGCCATCTAGCCCCATCTGAACCTATCGGAATTTCCGGTAAATTGCGGGTCTTGCCCCATGTGCACGGCTGATTTTCTTTGGTCTATCTTCAAATGTCGCTAAGTGCCCCGAGCGTATTTCATAAGAACTAAGTTATGAAAGTGACATTAAAGCGAACTGCCCTTTTTGACAATCATCGTCTGTTGAACGCCAAAATTGTGGAATTTGGCGGCTGGGAAATGCCCCTTTCTTATCCCTCAGGTACTATCTCCGAACACCTGGCAACCAGAAACGCAGCCGCCATGTTCGACGTTTCCCATCTCGGCACCGTCAGGTTGGAAGGACCGAGTGCATTTGAACTCCTGCAAAGGACTCTTACTAACGATCTCAACAGGATTGCTCCCCGACGCGCTCAATATACTCACCTTCTTGATGATCACACCGGCGCAGTGACCGACGACATCATTGTGTGGTGGATCGACAAAGAGGTATTCGACGTAATGCCCAATGCGTCCAACACCGCCAGTGTTCTGGCGTCCATTCCAGGTCGGGATATCACCAATGAACGGGCAATTATCGCTGTTCAGGGACCTAAGGCCCGCTCACTTGCCGCGCTGCTGCTACCAGAAGTCGACCAGCTCTCGCACTTTGGGGTGGTCAGGGCGAGATGGAACGACCAGCCAATCACCATCGCCGGCACTGGATATACAGGCGAGGACGGAATAGAGGTCTTTGTTCCCAATCAGATTGCCCCTTCACTCTGGACCCAACTTTGCAGCGTCGGCGTCATGCCAGCAGGACTTGGGGCGCGGGATACTCTGCGCCTTGAGGCCGGATTACCGCTGCACGGACATGAGCTAGGGGAGGGGATCACTCCTCTGCAGGTCGGTTTGGACTGGGTGGTCGCGTTTTCAAAGCCCGAATTTCTTGGACGAAAGGCGCTTCTTGCCGAGAAGGATCGGGGTATTTCTCGAAAATTAGTTGGCTTAAGGGGCTTCAACAGACAACCGCTCAGACAGGACCAGCAGATAGTCAGAGACGGCCGTGCGATTGGCTTTACGACATCTGGCAACTTCTCTCCAGTGCTTGAAGTCGGCATCGCCATGGGTTTTGTTGAACCAGACTGCGACATTGGCCAGGAAGTGGTTGTGGAGTCCAAGGGCAAGTCAATTTCGGCAGAGATCGTAAAACTCCCATTTGTACAAAAGGCGTATGCGAAGCAGCGGTGACATCAAGGTTTCATGGCCACCGCTCGCTCCCAACTTGAAATATCCGACAAGCTAACCACAGGTGGTATCCATTGGCAGGATTCATTCCACACACAGCCGGCGAGGTCGACGAAATGCTCGCATTTCTGGGACTCAGCACTATCGGGGATCTATTTGACGCCATCCCCGAGTCAATCCGCTTGGCAAATGGCGACCTGAGGCTGCCACCCGGAGTATCAGAGCCGGACGTACTGCAGTCGATAGAAGATTTTGCTGGTAAGAATATCCCGGTCTCCTCTGACCTTGTTTGTTTTGCCGGCGGAGGCGCGTATGACCATGACATCTCGTCCGCGACCAAGGCGCTGGCGTCACGGTCGGAGTTCGTGACCGCCTATACCCCCTATCAGCCTGAGGTGGCACAAGGTGTCCTCCAGGCACTATTTGAGTATCAAACACTGGTTTCCCGCCTGTCAGGACTTCCCATCTCCAACGCCTCACTCTATGATGGAGCCTCCGCCCTGGTGGAGGCGATAAACCTCTGTGTTGCGCAAACGAAGAACCCGGTCATCTGGATGAGCCAGGGTGTCAATCCATCCTTCAGAACTGTTGCCGACACCTTTGCGGGCGGAACCGGACACGAGATCGTGACTATTCCTCTCGCAAATGGATTCACCGATTGGGGGAGTGCCGGGCCCCAGGAGCCGGGGGTTATTGTGGTGGGATTCCCGAACTATCTTGGGGTCGTGGAAGACATACCCGCTCTAATCAGTTTTGCGCGTCAAAGACACGCGACAGTAGTGATCGTATACGACCCAGTGTCCGTGGCGCTCCTGAGGTCTCCTGGTGCTCTTGGCGCGGATGTTGCGGTTGCTGAAGGGCAGGCCTTCGGCGTTGGCCTGAATTTCGGCGGCCCTTACGTCGGACTATTCTCAACCAAGAGCGAATACGTGAGAATGCTTCCTGGGAGGCTTGTCGGCGAAACAGTCGACAGAACAGGGCAAAAGGGGTATGTCACCACACTCCGCACCAGGGAACAGGACATCAGACGTGAAAAAGCCAGTTCGAACGTGTGCACCAATCAGACGCTCATAGCTATAACCGCAGCCATTCAGCTATCCTGGCTAGGCAAGAAAGGGATAAGGGAGCTGGCACAACGGTGCTACTCTGGCACTGAGTACCTGAAAGGGCTTCTATTGGGGTCCGGCTCGCGGCTCACCCTCACGTCGGACGCACCCACTGTCAGAGAGTTTGCGGTGCGAACGCCAATACCACCCGAAACCGTAGTTGAACGCATGATAAATGAGGGGTTTCTGGCCGGAATTCCTCTAAGTTCAGGATTTGAGAGATCCAACATCCATGGTTCACTGTTGGTCAGCGTGACAGAGAAGAGAACCGTAAGAGAAATTGAACGTTATGCGGACGCGATTCAAAGGGTGGTGAAGTAGATGGCTCAGAAATCTCAACCCGGAGGGCGGGCAGGATCTATCCCATTGATGGACGGCCATCAGGCCGAACCCACAATCTTCGAGCTTTCCGTTCCAGGCAGATCGGGGGCTTCGTTCAGAACCACCGGAGTTCCCCCTTCATCACCATCGGGGACGATTCCATCGGCACTCCTGCGCGACATCGACCTTGACATGCCCGAGGTATCCGAGCGGGACCTGGTTGCGCACTTCACACGACTCACCCACAGGCAATTTTCGGTGGACCTTGGAGCATATCCGTTAGGTTCCTGCACAATGAAGTACAATCCCAAGTTCGCCGATGTGGCCGCGACAATGCAGGGTCTGACAAACATCCATCCTTGTCAGCCCGAATCGACGATCCAGGGTTGGCTGGAGCTGATGACCACGCTAGAGCACTATTTCAGCGAGATTACAGGAATGGCCGGCGCCACGCTGCAGCCAGCAGCCGGCGCTCAGGGCGAACTCACCGGCCTTCTTATCATGAAGGCCTATCATAAAGACCAGGGCCGTCAACGAAAGAACGTAATAATCCCAGATTCTGCCCATGGTACCAACCCCGCATCTGTAACACTTTCCGGTTACACACCAATCACCGTCAAGTCTGGTCCCGACGGCCTGGTCGATCTCGCAGCTCTGAAAGACCTGTTGGATGAAGACACTGCCGGAATCATGCTCACAAATCCAAATACCCTGGGATTATTCGAAAGAGAAATCCTTGAGATTTCCAGCGCTGTTCATGCTGTCGGCGGCCTACTTTATTACGACGGAGCGAACCTCAACGCAGTAATGGGCATCGTTCGTCCTGGCGACATGGGTTTCGATATAGTTCACTCCAACCTACACAAGACATTTGCGACGCCACATGGGGGCGGAGGACCAGGTTCGGGACCCGTCGCGGTATCAAGC
Source organism: Actinomycetota bacterium (assembly GCA_027366165.1). Taxonomy (GTDB): domain Bacteria; phylum Actinomycetota; class Acidimicrobiia; order Acidimicrobiales; family Acidimicrobiaceae; genus SCQM01. Next base: position 8,889 of record DAHXKX010000061.1, read on the forward strand.
CGTCTACTTGACTTCCTACCGGGCCCCAAACCGGCGACCGTTGGCGAGAACCCCGACGGATCGAAACGTTATGGATTTGTTCAACCCAAGAAGTCGATAGGCAGGATTCATTCTTTCCACGGAAACTCAATGGTCCTTGTCCGCGCTCTGGCTTACATGATGTACTACGGAGGCCTTGGGCTGACCGAAGTCTCCCAAATAGCGGTACTCAATGCCAACTGGCTGCGTAAGAGAATCTCAGCCTCCTATCCTTGCACACACGATGAAATTTGCATGCATGAATTCGTGGCCTCGGCGGCGATGTTAAAGAAAGAGACCGGGATTCGTGGGCTTGACGTAGCCAAAAAGCTGCTCGAATTCGGCTTTCACGCGCCCACGGTATACTTTCCGCTCGTGGTGGAAGAGGCGCTGATGTTCGAGCCTACAGAGACTGAGTCTCTTCAAACCCTGGAGGCAATCGCAGATGCCCTGGACGAAATAGCAGAACTTGCGCAGTCTGAGGAGGGGAGGAACGCCATCCACGAGGCACCGACAAAGACACCGGTAACCCGCCTGGATGAAGCCCGGGCGGCACGAACCCTGATCTCCACCTTCGATACCTCGATTGAATCAGCTCGGGGTGATTTAACCTAACCAGCTTGGCAGTATCGGAAAACGGTTAGATCCCAAGTGCCTATTGATTTGAGTCTGGCCCCGTTGACCGTAATGACGTCGACAAGGTACCGGGAATGGTCGGAACATCAACCGATATTCCTAAATGATCCCGTCAATCATCCGGCGATGTCAGCGGCCTTTCTTGCGTAATCCAGGTGGCCCAGAGGGTTGAACTTGGCTGGGTGCAAACGTGGTCGAAACAGAAGGAATAGTGGTCGAGGTACTTGACGTCGTGGCCACTGTTGAAATCGTTGGATGGCCCGACTGGGATGGGGGAGTGCCTCCGCCAAACAGAAATAGAGACGCAACCAGTAATGCCACCACCGCGGCAGATATCAGAAGCAGCCTCGGCAATGGTTGATCCCGAAACGCAGGCCTCTTGCTCTGTCTATATTTCAATCCCAAGAACCTTAATAAATCGATAGCCGCTACCGAGATACTGGCCCAAAACGCCTTGTACCACGGCTGCAATGCCGACGGGGAAGTGGCAACCGAATTCACTCCCAAACTTGCAAAAGACAGGTCTTGCGTTGCTGCGAAAGCACCGACATCCTGTTTGGTGATGGCGCTATCGCCGGCCTGAACATCGTTGGCGAAATCGCCCTTCATTCGAACCGTATCCGCCGGTCCATTTTCGAAATCAAGGGCCTCAGCCATATGTTGAGCACTTGAGTAGCGATCCTCAGGCAGCCGTGCCAAACAACGTTTTATTATCCTGGTGAGTTCCTCGGGAAGGTTTGGGATTACAACCTCTGGCGGAGTAAACTCACCCGATCTGACTTGAAGCAGGGTTGCCATTGGGGAATCACCCTTGAATGGCCGCTGACCAGTCACCATTTCGTAAAGCACAACGCCAACGGAGAAAATATCAGAGCTCGGTGTCACCGGTTTGCCGTCGATTCTTTCCGGCGAGAGATACGCGGGAGTTCCGATCAAATCACTTGTCAGCGTCAGATCAGGAGCACCTCCACCCTCGTAGATTCTGGCAATTCCGAAATCACTCACCTTTGCCTGGCCGTCCTTGTTCATAAGTATGTTGCTCGGCTTGATATCTCTGTGAACAATTCCATTGCTGTGAGCAAATGCCAACGCCCCCAAAACCTGGCGTGCCACCGAAATCGCCTCGGCTGGAGGCAGCGGTCCTAATTTGATGCGTGAAGCAAGAGTTCCACCGGACACAAGCTCCATGACCATAAACGGTTGGCCGTCAAAATCATCGACATCAAAGACTGTGACGACGTTAGGGTTGTGTGACAGCTTTCCTGCCGCGCGCGCCTCTCTCTCAAACCTCATCCGCAGAACCCGGTCGTTCGCCAAATCGGTCCTGAGCACCTTCACCGCAACCAGGCGGTCAAGCTTTGAATCATGGGCTTCGTAGACGTCGCCCGTCGCTCCGCGCCCGATACGGGCGTGGAGTTGGTAGCGCCCGTTAATAACTTGGCCTCCGACGTCAGACTTCTGAGACTCTGAATGCTGATCGTCCATTGAAATGATTCTACCCAAATCTGCCAAACCAGGGAACGCTGGCGGTTCAGCGCGTCCCAAATATTTCGACGCCGGGTTTGGGGTTCGGACGCCAGCGCCTAATAGGAACAGTGGAAGCAAACTGCTCAACTGGTTGGCAAATCTCCACAAAACGCCAATGCAAAGGATTTTACCCTCATTCGATTTCAGTGAATTCACACTTGATATTATTAACTCTGGGGCGTAATAGACCCGACGACCGGGGAATTTTACTTTAGACGACATCTTTGAAAGGCGCAGGAGCACCACTAGCACCGTGATTCAATCACACAATTGCGACTTCACGATCATTGGTTATTGGACAAGGAGAAGAAATGTCAGACAAATATCATCAGATTGCTGAGGAACTGCGGGGCCCAGCGAGAGAACTAAGGTCCGAGATCCCTGACGTGATTAAAGGATATGCACAGCTCCATGCGGCGGCCACGGCGGAGGGCGTGCTTTCAAAGAAGGTGAAGGAGCTGATCGCACTTGCCATTTCCGTCGTCAACAGATGCGACGGATGCATCTCCAGCCACGCGAGGGCGGCCGCGATGCAGGGAGCCTCAAGAGACGAGGTGGCAGAAGCCATCGGTGTAGCCATAATGCTCAGCGGTGGTCCCGGCACCGTATATGGCCCGAGAGCCTTCGAAGCTTTTTTGGAGTATCAGGAATCGCGATAATCGGTCAGCCAAAATTGAAACCATCACTTGTGGGGTTTCAGATTAGAGTCATTGGAATCGTCAATGCACAGATGCGGTGGCCTATAATCGCGCCGGATCTGGCAGCCAAGAAATATCCGCACAGAAAGGGAGGTGAAATACTCTGGAAAAGGATGAGCTTCAAAGCGACCAGCCGAAAGGCGGAGAGAGAAAACTTATTCAGAATTACGGGCTGATGCAGGCGTTCGAACGCCTCCCGGAGAACTCGCTTGCCAGAAATCTGCGCAAAACCTTTCTGAGAATTGCCTTGGTTCTGCTGTTGATCGGCATCCTCGGCGCAGGCTCCCTAATCTACTCGAACAGCGCAGCATCGGACCTGCTCAACAGGGTCGAACCGCTTATTTCCTATAATGACGAAATGCTCGTCCAAGTGTTGGACATGAATTCGGACGTACGCAATTACCTTCGAACCGGCGAAAGCTCCTATATAAACCTATATCGCTCCGACAAGCAGTCTTACCAGCAGATATTCCAAAAGGCATCGGGCCTTCTGAGTTCAAGTGAAAAAGCCTCCAATGTCCTCCAAAATGAGAATTCCTCGGCAAAGAGTCTCTTTAGCACCTACGAACTGATGGCCCTGACAGTTCCACCGGGCCAACTTTCGACACAGCGAATTGACGAAGTACTTGTTTCCATCAACCAGCACCTGCAAAGCTACCGAAGTAGCTACAAGACCGCTAACACCTACCTAACCATGGAGCGGACAAGCGCACAGCACCGCCTTGGAATCCTTGTCTTCCTGACAACTGCTACCACGATAATGGCCGTATTGTTCGCCGTTATTATGGGATTCCGCCGAGCCATAATCGCAAGGCTCAGAATACAGGAGATGGTCGGTCGAATAACAGGCACTCTTTCAAAGCTTGAAGCCGGTGAAGCACACGTGAGAGCACCCTTGACTGGACTGCTGGAGGAACGCGTCCTCGCCACCGCAATTAATAGCATGGCAGAGGAGAAAGAAGCTCTGCTTGTTGAACTCGAGAAACAGTATGAGCAGGAAAAGGAGCTGCGTGAAGGCTTGGAGCTGGAGCGAACCTTGCGAGAGGGGCTTTCAAACACCCTTTATCGGGATCATGACGTGGCCTCGGCGTTGCAGCGAACCGTAAATGGCTTGGGCCCAGCCCTACGGGCCGACCGTGCTCTGGTCCGCATCATGGAGAACTCAAGTCCAAAAACCGTAATTGCCGAGTGGCTATCGCCAACGGTGAGCACCACCCTTGATACAAAGGTCGGGCCAGTGTCGCTCGGAGACCTTCGGACTTCCGTCTATATACAACCTGGGCCAATTCGGGACAGCATAAAGAACGGCTCGGTGGTGGCAATAAATGACGTCGCCACCGACGAACGCCTTTCCGAGGAGACCAGAGCCGCTGTCATAAGAACCGGATTAGGCGCCTTCCTCGCTGCTCCGGTTATTGGGGCCACAGGAACGGAAGCGGTCTTAGTGGCTGCGATGGAGGGCCACGCCAGAAACTGGACCGATCGCGACGTGCAAGTGGTAATGACCATGGCAAGCGGTCTGGCTGCGACACTCACGGCAATACGCTTATACGAACAGGAGCGGGCAAACCTAGTCGCAATGAAAAAACTCGACGAGTCAAAAGACTTCTTTCTCGCGTCAGTGTCGCATGAACTAAGAACGCCACTTACCAGCATCGTTGGCTATCTTGAACTCCTCAAAGAAGAGATGGAGGAAGGCAAGATTCCCTACACCTATTCGCGTATGCTTGACGCGATCGACCGCAACTCCAAGAGACTTATCGACCTGATCGAAAACATACTGACGGCCTCACGCATCGAATCCGGCAACCTTCAGCTGTCAAAGACTAGGACTCACATCACGCCGATACTTATGCGAACTGCGGAAACCGTAATGCCCCAGGTCAACAGCAAACACATCGACCTAAAGATAAATGTGGGCGACAGGCTTCCGGATCTAGAAATTGACACCCACCTCATCGAGCGGGTATTACTCAATGTCATGTCAAACGCCATAAAGTTCACACCCGACGGGGGTACAATCTCAATAGCGGCCAACAAAGAGTCAAAATCGGTGGCGCTGTCAATCTCTGACAGCGGAACCGGCATAGCGCCAGAGGAGCTGGAGAAATTATTCACAAAGTTTTACAGAACCGCTGCGGCTCGGGACAATGCTGTACAAGGGACGGGACTTGGCTTGGTGATCGTAAAAGCGATTATAGAAGAACATGGAGGAAGTGTTATATTGACTTCAAAGGTGGGGGAGGGCACAACTTTCAAAATTCTTCTTCCCACTGTAGAAAGTGACGCGTCTCCCGAGGATACTGATGCGTCGCAGATTCCTGCACCACCTAGCACTACAGTGATCGACCAACGGACGTAAGTGCCGCGCGGCGGATTATACGGGGGAAGGCCAAGTTGGACAAGTTGGAATCGATCGATGGATAGATTGGGCGCAATTGTGATGGGACTTACTAAGCCATGAACATTCTTTTCGAAATCAAGACACCGGACGTGGTAGCGGATTGCCACAATAAGGCCATGGTCACCTGCCACTATATGTGCCCAAAGGATTCAAAATGACCACGATACTTGTTGCCGACGACGACCCAGACATTCTGGAATTGGTCAACTATAAGCTCAGCCAATCAGGTTACGCGGTAATCGCCGTTCCCGATGGGAAACTGGCCCTCGAACAGGCCCGTGAACATCACCCGGACCTCATGATCCTCGACGTAGCAATGCCATTCCATTCTGGAATCGACGTCACATTGGATATTCGCAAAGATCCGGATCTCAAGAACACGCCTATCATTCTCCTGACAGCCAAGTCTATGGAACAAGACACAGAACGGGGATTTGCGGCCGGTGCAACCGACTACATGACCAAGCCGTTCAGCCCCAGAGAGCTTCTCAGCCGCGTCCAGGCGGTACTAGGAAGGACAGTCTGAGTTGACATGCGCCTTGCACTGGTCGTAAGCGTCCTTCTCTTATTGGTTTCAATTCTTTTGATGTTACTAGCAACAATAATATTTCGATTTGTAAGAACGAAATTAGAGGCACGTTCGGCGACCTACGAAGCCGAGCTTCGAACGATGCTGGTTAGATTCCTTAGCGAGGACCTCAGCCTGTCTGAACTGCGAGTGTTGAAAAAGATCCACTCCAGTCAGTTCGACGAGATATCGGAAGCCATGCTTACCAAGGTCAAAGGACGTGCTAAGGACATACTCGTATCATTCCTGTATTCTCGCGGCGCCATCGATCAGGCAATTACAAGAACAAGAAAGTTCGGCTATTTGGGACGCTGCAAGGCTGCAATGTTTCTCGGAAACGTGGGAATCCCCGAAGCACGAGTGCCGCTGGAGTCAATGCTTCGTGACCGGCGACGAGATGTGAGAACAATTGCGGTGCGGTGCCTAGGACAGTTGGGGAAGCCGGAATCAGTTCCGGCCCTGCTCTCCGCGGTGGACGACGACGAACACCCGGTACCATTTGGCACCGTGCTCGTGGCACTCATGCGGATTGGCTCGTCCGGCAAAGAGTTGATGAAAGCCGGGCTGAACTCCGGGGGAGGGCAGCGCAGAGCAGCAATAGCGGAAATACTGGGAATGGAAGGTTCTACCGAGGATACCCCAGATCTGATATCGCTTCTGGAGAATGACCCTTCGTTCGAGGTGAAGGTGCGCTCCGCCAGAGCTTTAGGGCGCATTGGCAGCCCCAAGGCGATACCTTCCCTTAACAAGTACCTTGATTCTGGTCAACCAACCGCCTTGAGAATTGTATGCTGCGGAGCTCTTGCGGCAATCGGAGACAGGGAAACAGTGCCAGAGATCATAAGTCTGCTATCCGACGGTAACGATCAATTAGCCCGCGCTGCTGCAAACGCCGCATCGCAGATGGGACCGACAGGCATCAAATACCTCAACCTAGCTGCAACTTCCAACTCCAAGGGTGCCTCCTTCGCCAAGGAGGCACTGGCTAGACTTGCCGCCCAGGCTCCACGCATCTCCCAGGACTGACAGGGGATCTCGCTTTGTCTTTAACTGGCATGGCCCCATTTATCGCAACACTATTTAGAGTCTTAAACTGGTTTGGGCTGAGCTACTTTCTTGCCCTCAACACAATCTATCTAATACTAATCATTCTCGCTTCCTTCAATCTTGGAAGCTACTTCCGACGAAAAACCTTCTCTGGATTCGAAGATGCTCTCTCTAGCCCTGCGACCTTGCCGGTATCTGTTCTCATGCCTGCCCACAACGAGGAAGCTGGGATAGTCGAGAGCGCAAGAGCGGTGCTGTCACTGGACTATCCGCAACTGGAACTGATAATCGTCGATGATGGCTCGACCGATGCCACGTACGACAAACTGCGTGAGGCATTTGATCTGGTCGAAATACCATTCGAGATGCCTGAAATGGTGCCCACGCTAGGACAGGTAATTTCCGTCAACATTGCCAGAGGGCTAAACGATTTGACAGTGATTCGCAAACGCTCTGTGGGAAAGAAGACAGACGCAGTAAATGTCGCCATCAACGTGGCAAAGTATCCGCTTCTCTGCGTGGTTGATGCGGATGCCGTTTTGGACGCGGATGCGTTGATAAAAGTCACGATGCCGTTTGTCGACGACCCCCAAAGAGTGGTAGCAACCGGTGGGGCAATACGGCCGTCCAATGGCTGCACCGCCTATAGAGGACGTATCACCGAAGTACGAATGCCCAAGAAATGGCTCGCGAAAATCCAAGTGATCGAATATCTCCGGGCATTCCTTCTAGGTCGCACAGGTTGGTCGAAGTTGGGAGCATTACTGATCATCTCAGGTGCATTTGGGGTCTTTCGCAAAGACGTCGTCATAGCTATCGGGGGATACGACCTGTCATCGATTGGAGAGGATGCGGACCTGGTGGCCCGCATCCATAAATATATGCGGGCCCTCAAAACGCCCTACAGAGTCACATTCGTGTCCGAACCAGTCTGCTGGACAGAAGTGCCTGAAAATCTAACGATACTTCGACGACAGCGCAAAAGATGGTCACGAGGCCTGGTAGACACCCTCTGGAGTAACAAATCCCTCTTCATGAACCCTAAGTACGGCACCCTTGGCCTCCTCGCTATTCCATACTTCCTTTTCTTTGAGGTACTGGGCCCAGTCGTAGAACTTACAGGATTCCTCCTGCTGCTCATTGCGCTGTACTTTGGTTTCGTAAACGCCTATTTTGCGGGACTCTTTCTATCGGTGGCAATCCTATACGGCATCCTCTTGTCAATTCTCTCCCTACTCATCGAAGAGATTTCATACCACCGTTACGACAAATGGAAATTCCTCTGCCAGGCAGTCGTCGCTTCCATATTCGAAAACTTTGGCTTTAGGCAAATGCATGCCTATTGGAGACTCGAAGGGGTTTTCCAGGCTTTAAGGGGTACGAATCGAAGCTGGGAGGCAATGCCAAGGAAGGGATTCGCTACAGATCAGAGCGGCACAAACTCCTGAATTCACAAAACAGTACGCAACCTAGACTCATGTGCCCATCATTACCTTCGCGCTCATCACAATCCCCGCCAACTCCGAAAGAGCGGAGAAAAAGAGCCGAGAGGAAAGACGCTTTTTCTACTTGACATAATATCTATTTTCGGCGCTTGACAAAGAACTTCTACCAATAAGGTAATTAGACCCACCGATTGTAAAGGTCAGGCCCCTTTCAGCGTTTACCCGACCCTAAGGGAACTTTTTCGCTTTGCCAACGTGTAGGGGCAAAGGCTCTGAAGACGGCTCCAGTGACTAAGAACAACGCGAAGCCTGCGGCAATGTCCAACCAAAAATGATTTGCGGTAATAATGACGACCAGTGTCGTCACGATCGGATCCGCGATCAGCGCACGTCTAATCCATTTGTTCTTGACCACTGGAACCAGAGCCCACGCACACCAAATAGCCCAGGCAAAATGCAAACTCGGCATTGCAGCGTAGAGGTTTCCAGCATCTTTCATCAACGTCGCATCAAGTGACCCGGCGCCACCTATGACTACCTGTGTATCAACAAAGTGGTATGACGACGGCAACAGCCGTGGCGGCGCCACGGGAAAGACCGCAAAGACCACCAGTGCAACAAAATTCAGCGCAGCCATGACATTTCGCCAGACGAGATAACGCTCCGGAAAGTTCCTAAACAGAACCACTAGAACCACCACCGGCAATATGAAATGAACCGTTGTGTAATACAGGTCAGAGAATTTAACTATCCACACAAAATGAACTAAAAAGAAATGCTGGATACCGCGCTCGTTAAAGATGTGGAGTGACTGCTCCAGTCGGACCTCGGTAAGGGCATTTGAAATGGCCTGCCGCCTTGATCCTCCGGATATTTCAGAAGTCAGTTCATATCCAAAGTAGACAACCAGCGCGATCGCAAGCTGATTCCAAAAATGTATAACCTTGGTTCCCGCGTACCGCTTGGGTGCCATCCACGGGTAACGCACTTTGAATTCAATCAACCGCTCGCGTAAATTTGCCAAGGCCACCAACCACAACTCCTGAATCGGCTTTGCTACCACCCTACAGGAAGAGGCCGGTTGAGGGGTGTATCCCTCCCCCGGGGCGCACTCCCCTATTTTCATCTCCAGCATGCGGGACATCTCAACAAGGCGACCTTCTTCTTCACTTTCACGGCTTTACACCAGACTGGATAACGACTAAAGATGTCACAGATCCAGATTTTCTACAGATAGATTTTCTGCATCTAGGCCAATTTGCACCATGCACCGCCACAATCCCCACAGCGAGCATATTCTGCACAGCGGAATTAAGTCACAATTCCTTCATGTAGTTGCTTACTGTAGGTATAGGCTTTGCCTGCCTCGGGGAGATGAGGCAACAAATGGCGGTACGGACCCTAAGGAACTTCAGTATTAAGCGGGGTCAGATATTAAGGGGGAAATTATGAAAGCAGACCGATATGACACGCTCAAATCGGGACTCAGCCACAGATCACGCATTGCCCTTCTCGCAACAACCGCGACCATCCTGGCAGCATGCGGTTCAAGTTCGACCACATCTAATGCTTCCTCTTCTACCACCGGTGCATCCTCCAGCGTGAGTTCGGTTGCTGGAAAACCCTACGTAATCCATGCCATTGTCTCACAGACTGGCTCTGCAGCTTTTCTTGGAAGCCGCGAGGCCAAGGCTCTAAACAAGCTGGAAGGTCAAGTCAACGCATCAGGTGGAATCGATGGACATCCTGTACAGTTTGACATCTCGGATAACCAGTCGAGTCCATCCACGTCAGTATCACTCGCGACACCTCTTGTGAGTTCCAAAGTACCGTTTATCCTCAACGGCTCGGTTGTCGCCGTGGATAAAGCCGTGGATGACCTGGCAACGGCAAGCGGACCATTTATCTACGATCTCAGCCCTGGCGCCCATCCATCGGCTGGCAGTATGGAGTTCTCGGCCGGATTGTCAACGACCTTTATGGCACAGACCTACCTGACATATTTTAAGGCCAAAGGCTGGACCAACATTGCAGCAATAACCTCAACCGACGCCAGCGGTGTCGACGGATTCAATCAGCTGAAGGCCACTTTGGCGCAACCGGAGTTCTCCTCCTTTCACCTGCTAACGCATCAGACCTTTGACCCGACAGCGGTGAGCGTGACGTCGCAACTCTCTGTTATCAAGGCTGCAAAGCCTCAGGCTCTCATAATCTGGACCACCGGAACACCTCTTGGGACCGTTTTGAATGGAATGTCGTCTCTTGCCATGTCAGACATTCCAACGGTCACGACCGATGGTAACGCAGCGTATGCCGAACTGACTCACTTTGGCTCGATTCTTCCCAAGTCCTTTTACTTCCCCGTGGGTCCCTTGTACCTGCCTCCTTCCGACATTACCAATGCCGCAGTGCGTGCAAAAGTCCAGGCATTTGACACTGCCGTCGCCTCGGCCGGCGGTCATCCCGGTGTGGCCTGGGGCCTTTCATGGGATCCGGCACAACTTCTGATTGGTGCCATCAAGAAGCTTGGAATCAATGCCACTGCACCACAAATCCTCAACTACATGCAGAATCTGCATAACGTTCCCGGGATCTTCGGAATGTACAACACATCCGTCAACGATCACAGAGGACTTGCAACCGCGGATGAGACCCTAACGGAATGGAACGGCAGCTCATTCACCCCGGTTTCAGGCCCAGGGGGAACTCCAATGGCTGGTTAGCAAATTGATCTGCCACTTAATGTGGCATTTTGGCAAAATGACTGTCCAAATCCGATGACCCCAGCATCGCCGGGTAGTCATTTTGCACCATTTGACCAAAAGTGGGAATCTGGACTGAATGATTAACATTTCCTCGTTCCACTCAGGTGGCAATGCGACAACACAATCTGAAAGTGGAACGATCTCTCATTCAAAACAACCGCCCTGGATGCCACAGAACTCCGTCGAGCGATCTTTCCCACTTAGTGGGCCGACCCGCCAGGTCGGATAGGACTAGTTCTGAAAGGAAGTACCGCCCATCTCCACCAGCAACGCGTCAGCACCGGGCATACCCTGCGACCACGTCTACCTGAAATCCGCCGCAATGGCCATGGCTTCGGCCTCAAGTCTTGGATTCGCACGCTTTTCATACTCCCTCATTCTCCCAGCCATGGAAACAACGCTCCATTGGGACTATCAGAGACTGGGCAGTCTGAACACCGTGAATGCGGTGGGCTTCCTTGCCGGAGCATTCAGCGCAACCACATTTTCCAATAGGTTCGGAACCAAGAAGATTTTCACGGCATCGATTCTTCTCTTGGCCATAATGGGCATACTCTCCGGAGTCTCCGCAAACTTCACACTGCTTCTCCTGGCGCGCACCCTATCAGGGGTGTTTGGAGGCATGACGTTTGTAAGCGGTGGAAGCCTTGTCTCAAACAGCTCCACCCATATGGGACGCAAAACGGCGGCCGCTGCCTCAGGCATTTACTTTGCGGGTGCCGGCGCCGGAATATTGATATCCGGCTTGGTAATCCCGCCAGTACTCTCCCACCTGGGTAAGTCGGCCTGGCAATGGGGCTGGATCGTTATGGGCCTCCTGTGCCTAGTCAGCGCCGCATTGGCCCTCCCTCAAATCAAAAACCTCACTGAACCACCCAAACTCGCCACCAAGACCTCTCTAAGATTCCCTATCAGGGGATTTGAACCGTCCATCATCGCCTCTGCATTGTTTGGAGCCGGATACATATCTTTCATCACTTTTCTAGTTGCATTTCTGACATCAGATGGCAACAAGAGTTCAACCATCTCGTGGTTTTGGGCGATGCTGGGCATATCAACAATGATTACGGGTCCGATTTGGGGCCTAGCTTTGGCGCGATTGAAGGGTGGTATCGGGTTGGCATCGATACTCTTTGTTGCCGCAGTTGGAACCGCCTTTCCCCTGATGACCAGTAATTTTCTTGTACTTATGTTCTCTGCGCTGTTGTTTGGCTCGTCCATCATGTCAGTCGGCACTTCTTACACAATCCTTGCTCAAAGGAATCTGGACCTGCGATTAGTTGGCAGTGCAATAGGCGTATACACAACCGCGATAGCATTTGGTCAAATTGTCGGTCCCGTGGGTGTTGGAACCCTCGCAGACACCTCCCAAGGAGTTCGCCTTGGGATTGTCGCGTCCCTCATGATGCTCTTGGCAGGCACCGTAATTTCCCTGTTCCAAAAAGACAGAGTCGCGTCCGGCAAGGTGACAGTCAAAATCAACGGCTAACACCACCAAAGCGTTCTGCGCCAAGAGCTGCAATCTTGCATATCCCCGCAACTATCCTGGAACCAAGTCCAGTATGGAGAAACTTGAATGTCAATTGAAGACGAGATCCGCGGTAAGAGAACCAGCAGCACCAAATGGAGAAAGTATTCCCAGGACGTTATTCCGGCATGGATTGCTGACATGGATCTTGGCATTGCGCCTGTGATTGCCGCTGAATTGACCCAAAGAATCGAATCTGGTGATCTCGGCTACCCCTGCGCGGATATTGAAACCAACTTTCTCGACGCCTTTGCGGACCGATACATCGGCAAGTTCAATACCGCGTTGGATCCGCGCCTGGGCCTAGTTTCCACCGACGTTGTGCAGAGCATCGTGATCTCGATTCTCACTCTAACCAATCCAAACGAAGGCGTTATTGTTCAAACGCCAATATATCCGCCGTTTTTGCAGTCCGTTGTAGATACAGGGCGCAGGCTGCGCGAAAACCCACTGCTACAGACCGAAGGCTCATGGGAAATGAACTTCGCCGAACTGGAGACTTTAGCCAGAGAACCCGACACCACCTTATTGCTTCTATGTTCACCCCATAATCCAACCGGGAGGGTGTTCACTCAGACAGAGCTTGTGAAAGTTGCTGAGATCTGTTCCCGCAACAATGTATTGGTGGTTGCCGACGAAATTCATTGCGACATCGTCTTTGAACCCAATTACCACATACCTTTCGCCTCGATTTCGCCAGAATTCGCTTCAAACGTCATCACCATGACCTCAGCTACCAAGTCTTTCAACATCGCTGGCTTGCGTTGCAGCGTGGTTCACTTTGGGTCACAAGATCTCAAGAGCCGCTATGAGTTCTATGACTCCCACGTGAGAGGCTCCATTTCCAGTCTTGCAATGCTTGCGGCAACCGCAGCATGGCAGAAGGGCGACAGCTGGCTGAAATCAACACTCTCTACACTGCAATCAAACCGCGACTTGCTCACCCAATTTATAAACAACAACCACTTTGGACTGAAATACAACCAGCCCCAGGGGACGTACTTGGCATGGCTCGATTTTCGTGACACCAGGGCGTCCGAATCTCCACAGGAGCTTCTCCTGAATGAGGCCCGCATAGCGCTAAGCCCTGGACCCGACTTCGGCAAATCCGGGAAAGGATGGGCCAGACTGAATTTCGCAACTCGGCCCGAGATACTTGAGGAGATACTACGCCGCATTGACGCGACCTTCAGCTAATTATTTATCAGTGTTCCAACCTCAGGATGCACTTAGTGGCAACTCAGGAAAACAAATCCTGTGACATAATCAAAAATGCAGACTTCGTGAGATCGACAAGGGAAAACCCCATATCGGCTTCCAGCCAGGAGAACATGCTCGCAAGTGAGCAAGCGACGATACCCGCTGATGCTGCCCTGAGCGTCTGGTCATCCGGGTCCACTCCGCGCTCCAAAAGAGCTTTCCAAGCTACCAAGTACAACTGAGAGCGACGTGCCAGATTGAGTTCTCCAAGGCTTGGAGTACTGTTGACCACCTTATAGCCAAGACGTAGAACGTTCGAAAAACTCGGAGTACGCGATACTTCGTCAAACAGTTGGATGATCCCGTCGGCAAGTGCCTCGAGGGGATTCAGCGAATTATCCGCGGTGCGTACTCTTGAACTGAGCGATCGGCCCAAATAGCCGAGCGGGAAAGAGACAATCGACTCTTTGGTGGGAAAGTAGTTGAACAGCGTCCTTTGGGTTACCCCGGCACCGAGCGCAATCTCTTCTACCCTAGTATTGTCAAAACCCTGTTTATCGAAGAGGAATAATGCCGATTGATAGATAGCCCGCAGAGTATGAAGCTTATTTCGCTCACGCTTCCCCATTGAGGCCAGCTCGGAGTCTGGAGGGCCGGGTTCGTCCAGCAATCGCAACACGGCACCGCCAAGGGGTTCTTGACTTCTCTCAAGCTCCTCTGAGTGAGTCGTCATCAACAATTCCTGCCACCTAGGTGGATATTGTGACTTTGACATTCCATGCTTCACACCCATCATGCTACAGATTCGAACGGCAACTCACCCAAAGCTCGCCGTGCCATTAGTCTATGGTCGATATAGTCACAGAATACAACTACGGTAGACAAGACCACTATTTCCAAAGGTAGTCAAGATTTGCAGCACGATAATTACGATGACAATACTCAAGATGACACGCTGAGTGATGTTCAAGAGGAACAGCCGACCGCGATTGAGATGCACGATTCAGACATCACGGCCGACTCAATAACTTACCAAGAGTCCGACGGGACTGAGACAGGCGTTTCAGAAGACCCCACCAAAACAAGAGTCCGACTTGTCTTTGCACTAAAGGCGGTCACCATAGGCGTCGTCTTCGGCCTGTTGATTGGAGGATTCGGCTTCATTAGGAACAGGTCCTCTCAGAGCGAGCTTGCCGCCAAACTTATCAATGCCGATACATGCTTAGGCGCGGCGACATCGCCTTCCGGATTCTGCTTCAACTCGGCAGTTAGAGTGTCGCTAGTTCCCAGCAACCCGGTGAGCGAACTATTGGGCTCCCAGAATGCTGCTGTGATCTCTGCGGCACGATCAAGGATCGGCGAATTCGCCAACGCCACACTCACTTTGCGTCTTGCCGGCTTCACCGGGGCAGTTCCAGGGAGCAGTGCACCGCTCGACAAAACCAACGTACGTCAGGTTAACGGAACGATGTCGCTTGCTTATTCCGATCTCACCCACACACTCCAGAGCGGGTCAAACAACGGTGCGTCCATCTTTTATGTCGGGAACAACGAGATAGGAACGAGCAACCAAATTACCTACCAGGGCAAGCAGATCCCCCTGGTTGTCATCTCCAAGATCGAGTTAAAAAACGGTCAGCTCTTTCTCACTCCTGAAACCGTCAATGCGCTGGGACGAACCGCACCCGCGTCATCGGTGTTCAGCAGTGTTGCCCCAGTTCCCGTAACCATTCCGACGCTTCCAAAGGGAATGGCCTACAAGAGCCTCACGACCACTAAGCAGTACCTGGTTTTTCAATTGGAAGGCGCGCGCATGGCGTTGAACAGCCTGTTCAACGCAAAGTAGCTTCAAAACACCCAACACCGGAAGCACTCCAAGAACAGTAACCCGGGGAAACCCCTAACCGCTATTCTGTGCCAATCACTTCCAACGTTCAGGCATTTTCCCGTCTGAGCCACACTTGCACTGCGCGGGATGTCGATTCGACATGCCATCTGGCCCAAACTCCGGACAATTCAGAGTCACCCACCGAATTATGACTTCTCTTTCGATACTCTCTGGTTCATCACAATGGTTCCAAACCTAAGACTCTTGCAGGTAGCGACGAAACAGCCAGCGTCTCAGTAAATTTACTCACTAGTGAGACAGCCTCGCCTTGGCGGCGCGCAAACTGGACAGCGCCGACAAAAAGTCAGCGCTGTCGTCACTAAGTCTTCCAAAACCAATTACCCTAAGCCCCAAAGCTGCTTATATCCAGCCTCGTAGGCATTTCCAAAGACATTTGTGAGATCCGTCAGATTAATGCCAGCAAGATTCGACTTGTCCAGGTACATGATCGGCACCAGTGGATTACCAGGCTGCATTCCGCTCATAGCGCGAAGAGCCTGGTCCATGGCCTCCCAACCAGCCCATGGAGCTGAGTAACCAGGATCGGCCGTGAAGATTGGGCCCTTTTGCACAAGTCCCAAAGTTCCGGGACTGGAACCATCATCGGACACCACGAACACTTTCCCACTTGCTCCAGCCTGGCTAACTCCGGCAGAAGCAAAAATGCCAATGGTGTCAGCCACGGGGAAGATGTAATTCATGCTCGGATTGGCCAGTATCAACGAGGACACGGCTCCCGCGGTCTTTGTCGGCCAATACTGAGGCTCAATGTCCTGAGTGGTGATCATCTTGCAACTCGAACAACCGGAGAATACCGTCTGGATGCCCTTTATAACCGCCGGGCCGATCGGATTGTCGAAGGTTATCACCGCTGCATTGACGGCACCTCCCTTTGAGTTCACGATGGCAGTGTCCGCTACCAGCTTGCCCAACTCCTGATAAGAGGGACCTGACGCACCGTACAGTCCTTGTCCAAATCCTTGACCAGGTGCCGAAGCATCCGGCTGTCCGGTAATCACTCCGATGACAGGAATCTTGGCAGCATTTGCAGCGGATACCGATGATGGCACCAACGACGTGGCCACGCCAACCAAGATTATTGCACCGACCTTCTGGTTTATACCTTGCTGAATACCCTGTTCAATGGTGCTAACCGTGCTTTGGCCATTGAACGTGTCCACAGTCACCCCGAGAAGCTGGCCTGCCGCCTGGATGCCTTTGGTGATTTCAACCAACGCGTTGGCAACTGTGTCATGGTCGACAACGAGAATGGTCTTTCCCTTCAGCTTGGAAGCATCAATCGCCGGCCCGGGAGCGGTAAAAGTGGGCGTCGCAGTGTATTTCGCGATCTCTGCCTTCGCCTGAGCGACGATGTCGACCTTTGCTGCTGCAGTAGTGGTGGCACCGCTACTTGCTGTAGCTGCCGTTGTCGCCGTGGAAGACCCGCTGCTTGAGCTTCCACAGGCCGCCGCCAAAAGAGACAGCACAGAAAGACCGCCCGCCAATGCAAACGATCTGTTACGATCCAATTTCATTTCCCCCATCCTTTGATAATGGAATTTATTTACGCCATATCTGGCTTTGTCTTCTCCCTCATCCATGACGATGACGGACTGACCAGATGCACCCATACGACTGAGAGTCACATGCCATACCGCAGAACGCGGTCTCGCGTGGCACGTTAGTTAACAACTTCAGTGGACACCTCGCCCATTTCAAGCCAACCAGCAACCGATTCCAGCTGTTGACAAGTGATGCGATGTGCCCTTGCCCCTGATTACCCCTTCTTGCCCCCCTTTGTAACCCACAATTCGCAAAACAAGAGTAACTCCAAAGCACCATAGGAACCAAACTGGGAGAGGCATAATAACGGCGACTTAAACAACTATGACGGGCCCCGCATAAAATGAAAGCCAGGCGGATTCAATTTACACGCATTGGACCACAGCAGGTGGACATCCCTAGGGCATTGAGACCGTGGAGCAATTGCTGAAAGCTTCACCCCAGGTACTGCCCTCCCGGGCGGGAGGCGTTCATGATGCCGTACCTAATACCTGATACAGACGGTAAAGGCAGGAGTGAGTCGGAACCGCAAAGCGGGCGTCGATCCAGTCTCAAATATCTCGGCCGGGACCGTCGCAAAAAATAATGCCTGGCACCCTACGGGCGAAAACACGCCCTCCCGAAATTGTGG
Organism: Actinomycetota bacterium; assembly: GCA_027366165.1. Classification (GTDB taxonomy): domain Bacteria; phylum Actinomycetota; class Acidimicrobiia; order Acidimicrobiales; family Acidimicrobiaceae; genus SCQM01. Next base: position 26,807 of record DAHXKX010000061.1, read on the forward strand.
GAAAATGCTTCCACTAGGCTCCGGTCCCCGCCGTCTGGAACTTCCCATAACTGCTCGAGACTATATTCTCTGTAGTCACCTCTGCTCCGCTCAGAGAAGCCGCGATCTTGCCCCCTCGGAATACCAGCACCCTGTCGCTCAGACTCGCCACATCTTCGTATTGTTCTGACGAGAAAATTACCGTACCACCCTTATTTGCAAATTCCCGCAAAATCGCGATGATATCCTGACTCGCACCAATATCGACGCCTGCGGTTGGCTCCTGCAACAAGAGGATGTTGGGACTGCAGCCGACCCACCTGCCAATCAAAGCCTTCTGTTGGCTGCCGCCGCTGAGTGTTGAAAACGGCAAATGGGGCGATGATAGTTTAATTCTGAACTCTTTAAGCACAGACTGCACTATGGAATCCTCCTGCCGTGAGCGGAGCCAGCGGAGTTTTCCGACCGCGCTGTCAAGGACCGGAAGTGTCACATTTTCGGCGATGGACGCCGAAAGGACTCCCCCTGCACGAATCCGGTCGCCGGAGATAAACGCCAAACCGTGCCGCCGCGCTCTGACCGGGTCTGGAACAAATGGCTTCCCGCCTACAGACACCGAGCCATCATTGGGTTTCTGAGCTCCATAAAGTAGAAATGGCAACTCCTCATGCCCCGCACCCATCAAACCGGTTAGGCCAAGAATTTCGCCGCGTCGCACCGAGAAGGAAACACTGTCCAGCACCAAGCCGGACAAATTGTTAACGCTGATGATCTCCTCACGGTCAGCCAAATTCCTTTCCGACACCTTCACGCTCTTCTCGACACTGCGTCCGACAACCAATTCTGCAAGGGATTCATAGTCGTGGATCGAAACGTCATCCGAAGCCACCAACCTACCATCACGCAATACTGAAACTCGATCGGCAAACTGTAGAGGCTCTTCCAGGTGATGAGTGACCAGGAGAACTCCAACGCCACGTGCGGCTACCTGCTTTATCACACCAAACAGCCGCTTCTTCTCTTCTTCAGGCAGGGCGGCCGTGGGCTCGTCCAAGATCACAAGCCCTTGGTCGCCTGACGAACCTTCGGCGGAAACGTCCTGAAATGCGCGGACAACACCGATTACCGACCGCTCCGAAGCCGACAGACGGGAAACAGGCGTATCGGGGCTGACATCCAACCCAAACGAAGCGAGAAGCCGACTCACCGTCTTTCGCTCATTGCTCCATCGAATGTGCCTCATCGCACCGGTTTGAAGGCGCCCAATCCTCAGGTTTTCCAGGATCGACAGCGTTGGCACCAGACCTATATCCTGATGCATGAAACTGACGCCAAAGTCCTTAAGCGAAAGCGCACTGGTCGGATAGCGAACTGCATGTCCGTTCACCTCAATCGTGCCGCTATCAGGCCTATGGTATCCGGCAATCACCTTTATAAGAGTCGACTTGCCCGAACCGTTATGCCCCAAGAGAGCATGGACTTCGCCAGGCTCAACTCTCAATGAAACGTTAGTCAGTGCAGCCGTCCCTCCAAATGTCTTGGTGACATCTTCGACCGCAAGTGCCGACTTTGTCATCGCGATCCTCCCCCCAATCGTAAAACTCCACAATTCAACTCAAAAACCGATGCACACCTAGATTTCCATGAAGCCACGAAACAATCGGGTCATCTATCTTCCCACCAGGGTCGCAAGACCGATAGCGACAATGAGTATTGCGCCGTCAAAAACGTTGGTTACCCAGTCGGTCAACCCGAACAGCTGGAGTCCGGTCGTGCCTACTGCCAGTAGGAGAACGGCGACAAAAGTTCCCAGTGGGTTGAAACGGCCGGGCTTGATTGTCGCTGCGCCGAGGAACGTGGCCGCATAAGCGGGAAGCAAATACGGATCTCCAGTTCCCGCCTGTGCTGCGCCAGTCTGACCAACCAGTATGAAACCCGCGAACCAGGCACCAATGGCTGATACGAAAAGAGATGTGGTTCGAATCCTGTCAACCCTGATGCCAGCCAGGCGTGCCGCTTCCCTGCCCTCTCCAGTGAAATATAGAAACCTGCCGCTCTGCATATGGTGCAGAACATACCAAATCACAATCCCCACCATCACGGCATACCAGAATGGAAGGCCGATGCCCAAGAACCTCCCCTGCATTATTTTCAGAATCCGAGATGGAATGTTCCCTATCGTCGAAGAGTTAGATACCGCTTGAGAGAGGCCGTCCAAAATCGTGCCCATCGCAAGTGTGGTGATTAGACCGTTGACCTGGACCTTGACGATCAAATAGCTGTTTACGGCGGCGACAGCCAAAATGACAACAAAAGAAATCAGCAGCGAGAACTCCACCGACATGCCTTTGACTGAAGACAAGTAGGCAATGAGAACGCTGCTGAAACCAAGAACACCCCCCACAGAGAGGTCGATCTCGCCCGCGCCGAGCGCTACGGTCAGCGTCAGCGCCAGTGCGAACAGAGCCGCCTGGCCAGTGAGGATCGTCTTTATGTCACTAAGAGCCAGAAAGGTTTTCGGCCTTAATATCCCAAAGACGATAATGGTGATGATGAGAGCAAAGACTACCGTATAGTGCCGGAAGAACTCCTTGGGACTTGACATGGCCATGCTGCGTGAACTGGGCACGGTTCCGTGAAACTCTTCGCCAACACCGCCCCCCAGACTGACTGCGGAGTTTGGCTTTGGCTTTCCGCGGTCCTTTTTGCTGTCCTTGTTTAAAGAAATCACCTGAATTCAATTTCCCCTCATTAACAACCAAATCAAGTGCCCGCTCCCGCATCTGATGACCTAGTCCCCAAAAACGATCCGGATCTCATGCCGGAGTTCCTCCGCCCCCCGCAATGACCATGTCGAAGTCAAGTATCAGCGTTCATGGCAATGGCAATCGATTTAGCGAATCCGATAATTTGATAATGGTCCACCGCTTGAAAAAGATCTCAATTCCGATCATCTAACGCCATCGGCAACAACATCCGTCTGGGTGAGATCGGCTAACCTCAAAACCCACCAATTATTCCATGGTTCCCAGTCTCAAGTGGGCGCTAGAGGACTCGAACCTCCGACCTCAGCCGTGTGAAGGCTGCGCTCTAACCAACTGAGCTAAGCGCCCGACGTTATTACACATTAGCGCTGCTCAAAGTGATCTCTAACTTGCGGAATGAAATTTATCCCCAACACCCGTTGAATATGTTCCCGCCCGTAAGTTGGCATTGTCAAATTTGACTTCACAACAAATTGCACATCCTCCCCTTTTGGCGTCATCCCTCCCTACTTGACCGACCCTATACCTTTGTGTGACATTTCACAAACTCAAGATGGCTTCCGACCAAGCCAGGCTCGTTGATCGGAATTGCCGGCAATTCAAACCAATTCCCATTGTCCTCAACCAATAACTGCACCACATCCGTAGAAGACATGGAAACGAATACTGCCACTGCGAGCATTGCGGGCCACAGACACCTCCAAAACGCACTATCTCCCGCCAGGTGCGAATTAAAGAATCATCTCGGTCAAATCATCTCATTTCAGCAAGGTTTTCCAATTTTGTCCTAAACTATGAGGCCAATGACTCGCCTATCACAAAAAGAAAAACTTTATGGGATCGTGGTCGGCGTCTACGGGTTGATTGCTCTGGCGGTGCTGATGGTACCCCATCTCGGTGATCCCGTGGCAAAGGGATCACTCTCTCCATTGATCCAGTGGGCCGTAGGATCGCTGGCAATACTCCTTGGCATAGGATTGATACTTACTGGCATAAGAATCGCTGCAGGCCTTGAAATGGCCGCAGCAGCAGTATTCGGTCCATGGTCAACCCACCTACTGTTCGCGTTTCCCCTTGTCGTTTGGGCAGGCTACGTCTCATTCAAGAGGGGTGCCCGTTTACCAAAAGGCACCCCCAGCACAAGCGCGACAAGAAGCCGCTTCGCACGATCCGCTATGGACGTAAATTCCACGGTACGTAAGCCTCCAACTGCTTCCCGTCGCTATACGCCGCCAAAGCAGTCAAGAAAAAAATAAATTGCTACCATTGTCTGGGAATTTCGCAAACGCAGCTGAGATGAGAATGTACCGTCACGAACGAATGCACCTCAAGGAGAAACTTTGATCGTCGATAGACTTTCCGGCAAGGCAATCTTCATCACGGGATCCACGGGGTTCCTTGGAACTGCACTTGTTGAAAAGCTGCTAAGGACTATCCCGGGTTGTCAGCTCTTCCTATTGACCCGGCCGGGTAAAACAAGCACGGCTACGGAACGCATTCAGAAAGAGATCCTCAAGAACGACTGCTTCGATATTCTCCGCAAGACCCTTGGCGACCGGTTTGAAAATGAGATCGTCTCCAGAATTCATCCAATCAGCGGTGACGTCATCTCCGACGGACTCAACCTTGACGAGCACGACCGCGAACTGCTCTCGCACTGCGATGTCATCATCCACTCTGCTGCGTCAGTCAGCTTCGATTCTCCCCTCGACCAGGCGGTCGAGGTCAACCTATGTGGCCCTCGCAGGGTCGCGGAAGCCGTAATTGCTGCGAGAAAAGACTTTGGGGTTACAAAGCCAATACACCTAATAGCCATCTCGACCGCTTACGTTGCGGGTCGAAGACGGGGGCTTTCACCCGAACTTCCGTTGAGTGAAACACCTTTCTCCATTGAACTGGATTGGCGCTCTGAGGTCAAAGCTGCGAGAGGGACCAGGGCGGATGTCGACCTTAGGAGCAGGGACCCAAAGATTCTTGAACAGTTCCGCAAGAAGGCCGCCAATGAACTGGGGGCGGCAGGTGTTCCGGTACTTGTGGCCAAGCAGGAAAAGCTCCGCACCCAGTGGATCCACGACGAGATGGTTCGAGCAGGAATTGCCCGTGCCACCTCCGTAGGCTGGCCGGACGCATACGCCTACACCAAAGCCCTTGGCGAGAAGGCGCTCCTCGAGAAACAGGACGAAATACCTATCTCCATAATCAGACCGTCAATAATAGAGTCGGCGATGCTCGAGCCACGGCCAGGTTGGATTAGGGGTTTCCGAATGGCGGAGCCGATTATCATCTCTTACGCGCGAGGGCTTCTAAAAGAATTCCCAGGGGTTCCCGAGGGAGTAATCGACGTCATACCGGTGGACATGGTTGCGGCGGCCATAGTTGCGGTTGCGGCCCAGGGGCCCCGTGATCCCTCGCCAGAGATATTCCAGGTTGCCTCGGGATCCAGGAACCCTCTAAAATACGCGACGCTCGTCAACCATGTGAGAACCTGGTTCCAGGAGCATCCCCTGTACGATGCTGACGGCCAGCCGATCATGATTCCCGACTGGTCATTCCCGGGAAGAGGCCGTGTCCAGTCGCAGTTGGAGAAGACTTCCAAGTTTCTTCAGGCGCTCGAACAGGCAACCGGCATGCTGCCAATCCGTGGAAATCAGGCCGAGTTCATAGTAGATATAGAGAAGAAGCGCCAGGCGGTTGACAGCGCGCTCGGCTACGTGGAGCTTTACGGAACATATGCCGAGACCGATGCCATTTTCAAAATCGACAACCTCATTGGTCTTTATGACTCCCTGTCCAAAGAAGACAAAGCCCAGTTCAGTTTCGACCCGGCACTCATTCACTGGGAAAGCTTTATTCGTGAAGTCCACCTGCCGTCGGTGGTCGAACACGCCAGAGTGAAGACCACTCCGACAAAGCGCCCCGCCAAATCCCGGACCAATCGCAATCTGAATCTGATACTCTCACCCGACAGGCATCTTGCCGTCTTCGACCTCGAGAACACGATCATCTCGTCAAACGTCGTTGACACTTACGCCTGGCTTGCGACCCGGAGGCTACCCAAGTTCCAAAAGGCGCTCTTCGCTATGAATCTTGCACTTCAGGGCCCATCCCTTCTTGCGTTGGACCGCAAAGACAGAGGCGACTTTCTTCGATCCTTTTACAGGAAATATGAAGGCGCCAGGCCACAAAGACTCGAAAAGGATAGTCAGGAGTTCTTCAACGCATATCTCTTGAAGAAGTCGTTCCCGGCGGCGATTGAAAGGGTTAGGCGGCACAAGAGCCTCGGACACAAAACACTTCTCATTACGGGAGCACTCGATTTTGTTCTCGAGCCACTGAAGCCCTTATTCGATGACATAATCTGTGCCGAGCTGGAAGTCGGAGACAACGGTCTGTACAAAGGCAGGTCTCTGTCCATTCCGCCAACCGGGGAAGCGCGTGCATCGATTCTTGCCAAATATGCCTCCGAGCACTCTTTGGAACTCTCGGAATCTATCGCGTACGCAGATTCGACATCCGACCTGCCCATGCTAGAGGTAGTCGGTTATCCTGTGTGCGTCAACCCGGAGCCGAAACTGGCCGCCATCGCGCGCAAACGAGGCTGGCATATTGAGCAGTGGAGTAAGGCACAGGGACTCCCACCCATCTACCTGCCGATCGGGAGATCGATGTGAAAGCACTCGTATATGAAAGGAACGTGGCGAGGTTCGCTGCCACAAAGCTCCTTGGCTTTGTGGCAAGCCCCAAGGTCACCATCTCTCCGCTTCGTTTGATGGAGATCGAGCCACCGGAACTACCTGGCAAAGACTGGATCCGGTTCTATCCAAGACTCTCAGGAATCTGCGGATCCGACCTCGCCACCATTACCTCCAACTCCTCGAGATACCTAGAGGACTTCGTTTCATTCCCATTCGTCATGGGCCATGAAGTCGTTGGCGACTACGAGGCCGAAGACGGCTCACTCAGGCGGGCAGTGCTTATCCCCTCTTTGACATGCGAACCGCGGGGTACTGACCCGAAATGCCGATTCTGTGAAGCAGGGCAGCCACAGCGGTGCCAGTTGCTGCACGTAGGCTCAGTTAGCACTGGACTGCAAACCGGCTTCTGTGCAGAGACTTCCGGAGGCTGGTCACAGGAGCTCGTGGCTCATTCTTCGCAACTGTTTGACATACCGGCAACCCTTAGCGACGAAGACGCTGTCCTCTTGGAACCTTTCGCCTGTGCAGTACATGCGGCAATGTCAATTGGAACCGACCTCAACACTCAGGTCGCAGTAATTGGATCCGGAACGCTCGGCCTCTTGACTATTGCAGCGCTGAGGGCATTGCATCCAAACGCGGAAATTGTGTCCACTGCCAAATACCAGCACCAAAGGGAGCTGGCAATTCAATTCGGCGGCATGGCTCTCAGTTCTGGATCTGATCTTTACAGGCAGGCAAGAACGATCCGAAGTGCCCAAATGATTGCGCCGGACAAACCATCGGACGGATTTGGCATTGTGTTTGATGCGGTGGGTTCGGCCTCAAGCCTCGAACAGGCACTTAAGGTGGCTGCACCGGGAGCAGATGTTATCCTCATTGGTATGCCAAAAGAGTCAAAGGTGGATCTGGCTCCACTCTGGATGAAAGAGATTTCAATCAAGGGCAGCTACGCCTATGGAATCGAGAATCTTGGCGGAAAGAAGCTACCAACCTTTGAGCTTGCCGCCCGATTGGCTCAAAGTATCGGCCTGTCCAGGCTTCTCAGCGCGACCTACCGTCTTGACGACTATGAAATGGCGATTGACCATGCTTTGAATGCTGGGAAAAGAGGGTCGATAAAGATCGCCTTCGATATGCGCAAAGCACAAAATAGAGAAAGTTGGAGTCAGCAAAGATGAGCCCACGGCCTGGATTCATTCTTGAAGTAGACAAATCCACACCGCCAACGCTTTTTTGGCACGGTGAAGGTTTCCGCTTGGAAAGACTTCCAACCGGATCTCGTGTGATTTACCCACCCGAGGCACAGCCGCCCTTAAAGGATCCGCTCACCGCAATATACAGTGCACTCGAAAATCCAGTCGGAGATTCCAGTCCACTATCCAGCCTTTTATTTCCGGACATGCGTCTGACAATTGCGTTTGACGATTTGTCGCTTCCACTGCCGTCTATGCAATCGCCGGATGTGCGTCAACTGGTGATAGAGCAAGTTCTAGACCTGGCGGCTTCAAAGGGTGTGGACGACGTCGTCCTAGTGGCCGCACTTGCTCTTCATCGCCGGATGACAGAGACCGAGCTGAGACACATCCTCGGAGACAGGGTCTACGACTCCTTCGCAAAGATGGGCAGACTGACTCAACACGATGCGGAAGATCCGTCGAACCTGATCCACCTGGGTTTGACTGACAAAGGCGAAGACGTCGAAATCAACAAAAGGGCCGCAACCTCAGACCTTCTCATATATGTGAATGTGAATCTCGTCTCCATGGATGGTGGACACAAGAGCGTTGCCACCGGTTTGGCCTCTTACAAGAGTCTACGGCATCACCACAATGTCAAGACGATGGTTCATTCCAAGTCATTTATGGACCGTGACAACTCGCAATTGCACTCCTCCAACTGGCGCATGGGGAGGCTGATCAAAGACGCGGGGGTCAAGATATTCCAAATTGAAACTACCCTCAACACCAACACTTTTCCTGATTCATTCTCGTTCCTTCAGAAACGCGAGTGGGAGTGGAATATCAGAGACCGGGCTGCATTTGTTGCTTCCTCAACCGCACTTCAGAAGTCGCCCCCCTGGTTGAGCAGAAAAGTGCTCCATTCGATCCGGTCTCCATATCAGTTGACCGGGGTCACCGCCGGAGAGGTCGAGGCGGTTCACGATGTCACAATCAAGAATGTCTACAAACAGCAGCTAGTAGAGGTACACGGTCAAACCGATATCCTGACAATGGGCCTGCCGTATATTGGACCCTACAATGTGAACTCCATCATGAATCCGGTTCTTGTGTACTGTCTAGGACTCGGCTACTTCTTCAACATGTACAGAGGTGTCCCACTGGTCCGTAAAGGTGGCGTACTAATACTAAGCCACCCGACTCGGCGGGAGTTCGATCCGACTTTCCACCCCAGCTACATTGACTTCTTCGACAATGTCTTGGCGGATACGACCAATCCACTGGAGATAGAGAGCAAGTATGAGAACGCCTTTGCAACCGACCCCTGGTACATCCACCTCTACCGAACAGGTCACGCATACCACGGGGTCCATCCTTTCTATATGTGGTACTGGGGTGCTCACGCGCTCGATCACCTGGGTGCGGTCATAATCCTCGGCGGGGACCCAAAGACCGTCCACCGTTTGGGTTTCATGAGTGCCACAACTATGTCGGACGCACTTGAGATGGCGCAGAACGTGGTGGGGCCGGATCCAACACTGACCCATTTGCACTCCCCTCCTCTGCTCATGGCGGACGTCAAGGCATAGGTGTAAGACACTAACCTCAATGGCCCTAAGGAACGTTTTGGATTACAAACCTGAGAAACTAAAAAAGCTCCTCTCCTCCTCGATGCCTGGATTCCCATTTAAAGCACCGAACTGGCCATCGACGGTTTCCCGTACTCCAAAGCAGTCGAAACTCGGGGCGGATTACAACACCGACTGGTCAAGGAGGTATCCCGTAAGGATGGTCAGAGCTCTGTTTGTCGATGGCGTGACCAGGCCACTGATTAAGACGCTGATTCCACCAACCGTTCATGGAGAAGACAGGATTAACGACGCCCCAGTACCGGCAATATTTGCGGCCAACCACTCCTCGCATTTGGACACCCCTCTACTGGCGTCTCACATTCCAATCAAGTACCGTCACAAGACGGTGATCGGGGCGGGAGCTGACTATTTCTTCGACCGCACATGGAAGGCGGCACTTTGGTCTGGGCTAGCCGGCGCGATACCGATTGAGCGGAGCCGGGTCAACAGAAGGTCCGCCGAACTCGCGGAGTCCCTGTTGAATGACGGCTGGTCATTGATCATCTTTCCTGAAGGCGGCCGAACCCCCGACGGTTTTGCACAGACGTTCAAGCCAGCCATTTTCCAACTTGCAAAAAAGGCCAACGTTCCGGTGATACCCGTCTATATCAAGGGAACCTACGACGCCCTGGGAAAGAACTCCCGAACTTTCAGACCTGGTCCAACTTCGATCAATTTCGGCTTCCCTCTCTACCTCGGGGAATCTGAAAATGTCAGGGCCTTCACCCAGAGAATTCAAAAAGCTGTGGACCAGCTCTGCTACGAGCTCGAGACCGACTGGTGGACAGCCCGCACAGCCGCAGCAAAAGAATCAATCCCAGAGCTTGTCGGTCCGGAGATAAAGGGCTGGAGAGACGAATGGAATCGAACCAGGTCCAAGGCCATTAAGCCAGCGGGTGCTTCGCGCTGGCCGAAAGGCGAATGACCCCTTTCACACCGTTTAATTAATCCACCAGGCGCAGCCCCGAAGGAGCCATTGACGTCACGCCGCCAACCAGTTCAATAACGAACTCGGTCAGGTGGCCCGGAAAGATATACTCCGAAAACAGTATCGCCTCTCCTGCGGAATCATATGTCGTCCTCGAACATCTGAGAGCAGGAGAGCCGACTGGTACCACCAGTAGCCTCGCGTCCTCGTCGGAAATCGCAATCGCGCTTATCGTCTGTACAGCCCTTGAAAGAGGCCGCTTTATCACACGCCTTGTGGTCAGCAACTCGTAAAATGAACTCCGCTCGTAGTCGCCGAGCGAGAAATCCTTAGCCAAAATAGAGGGGATCCACACTGTCACACGCGCAAACGGAACCTCATCAGCAAGATTGATCCTCCTTACCCTGAGCATTTCCTGTTCACCAAGCACCTGGGAAATCTGAGGCAAGGGCTCGCAAATCTCGGAATCAAGGACCTTGCGGCGTGGACGCACACCGATCTCCGCCATCTGATCCTCGATAGTAGAGAAACGGCCGAGACTCTGTCTGAGCGGCGGTGATACAACCAGCCATCCAAACCCCTGCCTGGAGTCGACATAGCCTTCCTGCCGCAAGACTTCAAGCGCCTTGCGTATTGTTATGCGTGAAGCCTCAAATTGAGTTGATAACACGGCCTCGCTCGGTATGACCTGATTTGCACCGAACGTGCCGTCTATAATCTTCGACCGAAGTTCACTGGCGATATTTAGGTATCTAGGACCAACCTGTCTTATACTTGTATTATAGCAAGCCCAAACCAAGGAGAGCAATGTGGCAAAGGTGACAGCGGGAACTCCCCGAGAACTTGTCGAATCCGTATACTCCCGTCTTGAGGAGAGAATTTCAATCGGCAGGAAAAGGCTCGGACGAGGCCTAACGCTGACAGAGAAGATCCTTTTCAATCACTTGGCCGATCCCGAAAGCCAGCAGCTGGACAGAGGCAGGAGCTACGCGGAGTTCTATCCCGACAGAGTGGCCATGCAGGATGCGACGGCTCAAATGGCTCTCCTGCAGTTCATGACGGCTGGCCTACCATCGGTTCAGGTGCCCACCACAGTTCACTGTGATCACCTGATTCTTGCCGAAATCGGTGCTGCAAATGACCTTTTGGCAGCCGAAAAGACTAACAAAGAGGTTTACGACTTCCTCAGCTCGGTCTCCGCAAAGTATGGTATCGGATTCTGGAAGCCCGGCTCTGGAATAATTCACCAAGTCGTGCTCGAGCAGTACGCATTCCCAGGCGGAATGATGATCGGTACGGACTCCCACACTCCAAATGCCGGCGGAATGTCCATGGTGGCAATAGGCGTTGGGGGAGCAGACGCGGTTGACGTTATGGTCGGCTCCACGTTTGGCCTACGTTACCCAAAGATAATAGGCGTCAAACTCACCGGCACCATGTCCGGGTGGACCTCCGCCAAAGACATCATACTTAAAGTGGCTGAGATTCTCACCGTCAGCGGCGGCACCGGCGCCATCATCGAGTACTTTGGCAACGGCACAGAGACCATTTCGGCTACTGGAAAGGCCACGATCTGTAACATGGGGGCCGAAATTGGCGCCACTTGCTCTTTGTTCCCCTACGATCACCACTCAAATTCTTACCTCAAGGCAACAGGACGGGAGGAGTTGGCTGATTTGGCCAACAAATATATTGACCACCTGACCGCCGATCCTGAGGTTGCTAACAGCCCCGAAAAATACTTTGACCAACTCATTGAGATCAATCTTGACACCCTTGAACCTCACATTGTCGGTCCACATACTCCGGACTTGGCAAGGCCTGTGTCTGCAATCGCGCAAGAGGCCAAGGACAACTCCTGGCCGTTGAAGCTATCCGCCACCCTTGTCGGATCCTGCACAAACTCCTCTTACCAAGACATCTCAAGAGCGGCGCACGTGGCCAGGCAAGCAAAGGCGAATGGTTTGAAGGTGAAATCTCCGCTTTTAATCACACCTGGAAGCGAGCGGGTTCGGGCCACAATTGAAAGAGATGGCCTATTGGCGGATCTTGAGGCAATCGGTGCAACAGTCCTCGCGAATGCGTGCGGGCCTTGCATCGGACAGTGGAAGAGATCCGACGTTTCCGAAGGTGAACCTAACTCTATCATGAACTCCTACAACAGAAACTTCCCGAAAAGGAACGATGGCAACCCGGGAACATTATCATTCATTGCATCGCCAGAAACAGTTGTAGCCTATGCCTTGGCGGGAACCCTTGACTTCAACCCGCTCACCGACAAGATTGACGGAACCACGTTAGTCGCACCGATCGGCGAGGAGCTGCCGTCAAAGGGGTTCGAATCCGGTGAGTCCGGATTCCTTGCTCCACCCGAAGACGGGTCCTCCTTGACGATTCAAGTGGATCCAAAATCGGACAGGCTGCAGTTGCTTGACCCATTCCCCGCCTGGGACGGGAAAGACTTCGAACACTTGGTGCTTCTCATGAAGGCCAAGGGCAAGTGCACCACCGACCACATCAGCGCTGCCGGACCATGGTTGACCTATCGTGGCCACCTTGAGAACATTTCAGGCAACCTATTCCTCGGAGCAAACAATGCCTTCGAGCAGAAGGATGGCACCCCTTACCCAGTTGGACACGGATATTGCACGGTACACCAGACGGTTGAAAGCTACCCAGACATTGCCAAGCACTACCGTCAGGCGAACATCGCATGGGCCGCGATCGGAGACAACAACTATGGTGAAGGCTCCTCACGAGAGCACGCAGCCATGGAGCCGAGATTCCAAAACGCCAAGGTCATCTTCGCCAGGTCATTTGCGCGAATCCACGAAACAAACCTGAAGAAACAGGGAATCCTGCCACTCACGTTTGCCGACCCTGGTACTTACGACAAAATTCGCGAACGAGACACCATCTCAGTAACTGGGCTAAACCAACTTGCTCCGGATAAGCCGGTGATCTGCATCATCAATCACGAAGATGGCTCTAAGGACACATTCGAGGCTACTCACACAATGTCAGAAGAACACATTGCTTGGTTCAGGGCCGGTGGGGCTTTGAACGTGATTCGCGCCGCGCAATTACACTAGCCATTCAAGCGAGTGCAGCCGCCCAGGCCTGCAGCCGAATCAGCTGCACTCGTTCGCTTTCACCACACGCCGGGCGAAAGTGACCCATAACGCATCCCTCGCTCGTGCACATGACTGATGGTGACAAACGCGTGAAGGATCAGTGCTGACACGCCGTCTATCGAAAGACCGCTTTTGTTGCGTCCACACCACATTGCCCCCTTACAGAGCTTGACCTGCTTCTTCATCTTGCGGAAGGGTATTTCTGGTTTGGGCTGATGCCTAAAGCCACGGCCTAAAACAGGATCTAACGGATCAAAGGTCTGCTTGGTCGCTTTGTCAACAAGCCTGCAATGTATTACCCCGTCCTGCGACTACAAGCCCAGAGGCAAAAGTTCGGTGCTGGCTTGGTACCCGCGTTGGCTTCTCAACTAAAGACCACACCCGCAAAGGCCGCTCGCCTGTTACGGCCTTCAGTCCGTGTGTTTGCCTATTGGTGCCAGATCTGAAACATGTACAAAGCTAATAAGTTTTACCACGACTCGACAGCTAGTGCTACAAGCTTTGTTCACCAAGGACCTTCGAATCTAGCAGACGCTCTAGAACCTCGATAAACCATTTGAGCGTATATTTCGCTGCTACGTAATTCCCTGAGTTTTGCTGATGATCCATGTAAAACGCCGAGACCGCCGGAGAGTTCCCACCTTGGAGCATATGCCAGGGACTCGTGCTCCCAACTCGGTCAACTGCGCTCGCCTAGTCTTTCAAAACCTGGTTGATCCGTTCAAAATAGAGCCGGTCATGGCTATTTTCCAGGGCCACGTCGCGAATTGGATCTACCTGTCCAATGACTAACGACAGAAAATAGTCACAAAACTTTGGATTGCGTGCAAGCACTGGCCCATGCATGTACGTTCCTATGGCCCGGCCTATGACCCCTCCATCCACCCGCGGTCCAAAATTGTTCCCGTTTCCCGTGCGCACTACCCCAAGTGGTCTTGTGCCATCGAGCAGTTCGGTGATGCCCTGGTGGTTTTCATATCCCGTCAACATGGGCACGCCTGGCATGGCATCCCCGGGGTCCACAATCAGCTCACCTACGCTGCGCGGGCCTTCGAACCTGTGCGTTCGGCACCCAAAGACGCCTATTCCGTCCCTTGGCTCCATATCTGGTCCGATGAACGATCTTCCAAGAATCTGAAAACCGGCACACACCGCCAGGAGCGCGGCCCCTTTGTCCAACGCACGCTCAAGTGGAGAGCCTATGGCCAAGAACTCGGCGGCTCGTGCCTGAGGACCATCCTCTCCCCCGCCGATAAGATAGAAGTCAGCGTCAGTCGGGACTCCGCTCTTGAGATCGGCACGAACAAGATCGACCTTGAAACCCCGTAACGCAAGCCTCTTGCTGACAACGACAGCGTTGCCTGAATCGCCGTAAGTACCCAACAGATTTGGTAATACAGAAACAACCTTGATCTTCTCTCTCATCCGAGCACCCTGTTCCCAAGTCTCCTGATGAAACTGACCAACGAGCCGTTATTCCCTTGCAACCTATTTCGCAGTTGCTGAAAGCTCGTGTAGTTGCCCACAAACGACACATCTTTTGCGCCACAGGCGCGAAGCGCCTCAAGAGAATCCTTCTCCACCCGATGTGAAACCTCGGCATAGTGAAGACGAACGGATAGGTCGTAGGCACGCTCCCCGGAAGCGAAGACCTCCTTGCCTCTTAGCAACTCAAATGGAACGTCCCAAAGCCAGGAGGGGTCCTTTCCATCAGCCGTTTGGGCGTTGATCGCCACCACCACCGAGGAGTCGTCACCGACCATGTCGAAAACCTCAACCCAACCAGCAGGATTCTTTGAGAGGAGCATCCTGACCTCATGTCCATCGATCGACACCCGTTTGTAACGGCCGGCCACCTCGGAAATAGATGACATCCGTCTTGCGGCCGAATCCAAATCAACTTCAAGAACTTGGCATACACCCAAAGCTATTGCTGAATTCGCCACATTGCATTGGCCGGGCAAAGACAAATTCATTTCGATCCCTTTGCCAAATACACTAACGGTATTGCCGGACACCTCTATGTCGGCCAAAGGTCGGCTGAACCCGCAGGTGCACCGCCATCCTGAATCACTGAAATCAATTTCGCCACCGCAAACAGGGCAGGAATAGGCATCCTGGAAAAAGTTGAGCCCTGCAGACACCCAGAGCACCTCAGAAGCGGACTGCGCAGCGAAAACAACCAAAGGGTCGTCGCAATTGGCCACAACTGTGATATGCGGATTCTTTTGAAAGAACGAACTCCACTTCGAGGCGGTCATTCGAGTTTCCGAAACCCGATCAAGCTGATCCCTGGATAGATTCAGCAGAGCCACAATTTTGGTTTCAAGTTTTGAACCGATGTCCGGAAGGTAGGCCTCGTCCACCTCGAAAACAGCAAGGTCTTTCCCAGCCGTGGTGCCCTTGCGTGTGGTCAACGAGAAAGCTATGCCCGTATCCATATTGGCCCCAGTGGTATTTGAAGTGACATTGAAACTGCCGGACAAAGCCTCCTTGGTGAGCGCTGTAGTCGTGGTCTTGGCATTGGTCCCGCTGATCAACACCGCTGGCAGCGACTTCGAGAGTTCGCTAATGACTCCCGGGTAAAGCCGAATAAGGAGCCGTCCAGGAAGAGCTGCCCCCTCTCCGATTCCAAGAGATCGAACCAACGACGAAACAAGTTGCGCACCTGCAATGGCAACTCGTGCTTCCGCTTTGCGCATGCGACTATTCACTAAAGAGCATCATACGAGGTCGACACAAGAACTCAGCGGAACACCCAACCCGAAATATCTATTACCTTCCAGGTGTTTGCGTGCATGCCCCGTAGAGATACTCAAACTTAAAATAGGAAGGAGTTGGCGGGGGGAGCCAACTCCTTCATCAAGGCAAGGTACGGAGGGGGGTCCGAAACCTGCATTAACCATTATGATCGCCTTTCGCCAATCCTTTGCAGTAATTGACTAGATAGCTGCTATCTATTTAACTGATGGATATAAAGCAGATGAAAGCGCTCATTGGGGTCGAGGATTACGGTGGATTTTCGAGCGCCGCCAGCGCGATGGAGACCGTTCAGTCCAATATCTCTACACACATCTCCAAGCTTGAATCCGAACTCAAAGTTGTACTCGTCGATCGACGCACCGGTTCTCTGACGCTTGAAGGCGCTGCGGTGGCCAAGAGGGCCCGTCTGATCCTAAAGGAGATCGAAGCGATACAGTCCGACCTATACGCCCTTAAACACGACATACGTGGAAGCGTGCGAATGGGAATGATCGGCACCACCGCCAGATGGTTGATTCCCATGCTTGTTCCCGAGCTGAAGAAGCGCCACCCCAATCTTCACTTCGCCGTGTCTGAAGGCACCACTACTTCGCTCGAAGCAAGACTGCACAACGGAACTGTGGATCTGGCACTGGTGAACAAACCCAGTTACTCCGAAGAGTTCGCCTTCAAATCGTTGTTCGACGAGGAGTACGTCCTATTCATCAATTCAGCCCACCAACTGGCCTCAAGAAAATCTATTACCATGGCCGAACTCGACCAGGTGGAATTGATTGTCCCTCCCAAAGGTATTCCGTTCAGAGACCTCCTTGACACGCTCGCTAAACGGAGCAAAATTTCATTCAATGTCATCGCTGAAGTTGACGGGGTAAGACTCATCGCCTCAATGGCTTTCGATGGTTACGCACCGGCTATCGTTCCCGCCACCGCGGTGCCGCATTACATGAGTGACTTTACCGTAGTGCCGGTTACGGATCTGCCCAACCGGAGAATTGGTATATCAAGGCGTAAAAGAGCGCTCGAATCAGCCCCAATGCTATCCGTACTCGCACTTCTTGACGAAATTTTCTCCACTGACGGGACAGCAAACTTTCCAATGCCGGCTGGAACAAGAAAGGTCGGAGAACACCGATAATGAATATCTGCTACCTTGGCATTCCGCCGCAAGCATTCATTGCCAATCCGACCTAAAGTCTACAAGCCTCCCCGAGCTTGGTAACGGGGCTTCTTACCCTGTCGCGGGGCAGGGTTTAGCTTGCGCCGCCACCATCGCGCCACCGTCTCCAAGGATCCCGACACCGGCAAATCCGAATAGGTGGATGAGTTCGCTCGTATAGGTATTGGCCCATGTTCTGCGGTACGGACCCATAACTAAACGAGCGTTCCTTGGGGCACCGACCTGGCTATCCCCTGCGCTGATCTCCTGGCCTGAAAATCTGACCAGCAGGGAACCAGGTCTCACACGGATAACTGCTTCCGTTTAGATGGGACACTGTGTCCCATCTGCAGCTTGACTCTTGAAATCTCCCTGGATGTCTTGGCAAGCAATGAAGCACCGGTTCCTTGCACCGATCGCTGCGCCAAGCGCGGAGATGCATTGAAGGAGACGGCTGGATGTTGGTAAGGCGGGGAAAGACAGCGATGGGGCCAGGTCTTTTCTCCCGGGTGGCTCCCTGGGTCAGACTGCGCCTACAAGAAAGTTCGTGGTGCATGTGGCGGCCAGCCTACCACCCGAGCTTAGGCCTGAACCAATGCTCGCTTACAAGAAGGGACAACGAAACAATCGCCTCATCTATTGCGGAGACTAGCCCTCTCTTCCCATTCCTTGCGCTCTTCGGATCCCGCCTTCCGAGCGTGACGCTCTCGAATAGGCGTTCGCACCCTCGACCCTTCTCTCACCGGAGGAGATTGCGTCCACATCATGTTCAATTATTGTTTCCTCTGTAAATTGCATATACTTATTCCAGGCCACCAAAGGGTCCGGGGGCCGGCACCGCCAAAGGAATGGGGCTGTACGCTCGCCGCTCCCCTCCCACGGGAAGTCGCACCGGCTGTGCCATGCGATCTGTTTTGAAAATTGGACCCTTGGAGTCCTTAGGGTGGCTCATGCTCATCTGAGGTGAGCCGGGCAGAATCACACAAACGTACTCTTGGACAAAGGGTGCTTGGCGGGGGCTTCCAACAGGATCGCACCAGAGGAAAGGTGAAACATGGCAAAGATATGTGACGGTCGAGTCGTAATAGTAACAGGAGCGGGTAGAGGCATCGGAAAATCGCACGCCCTTGAGTTTGCTCGCCATGGAGCCAAAGTCATTGTTAATGACATAGGAGCTGACGTTGATGGCACGGGCTCCTCGGCTGGGCCGGCAGGCCAGGTTGTCGACGAGATCAGAGCAATGGGTGGCCAAGCCATTGCCAACGGTGACGATGTCGCCGACTGGGAAGGCGCGCAAAGAATAATCAATTCAGCCATATCAGCCTTCGGTGGACTCGATGTCGTAGTCAACAACGCGGGGATACTCCGTGACCGGATGATTGTGAATATGACCGACGCAGAGTGGGACGCCGTGATCAGAGTTCACCTCCGTGGCACATTCACCATGACACATTGGGCAGCCACATTTTGGCGGGAAAAGGCCAAAACCGGCCACACCAACGATGCCAGAATCATCAACACTTCATCCGCATCCGGGCTGTATGGAAATGTGGGACAAACAAACTATGGTGCGGCGAAGGCTGGCATCGCGTCCTTTTCCGTGATTGCATCTCTGGAACTGGCTCGTTATGGAGTCACAGTCAATGCCATAGCCCCGGCTGCCCTCACCCGAATGACCGAGTCAGTCGCTGCACTGGGATTCAACCCACAGGATAAGGATCCTGACGAATTTGACGTTTTCGCGCCAGAGAACATCTCCCCTTTGGCAGTATGGCTCGGATCGCCACTGTCAAGGGAAATCACCGGCCGTGTCTTTCACGTCGTTGGGGGCAAAATAGATGTGGTTGAGGGTTGGCACGCAGGCCCCAGCATCGACAAGGGCGAACGCTGGAAAACCGAGGAGTTGACCGGGATCATTCCGGACCTGGTTGCCAAGGCCCGGCCGAACGCTGACATGTCTGGACGGTAGGCAAGACCTTTGCCGGCACAAATTAGAGTCGCTCCGAAAACCACTTTTACATACTCATGCTCAACCTGTACGGTTTAGCCTGAGTATGTAGACACTTTCAACTTGTAGAAATCACCACCGGGATTTGACTAGCCCAATCACCGCACTTTGAGATTGGAATGAGGCAACCAATGGGGAAGCAGGACTTGACATTTAATACCATCGAACGTGAGATGACAGAGCTTTTTGCTCTTGTCGGAGATGGATTTGTCGGCGCCACCGACGCTCTATTGTCAGGCGACCAGGCTGCTGCAAAGACCTTAATTGAAAGAGACCGGCTGATAGACGCGTTATATAGACAGCTTCTGGGCACAGCTCAGGCAATGCTCAAGGAACAAACGCTGGCGCCGGAGGATATTAATTACCTAATCACAGTCCTCCGCCT
The DNA here is from genome assembly GCA_027366165.1 of Actinomycetota bacterium. Classification (GTDB taxonomy): domain Bacteria; phylum Actinomycetota; class Acidimicrobiia; order Acidimicrobiales; family Acidimicrobiaceae; genus SCQM01. Next base: position 46,432 of record DAHXKX010000061.1, read on the forward strand.
GATTCCAGAACTTGAGCGCAGCGGTGACCTTGCCGAACACATCGCACAAAGGGCACTGCTCGGCGTTAGCCACGAGATGACTCCAAGGAGCCGCGGAATTGTCCAGGAGATGAGCGATGTTGGAACACAGATGTGGCGGCTTGCCACCGACGCGTTCTGTGACAAGAACAATGAGCTTGCCAGCACCCTGGACAGCCTAGACGATGAACTTGATGACCTTCATCTTTCCCTCATAGCTGAAATCGTCACCGGAACTATGCCGATAGCCGTGGTGATTGAAATGGCAATGCTTGCACGCTTCTACGAAAGATTTGGAGATCATGCGGTCAATATCGCTAGGGCGTGTGCACAGTTCTCCCAGCACTGACCGTTGCGTGGCGACTGTTTGGAAAAGTACGAAACCCTCTAGCTGCCAAGCAAACCTCCCTTTCCGTCCAAGTTCCACCGGACGGTCCGCGCCCGTCGGGTAATACTGTGCACTGGTGCCATTAGTTGGTTTTGGGGATGTTGATGTCTTTAAAAAGAATCCTTGTAGGAATTAACGACTCCCAGGAGTCTCAAAAAGCGCTTGACTTCGCCATTGACCTTGGACCATCGCTCAATGACCACAGTATCGCGTGTCACGCAATTGGGAAACTTTTTAGAGTGCCCGGGAAAAGGTGATCCCGCTAGATATCTGGAGCCACAATAGTCCAGTCATTCAAAGAGGAATGGCGCTGTCATCTCGATGAATCCGGCCTAAGATCCCAGAAGATCATCGTGAACGGCAACCCCATAGCAACACACTCATCACCATTGCTGAGCCAGCGCGGGCAGATGTGGTGGTAGCTCCAGATATCACACAATCGACACCTACCTGGACTCGGCCCGCCACCAATGAATAGAACATTCACCCATTCCAGTTGTAGTGGTTCCACCAAAATCTAGCTAATATCCAAACAGATGGAGCGATACATCATATAATGCTTGCGCCGGTCCCGTCCCCTGACTAAGTTGATCAGGGATACGTCCAGTAAGGAGCTGTGTTATGCAGGTTAGAGAATTCAATAGAATCGTTGTTGGAGTCGACGGATCAGCAAGTTCAAATGCCGCATTGGAATGGGCGGCCCAAGAGGCTGAAATTCGCGGATCTGCACTCGAACTTATTCACGCCTGGAACTACCCCAACCTTGGTTACGGGGGATATGTGGCAGTGCTGGAGGACTTCGAAAAGGACGCAAGTACATTGCTTGACGAGGTTGTCACCTCCACAAAAGAGTCTCATCCCAACCTCAAGTTGGTGACTTCGCTTCTTCAGGGCCCAACAGCGCAGACCATCATGGAAAGAGCCAAGGAAGCGGATATGGTCGTTGTTGGTTCCAGAGGTCGAGGTGGCTTTTCGGGACTGCTCCTAGGATCCGTTGGACAACAACTAGTTCATCACTGCCCTGTTCCCGTTGTGATCATTCACCTGCACGAATAATCTCCATTAGTCATTTTTTTAACAGTGACACGCTTGTGAACTCTTGATACAAACACTGATATCGACCTTCAATTCAGCGCATACTCATACCATGGACTCAATCACGTTTGAGAGTAGTGGCATCGTCAAAAAGAACAGGAACTAAATATGGACCTCGGCCTAACAGGTAAAAGAGCACTTGTAACCGGTGCGTCAACAGGATTGGGTCTCGGTGCGGCAAAGTCTCTCGTCGACGAGGGAGCAAAAGTGGTTATCGCCTCCCGGTCGGAGGAGAAGCTCAGACGAGCCGTGGTCACACTTGGTCCTAAAGCAGACTATCTCGTTGCCGACCTGTCAGATCCCGACAACGCCAAGAGGCTGGTGGAACAGGCAGCCTCCAAAATGAACGGCTTGGACATCCTGATCTGCAATGCAGGTGGACCACGAGCCGGCGGATTTTTTGACATGCAAATTGACGATTACCGCAAGTCAATCGACGCCAACATGCTCTCCTCAATAGAACTCTCAAAGGCGGCGGTTCCATTCATGGAACAGTCAGGTTGGGGGCGGATTATTGCGATAACATCACTTTGGGTGAGACAGCCTTCCCCAAACCTAATTTTATCCAACACAGCCAGAACCGGGCTTACTGCATTCTTTAAAACAATGGCCACCGCCATTGCCTCGAAACACATCACCGCCAACACAATCCAGCCCGGATTCCACCAAACCGACCGCTTTATGGAACTGAACGGCGAAAACAGTGACGCCGTCGCGAATCACATCCCTGCCAGATCCATTGGCTCACCAGATGACTTCGGAGCAGTGGTGACCTTTCTCTGCTCGGAACAGGCAAAATATATAACCGGTGTTTCATTACCGGTAGATGGCGGACTCTTTGTCGGCCTAATGTAACAACAATCAGTCTTCACACAAAGGAAGCACGTTGATTCGTCACACTGTAGTATTCACCTGCAAACCAAACACACCGCAGCAAAGCATTTTGGATGCCATAGAGATGGCACAAAAGGTTCTTCCTGGCATCACAGGGGTACTGTCATTTTCCATGGGGAAAGACCTCGGACTTCAGCCTGGAAAATCGGGTGACTTGGCGGTGGTCGCCGACTTCGATTCCATCAAAGATGTCGAAGCATATCTCAGTGACCCAGTTCATCTGGATTACATCAAGACCAGCCTCTCCTCGATCATTGAGACCAGGATTTCCGTCCAGTTTGAGGTTGGAACCTAACCCAATTCGATTTCGATTTCGTCGAGGTGCCGTTCAAGCCTTTTTACAAACTTTCCCACCTTCGACATATGCTTAAGTGCGCTCACCAAACCGCCATTGATCGCAAGGGTTACCGGTTCAAAGCTGGGTCCAGGCGCCTCCAGATGACTTCGCCACCGGGACCCCTCCTCCCATAACCGGTTTAGGTCATCCGATTCGCCCAGCAACACTGAAAGCCTGTCCATCTCATCTTTGAACTCCGCCTCGACTTTGGAAAGGTATGGATTCTGAGATAGGAATGGCACCACCATTGAACCTGCAGACTTTGAAACCCGGGTGGCATCCATGAAACTACCCGCCACCAAACGCGAAAGAAGGGACTCATCTTCCGACTTGCGCAAGAGGTTGACAAGCGCAAGGGAAACCAGATGCTCCAAATGCGATACCATCGCCACGGAGCGGTCGTGGACAGTCGAATCCATGATTGCAATGCGCGAATCGAGCTGGTCCGTAATGACGGCCATCAGGCGGACCAGAGCATCGGTGTCGGACCTTTTACCACTGTCATCTGGAGTCAGAATCCATGTCCGGTTTCGAAAAAGGCCCCGCTTTGCGCCCGCAAAACCTGAGACGTCGGTTCCGGCCATCGGGTGCCCCCCAATGAAGTGAACGTCGGTGGGCCACTCTGTCGATTTGGCCCAGTCGACCACTTTTGACTTCGTCGAACCAACGTCAGTAACGATCTGACCTGGCTTTAGGTGCTCCATGAGGCGGCCGACGATGGAGATGACCTGATCCACTGGCACCGCAATGAAGATCACGTCAGATCGAGCCGCCAACTCCGCTAGTGTTTCACCAATTTCAAGCCCAACCTCAACTCCGGCAAGTCTAGCCTCGGGACTGCGGGCGAAAAAACTGACCGGCGCCTTACCAACGAGATCAAGCGCAATCGAACCTCCAATCTGCCCAAGACCGACAATTCCTATCGCAGGATGCTCCGAAGAAGTCATTGGTAGTAGAGGCACAGTGCTCGCTGGGCGAACCCGGTTCCCCATCCCCCTTTCAATCCGCGTGTGCAGTTTTCCCGCACACGGCCTACAGACGGTCTTGTTGACATGGTTACCCTGCCTCGGGTATCTCGGGGGATTCGAACGCACAGACTCGCTTCCACGCCTCCCACAGAATGTCATCTCTATAGATACGATTCTATAGGGCACGGCAACGACCACATGAAGACCGCTGGGCACAGCATATAGCCGACTCCATAGCCGACTCTGAGGACGTCGAACTTTGTTATGGGCCAGTTACCCCAAAGGGGAGATGGGCCGAAAGTCCCGGCCAAGCCCTTGCTCGATCCTTTTTCCCAGCTTGATCACAATTGGAGTCCTTCCCAACTTCAAGGTTTCTCCCAGAGATCACAAGTGCTATTACCCCGTGGGACTCCCGTTTGCCTCCGAGTACATTCACCATCGGCTTATACGGATGGCCTTCGCTCAAAAGGCTGGCAAGACGGGAATCTCATGTTCCAGATCAGGCCATGCGTACCTACCGCCCCCGCGCCCCGGAATAACCCGGTCAAGCAAATCCCCGGAACGCCAACTGATCGAGCATCGCCTTCACCCTGACATGACCGGCTCGGCTCCTCAATTGTGAAGGTGACGAAGCAGCATGACTCGCACCAAGTGGTGCTACGGTCCGCACGCTTGCTCCCTCCTAATAGGCGTTTGATACCCTGATTAGCTTATCGGAGCTCTCCGAAATACCAGTGCCTACTAGCCAGGCTCTCCGGCGATTACTCGGATGGGGCTTTCACCTATTGGTCTGATACAGCTTTCGGCACCTACCATGACAAGATTCTAGATAGGTGCGACATGCGGCTGATTCAGCCTTGCGCGCTCCTCTGGAGTTGATGCGGAATCGACACTTCCGAGCGGCAACAACGAGGATGGGGTCGTAACCTCGATACCCTTCCACCTCGGGTATGAGCCAAGAAGTTTGACTGACGCACCAAAATCTATGAGCTCGTCCATCGCCCCTTGAACTCCGGGATCACTAATGTGACCTTCACAGGTGATATGAAAGGCGTAATTCCCTATCCTTGCCTGCAGAGGACGCGAGAGGATTGAGGTCATATTGACGCCGTGCTTTGCGAAACGCGCTGCCACCTCAGCGAGGAAGCCAACTCTGTCGACAGCCGGAGTTACGACCACCGATGTCTTGTCATCGCCGCTTCTTGGTGCAACTTCGCTGCCGATCAGAACATATCGCGTCCTGAGATCCGGCGTATCTAGGACCTCCGTCGCATTCACCTGAAGACCGGAACTCTCCCCCACTCTTGGGGGAGCCAAAGCCACCACTCCGCTGCCGGCCTCCTCAACTACAATTCTGCAAGCCTCGGCCGTCGAAATTGCATGGCGCGTGGCCAGGCCCCTTTCTTTAATGAACTGGCTGCAAAGATCAAGGACAAGTGGATGTGACACGACACTGGTGATCACCATGTCCGGATCCGTTCCAAAAGCACAAATATCCTCGACCAGTACAACTTCCTCACGTATCAGCACCGCATCAGTATCGAAAATCAGACGGTCCAAAATAGTTGTGAGCTCACCGTTGGTTGAATCCTCAAGAGGGACAACACCAAGACAGCCTGGCATGTAATTGACCGTCTGGATTATCTCTGCCACCGATGACATCGGCAATGGCTCGGGATCAACCACGGTTGAAAGCAGGTCAACAGCCCTGTAGTCAGAGGTTCCGGCAGGTCCTAGATAGCAAACGATCACGCAATTGATCCTAGTTTCCAAAACTCCGATCCAACCCAAAAAGCAATCTGACCACGTGTCAAATTTCGCGAAGCGCTTTAATGCCTGCACTTTCATGGATCCGACCCCTTTACACTTCGGCCGGAGAATCAGAGAGCGACTAGTAATGGATACAAGAAGGTGCAAATCCCTTCAGCACCAATATTCTGCCAACGCTGGCTTCGGCAGCACCCCGGGGTAGAACCCCTGTGGCGATTGCCCGAGCCAATGCCCGCTTTGCGCTCTGGTAGATGGGTACCTGATTCGGATTTGAAGACGCAAGCATTACCAAGTCGACGCCCGCCTCAGCTGATGCGACCACCGCCTTGGAAAGATCGGGCTGAAAAGAGGAAATTGAAATTGTCTCAAGTGAATCGCTGATTATCACGCCATTAAATCCAACGACACTACGAAGTACTCGAATGGCGTTGGGGCTCAGCGACGATGGAACCCCACCTGTCAGTCCTGGTATCGATGCGTTAGAGACCATCACCACCTTAGCGGTGGAAGCCAACCGCTGAAATGGAATGAGGCCGCCCTTCAACAAGGTTGAATATGACAAAGTGTGAGCTATGGCGAAATCAGTATTTCCACTTGCACCCCCCAATCCAGGAAAGTGCTTGATAACAGGTATGACTCCAGCCTTCTCCAAACCTGCCTCAAATGCCTTCGCATACCGATCGGCAACGGGGGGATCAACCGAAAATGACCTGCTTCCGTCGGGATTGGTGTTCGAAGGCCCAGGACCGGCATCGAGATCAACAACAGGCGCAAGGTCCATATTGACACCAACTGATCGCAGCGCCTGTCCGACTCTGTAAGTCAAACTTTCCACCTGACCAGGCGACATCGTCTTGGCCATCATCCGTGGCCAGGGCATTGAACCGACAAGCGCAGAAAGAGGTTGGATCCCTCCCCCTTCTTCGTCAGTCATCACCAACGGCGAAACACCGTCTGAAACAAGCGACCTCATCTTTGCAAGTTCGATCTTCAAGGCCGGAGACGATCCATTCCCCATCAAAACCACTCCACCCACGCCATCGCTGACGGCTTGGCTTATATCGGCAAGGGTCCCCATCTCAGAAGAGATAGCGATCATCTGGGAAGCCAGCCTTCCATCGCTCCACTCTCCAACATCGATGCTCGACAGACAGGAGTTAGGTGCCGGCACCGATGTCACCACCGAAGACGTAGTTGGAATTGCCGAAACCGGCATCGGTGTCAATCCACCTGAAACAGGCTTTGAGGAGTTGCATGCCGAGAGGATGATCCCAAAGATCAACAATGTCACCAATCCCACCCTCTCAACTTTCCCACGCACGATCAGCACGCCCGCTCCCGTCTCCATACACTTGCTCAACTATAGAAACCTTGGAGTTCAGAATCAAAGACAGGTTTCAGCAACGACGCAACTCAACACCGGCAGACAGCCTCACGCGGTCAACAAACGGTGGGGCCCTTCGGATTACCGGAATGGAGAGAGATTTCAAAACTCTCGTGACCAGACCGGATCGGCGCACCAAAGCCATTGCGGACCATATCCAACCGCAACGACCGGTCAATCACAGGAAGGAGGATCATTCAACATAGTGAACGAGTGGGCCGTACAGGACTTGAACCTGTGACCCCTTGCGTGTCATGCAAGTGCGCTACCAGACTGCGCCAACGGCCCATCGGACAATCATGTTAGCCCGGCAATGAGACCAATGAGGTCAATTGCCGGTCCTATTTGGGAAAACTCTCACAGCCAGAGAAACTTCCACGTTACGGAATTGAGTTGAGGCGGCGAGCGGAATCGAACCGCTGTACAGGGCTTTGCAGGCCCTTGCCTATGCCACTCGGCCACGCCGCCCAGTCGATTACACCATAATTGAATTCGCGACAAAGTTAGGCCTCTGAACACCAACTGCAAGTGAATTCCCGCTATTTTGTAGGGGTTCCACCTTGTTAAAGCAGTCAAAGTCAGGTGTCAAGGATCAATTGATGGCAATCTTAAGAACCAGAAAGAGCAGATGGATTGCCGGCACGATCGCGTTGCTGGTAATGACTATCGGGACCCTGTCTGGACTGCCAACGGGTGGCAAGAAGCAAAACCTGCCCATCAACATGGCCAGTATGAGTGCGGCCGAAGATTTCTCACCCGTCACACCCGAGGGCTTGGTTCCAAGCGACGTGCTAGCTGCTTTGCTGATACCTCAACACTCGACCCGAACCGGTTTTCACAACTATGATCAGGGAAATGGACCTTACGACCGTGGAATCAGCATCATGGTACGATCCAACGCCAACGCCACGCGGAGCTTTTTCACCGCCGCCCTGAATGACAGGGCCTGGAAGATCTTGAGCTCGCAAGCAGTCAACAACGGCACCGAGATCCTTGCACTTCACTCGGGAAGCGACGGCTACTTCTGGGAGATTGGAGTCACAATTGCGTCCAAAGCTTCCAACTCGACGCCTTCGGGATCCTCTATCGCCGCGGCACCGAACCGATCTGACCGGACTCCAGTGGAGTTGAGGCTACTGCAGTATCAATCCGCTTAAATTATCTTTTTCGGATCAAGACCCGCCAATCCGTCGATACTCAAGAGGTTGTTATTCTTGCGGTACTCCAGCAACCCGCTTTCCCCCTTGCTCTCAAGCCATTTACCGATTGTGGAGCGATGGGAGACAAAGTCCATCACAGGAACTCCGTAGCCGCAACTCGTTGAGACTCTCTCAATATCCACCGTCACAACGGCCCTGGTTCCAAGACCATCGCCAACCATAGAAACCCTCGATTCGAATTCCTCATCCCCTGGTTCATGCACTAAGCCTTTTCCATGGAGCCGAAGAATAAGAGGCTTGGAACCGAATGAACAGAACATCACAACGATCCGGCCGTTCTCCTTAAGGTGAGCTATGGTTTCAACGCCAGATCCAACCAGATCAAACCAGCCGACACGTCGTGACGACTCCGCGAAGAAACTCCAATCCATCGGGCGGGGAGTACAATTCACGTGGCCTTCTGTTCCAATTGGCGCCGTTGCAATGAAATATACAGGTGAATTCTTGATGAAATCGACCTGGTGCCCGGTCAGTTCCGGCTTCTCGACGCCCATTGCACTCCACTCCTCCGACTGACTTCCAATGGTGGTGAATCATTAACATGATGCGACAACTACTACAGCACTAACGCTGGGAGCCTCATTAGGATTGAACCGTGGATCCAATCCAGTTCAAGCTTACGAGCTACAGTCACGGCGCAGGCTGAGCCTGCAAGCTCTCCCCGAGCTACCTGACTCAGGTTCTGAGCCAATTGCCAATTCCCAGCCATCCTAATCTGTTGGTAGGCACCGACAGTGGGGACGACGCTGCCATTTGGCAGATCTCACCGGAAAGGGCCTTAGTAGTCACGGTGGACTTCATAACCCCGATAGTAGATGACCCGTACCTTTGGGGACAGATCGCTGCCACCAATGCGGTCAGTGACGTGTACGCAATGGGTGGTGAACCCATCTTCGCACTCAATCTGGTTAACTGGAATAGCGCTGAACTGCCAGCCTCACTTTTAGTGGAGGTTCTGAAAGGTGCTTCAGATAAGGCTGCAGAAGGTGGATGGCTTGTCGTAGGCGGCCACTCCGTCGAAGATCCTGAGCCGAAATTCGGTATGTGCGTCATCGGCGAAATCAATCCCGAAGGACTCCTACGGAACACTGGATTGCGGCCGGACGACGTTTTGATCCTAACCAAGCCACTGGGAGTCGGGATAATGACCACCGCCATCAAGGCAGGAGTCCTAGATCAACGATCACAGGAACGTGTAATCGCTTACATGCTCCAGCTCAACAAAGGGGCACGAGATGCGGCCGTCAAGCACTGCGCCACAGGAGCCACCGATGTAACCGGGTTCGGACTGCTCGGCCACCTCAAGAAAATGATCTCCGGCCAGGGGTTAGACGCCCATCTTCAATTGGACATGATCCCACTGATCGACGGTGCCTATCAACTTGCACAAAACAACGTTATTCCCAGCGGCTCCAAACGAAACCTCGAGTGGACAATGCCTGATGTAAAGGTAATTGGCCAAAGCGATACTGACCTGATAATACTCGCCGACGCACAGACTTCGGGTGGACTACTTTTTGGTGTTACACCCAACAAGGTCCAAGATGTTCTCAAGGAGCTGGCGGAAAAGGGCTCGACCGCAGCCGCAATTGGACGGGTGGCTCAAGGAAAAGGCGAACAAATTTATTTGTCTGGACATCTAAATAGCTGATGGGCCAATAGGCTATGTAGTTGTACAAGCAACTACTCCAACTTGGTTTAACGATTCAAAAGGTAAACAATGTCCGATTTGAAGATCCTGGCGCTGTCAGGGAGCAACAGACGCGGCTCGTTCAACACTGCGTTACTGAATAATGCCAAAACACTTGTCTCTCCAGGAACAAGGATAGACATCTACCAGGGACTGAACGATCTGCCATTTTATTCCGAGGAGCTTGATGGAGATAACCTGCATCCAGAAGCCAGAAGGCTCCGAGAAGCGGTAGCCTCCGCCGAGGGGGTGCTGTTGGCGGTACCGGAATATAACTTTTCCCTAACCGCCGTGTTGAAGAACTCGCTAGATTGGCTATCGCGGCCATCCGGAAACCACGTTCTCGTGGCCAAGCCAACCGCAATCGTAGGAGCCTCTTCAAGCCTCCTTGGCACAATCAGGGCTCAGCTTCACACCAGGGAAATCCTTCACGCGCTCCAAGCGGATGTCGTCGCAAGACCCGAAGTGCTCGTTGCGCAGGCCGGCCACAAATTCAACGATGCCGGACAGCTCACAGATGAATCCACCAAGATCTTTCTCACCCAGCTGCTGGATGGCTTGGTCAAAAAGATCTTAACCCGTCGAAAGATTCTGGACAGCCTTGAGAAGGACATATCCTAACCCAATTCCACTGGCGCCAGCGAACGTGATACCTGATTAGACGCAAGTTACTTGTGTCAGGGCCATAAGTCAACACCCTGATCTGATCCATATTCGAAATTCTGTCAGAGACTGGGCGAAATGCCGACTATGGGACTGTTCAAGGGATGGCCACCCATGGAGCCGTAGAACGTAGCGTCACCGAAGGAGAAAATTCCCCCGTCCGATGCCACCTCCCAGTAGCCTACATTGCTGGCGTGAGGAACAACCGCGCTGGCAACTGGCGAAAGCTCGATCAGCGGGACTACCCAGGAGTTGCTTGAGGATGAAGTATCGGCATACTGGCCGGTTGCAAAGAAAACCGGACTGAGATTTTGTTCAGAAGTTGAATTCGATAGGTCGAACCCAACCGGACCAAAATAGTCCCCCCAGCGCAAAGACGTTCCTGTCGTCGAATAGGAGTATGGCGCAGAACCCACGTCAACCGGAGTCAGGATCTCGCTGTATCCTGCGGGGCTGGGTGTGATCTTGTAACTGTAAATAGATGGGGCCAGCGTTGCTGACGAGACTGTCACAGTGCCGACAAAAGAGTTAAAAATCCCGTCAACGGAGGTGACACTTGGATAACCTGTCGAATATCCAGACATTTCAATTGGCATCACAATTGCACCGTTTGGGGTCACCTTCGCTACATAGCCACAGGCGAAATTGATCCCTCCCTGAATGCAGTCCGTATTGCCGGAAAAGACCGGGTACTGCCCGCTCCCGTAAGTGCCCTCTGCCACTTGGAATCTGTTGTCATCGCCATCCAAAGGCACACCTCCCCCGTTTTGTAGACTCGTGGGCGACGAGATGGTAATTGTCGGGCCGGTTGGATTGGCTCCATCCAAGGTCTGATAAAAAGGAACCGAGTTGGGAAACTGCGAAATAAGGTTAAATGTGGGGCCAGAGCCAGTCACCTCCCAATAAAAGGCGCTACTTGTGTCGTTAGCCCAAACATAGAGCGCGTTTCCGATGTGCGTCGACAGCCCTGCCGACGCTGCCCAAGGCTGGGAAACAACCCCATACCAGTCAACCGTCGACACTGGAATGGGCGGATCAACGTTTCCTCCGGCCTGCAACACAAAAAGAGCGACTGAAGGTGAGCTGGAACCACTTACGAGTTGAGCCTTTGGCAGGACTGCCAACGTGGACTGCGCAACATACTGGGTAACTTGACCAGCCTCGAAGTAGAAGTCTGACCATCCAATTGCGACCTTGTCCCCAGTGACTCCGATCTTCGGCTGGTCGTGAAGAAGCTGCGTTGAGTAATCAACCTGGTAAGTATTGACTAGTGGCGAAACCGAATCAGTCAGAACAGCCAGAGAAACGCTAGCAAACACGGCTCCGTTACAACTGGCAACGCTTATGGAACAATAGTCGAGAACGCTCAAAAAGTACCGTCCGGTTGTCGGATCAAACACTACGGAGGGATCGGTAAACGCAGCTGGTTCACCAAGATTGAACAACTGGCTCATCGTCTCACTCATTGACCTCGAGGGGTTCGACCGAGAGCTGATCACTACAGTTTCATTAGTGGCAATAAGGGTTGTGGCATTTCCCAGCGCCAATATTGGATCGGGTGGACTTATCGATCCGACCGGACCCATCAATTGCAGAGCATTTGAAACTTTGGTCGAGTTTGACAGGACATTGAATCCGGTGCCGACCATCCCGAGAGACCCTGATGCCGTCGTCAACGGGATTTGAGGAGTTGCCGACACGTCAGCTTGAGTGTTCCGCATATTCTCCGACGGAGATACCGCGACTGAGCCACCAATAAAGCCGTGACGAACAACCGTCGCCGAAGGAAGGCTCATTGTCGGGCCAGAAGTACTCGCATACGCCGCGAAGCCCGGCACAAGCACGACCCCAAAAAGTGTGAGGCCTCCCAAGAATCCTCGCGCCAGATTCCACCGCTTAAACCCCTGCCCGCCAACTCTCCGCCTCACATAGTTCAACTAAGACTCCTCAAGGTAACACTGGATGACACAATCAACTTCACAAGGATAGATCAAAGGACAGCCACTCTTGTACGCAAGCTTCCGCGACCACGACACAACCCCCACTGACCTCCTCAAATCGCGGCCACGCATGAAACGCCAACCCGACTGAGTGCACGACTCCTGTCCAAAAAATAGTGATTTGGAGATCTGGCCAATCGGACTCTAGAAGCGGATATGCGAATACCTGTCCTGGTTCTAAAGGTATCGCTTTCGTTTGAACAAAGCATGGGGTCCGTCAATTCGGTCAATGAAGAGTTTCCCAAACAAATGATCGATCTCATGAAGTAGTCCACGTGCCTCAAATGCGTCGCTCTCAATAATTATCTCGTTTCCGCTGATATCGATTCCCGCCACAACTACGTGCGAGGCTCTGCGCACATCCCCTGTCAAATCGGGAACACTCATGCATCCCTCCCGGATTACCTCCGGATGAGAGGCGGAGACTACTTCAGGATTGAACATGGCTATCAGGCCATGACAAATGTTCGTCTTCTTATGGCCTGAAACATCCAGCACAAAGAGGGATTCCGATACTCCGACCTGTGGAGCGGCGATCCCGACTGACCCGGGAGTTCCGTACATAGTTTCGATGAGATCTTCGACAAGCTTCAAATGCCGGGGTGTGATCTCATCCACTTTCTTTGCTGCCAGAGATAGGACCCTGTCTCCGATCTCCACCACTTTCAACATTGCCATTTCTAGATCTGTCTCAAATCTCGTGCCACCTACAGCTCTTCCGAATCTGATGGCCTTATTGAACAAGTGACACCAAGCTCGGCTGCCCTCACGACCAACGCGGCCTGCAACCTGTCAAGATGGCTCAGGTCTTTGAGAGCCACTTCCAATACCATGGTATAAACCCAGGAGGACCCGGTCTCTATTGCCCGCGTTGCAAGATCAAATATGTTTGCGTGGTGCACTGCCAACACATCACAGATGCCTGCCACTATTCCAGGTCGATCCGTACCATAGACCGACACAACGTAACGCTCCCCATCGAGGTCGTTCGCAACTTCGACGTCTATCTTCTTCACGTCTACCAACAAAGACAATTCCGAACATCGAGACTGCACAGCGGTGTAGATAGCCTTCTCATCGAGGCTAACCGAACCGTCAATGACAAGAATCATTGCAAAATGACCTGAGAGATTTGACATTCGGGAGTCGGCAAGATTGCAGTTCAGCTCCGCCAGAGCTGAGGTCACCCGGGCCACGATGCCGTAGCTGTCTGGGCCAATTGCTGTAAGCACAAAACGGGACATATATAGAAGTTAGTTCCTTAATCCCGTTGACTGATCGGATAACCACCACCACCGGACCTAATATGACCGAATGGGCTTAGTGGCTAAATTGGTTGAACTCGATGAGATCGCTCCAGAAATCGGATCCAAGGAGCTGCACTTGTTCGACGTCCGGTGGTACCTAGAAGGTAGGAGCGGCCACGAAGCCTTTATGCAAGGCCATATCAAAAGTGCGGCATTCCTCGACCTCAATACCTGCCTTTGCGACCCCGAAGTCGCAGCTGCAACTAAGGGCAGGCACCCACTTCCTACCCCCAAACACTTCGAGTCCGTGCTCACGTCATTCGGTGCAACAAGAGATCACCGTCTCGTCTTTTACGACGACCAGGGGAGTTCAATTGCGGCCAGGGCATGGTGGATGGCCAGCGCTATAGGTTTCGATGCGGCTCTTCTAAATGGAGGACTCAGCGCAGCTCCAGACGACATGACCGAGAGCGGTGAGAGCCGGCGGACTTCGCTCGCGAGGCTTCCGTATGCCTCTCAAAGCTCATCGTGGGATCCAAAGCTAATAATTTCTGAAGAGGAACTCAAGGTGCATCTGTCAAATGGCACCGTGATCCTTCTTGACGCAAGATCAAAAGAACGATATCAAGGCATTGATGAATCGATAGATCCAAAGGCGGGCCATATTCCCGGTGCAATAAGCGCATTCTGGAGGGAAAATGTTGACGAGAAAGACAAGTTTCTTCGGCCGGAGATGATCGCGGCGAACTATAGGCGCCTCGGAATAGAATCTTCTGCCGCAACGGAAGTGGTATCAAGTTGTGGATCAGGTATAACAGCCTGCCACAACATCTTCTCCCTTCTATATGCGCTAGAAATTCAGGCCCGGCTATTTCCTCCATCGTTTTCCGGCTGGTGCCAAAACACTCAAAACAAGATAGAGACCTGAATCCAGTACCGTGCGTCAGTGAGCACCAGACTTCGCTAACACAGTTTCCCTATTCCAAATAGGTGAGTTCGTCACCCTAAGGAGTAACCTGGCGCACTTTTTATCATGCCTCGAGTCGCTTTGCCCTGAACCAGCCGAGAATGTTCAGTATCATCAC
>DAHXKX010000055.1 GCA_027366165.1 Actinomycetota bacterium
GAATTTACGGAGGTGAGATAGGGGAGACAAACCGCCACACCCGTCGGCCACAAGATGGCCTCCGATCAGAGGTGTACGAAAACACCGGACTGGGTGTACGAATTCACTGGAATACTCACACAGTATGCGACAGTGGTTCCACAGAACTGGCAACCGATGTTCATTTGCTTCTCCTTCCAATGGGCCATTTGGCATTTGCTGCTTACTAGATATGCAGGCAATACCGACCCGTGGATAAGGAAGACGGGAAGATTCCGCAAATACAGATTGTCGCGTGCGAGAAATTACAGGACGATAATGAGCTACAGATATGGTGTTCGTGGCTAGCTCCGAAAAATTGATCAACCAGTTGATGGGGACCCGCCAGGATACCTGTCGCTAAAGTCATTCCTGGCCTTGCCGATGGACTATCAATGGCAATTCTCACGAGATCATCGAGGCTGCATCACTCGAAAGGAGAACGCCACAATCAAGCTGTCTAACATCTGCTAACCGAATCATCAATCACCGAGGCATCGCTCACATACGGGCCAGGGTGTCTGAGGTCTGGACCACCCGAGCTTGGGTGGTGGAAGCCTTACCAGTCTCCCCCTCGGACCCTAGAGTCCATTAGGATCGCGTACAGATACGACGGGCCGTAGAGATGCTGAACTGGCACCGTGTTGGCAACAGGAACCAGTCGAATGGCTTCGGCAAAGTGGTTTCTTGGTATCTGCCAGTTGGTTGTACTTGGGCGCAGTACTTTAGGCGTCGTTGTGTAGGTGAACTCTTTCCCACGCAACTGCCGGAACACTTCGCCCTCATGAGCCTGGACGCGCCTCCAGAGTTCGCCGACGTCAATCACGCACAGGAGTTTATCACGCAGCTTCCAGCGCGACCCGGTAGTACTCCATCTCAGGCACACAATAAACGGGTTCTGTACATTCTGTGTATTTATATGCCGAGCAGAAATCCCAGTATTCGATTGATCTGGAAGCTTGCTTCTTCAGCAATCGAACCTATGCGTGTTATTAGGCGGTATTCGGAGACTGACTTGACATCCTCGCACTTGGCATAGCTCACTTCAGTCAAACCCGAACCGCCTGGCTCCAATTCTATATGCGAGGGTAGATTTCGGCGACTTCGCGTAATTGGGACAACAATCACGACTCCGGCTTGGCTTTCATTGAGCGAGTTTACCGATACAATTACCGCAGGTCGACGCCCTGCTTGTTCTCGGCCAATTGGTTCACCAAAGTCAACAAGCCATACCTCGTCTTTTCGGGGCCTCATTTCGAGCTATCACGAATTGCACTGCTCTCGCTGCGACGCTCTTGCTCAATTTCTGCCCAAGCGTCTCGATCCTCTCGAAGTTGAGCATAGCGCTCCGAAAATTGGGCGAAGAAGACCTGCCTCTCTAAAGCGTCCGCAGCATCCTCCAGGAGAGAGATCATTGGCTTTCCTGTGGTAGTAGCAAGTTTGGCGAAACGATCTCGAGTCTTCTCGCTAACCCTGATGGTAGTACTCATGACTTACAGTATATCCAGGTGTAGACTGATAAGGCGACTGCTGACGATACTTAAGTTTTGAGAAACGTTGTCCTGCGTGTAACTATCGGCTTTATCTCTTTTATAATACCGCTATTTACCTGGATGAATGAAATCATAAACCATCGATTCGATGGAAAACGCAGTTCTCTCGGGCCAATTCCGAGAACAGGCCATTGAGAGAGTATCTTCAAAGCTGTCGGCTTTTGAGGTGATTCAAAATGGATCGGCCAACCTGTTGCAACGCTCTAATAATTAGCAACCTACCAGTGTCCCAATTCAGAAGTTCGGTTCAGTAACTTTGCAAAAGATTCAACGCTCTCATCCCAGGCGGGAGCCTTGGCCAGTTATAGGGGAAAGTAGAACTGTTGTCTGGGTTGCGCCTTTCGGTGCCGAAACGCTCTATGACTCAACAAATGGTGATACGACAGTTCAAGAGCCTTTTCCGACGGGTCCTTGGTCTAACGCTTCAGAAATCATTCTACTTAGCGCGCCAATCGCGCTGTCGTGGGGGGCTACGGGTTCCTGTGTCTCGTTCAAGAAAGACTGAGCACTGCACCTGTTTGTGCGTAAGACCACTAATGGATGGCGCAACACGGAGACGGTATCCGATTAGAAACTCAAACAGCGAGATTACCTGGGATAAGGGTTTGTTACCATAGAGAGACAGTGCTGGAGACCATGACTTGCCGGGCCAGCTCTGACGGTCCAATTTGACAAATCGGGTCAGGCCGGTAGCGGGTGCCTGAAAAGGGTTTTGGTGCATGAGTTATATAGTGCTCGATATCTCCAACTTGAGCAGGAAAACACCAGCGGTGCTTCTGCCACTCTTGGCCCTTCTTCTGGTCGCTGGGAGAGGCTCGACAGCCCCCACTTCTTCCCAACTGGAGGCTGCGCGACTGTTCAAGATAGTGCCTACGTATCCAGGATCTTCTACCACAACCAAGGGCAATCCTCGTCCGCTGATAATGCTGCCCAAGGAGAGGCTAGTAACGGCATCGTCGAAGTACCTGATGCCAGCCACCGTACCTGAGATTGAAAACTGGTATTTGCACCATTTCAAATCTATAGGTTGGACAGAAACTGGCTCGGCACGTTCTGGAAACGCAAAGACTGACTCAGTATCCAGTTATGAAATTGAGTTCGCTTCACCAAAATACCCACTGATCTTCTACCAGCTGAGCTTAGAGCCGCTGTCGCAGAGCAAGACGCTAGCAGAGGTCGTGGTGGCTGACGCTCAGACTCTAAGACCGGCCTCAAGCTATGTACCCGCAAGCTTTGATCGCGCCAAGGTGACGATCTATTCGGTTACTACAGCTATGGTTTCAAAGCAGTCGACCATGTACTCTTTTCTCTTGAAGAAAACCAACAAGAAAGTTGTCCGCTCCTATGTCATCACCAGCGCCACTGTCGTACACCAGTGGGCGCAGATGCTGAACGCCATGGAGGTTGCACCCGATATGGGAGCGGTTGACTGTCCGGCAATCGGGCCAAGCACAAAAGTTGCTGAGGTGGCCTTCAGCTCGCAGGGTGGATCAGCGGAAAAGACGATAACCGTGCCAGTTGATTGTCAAGGACTACCTGGAATCGGTTCTGTGACGCTGTGGGATCCGACAGCGAAGTTCTGGCGCACTGTGACGAACTACCCCCAGGTTCCGCTCCCGTTTTCACGGAATTCCATTTCCGGTTGAACCTCTAGGTTGGTGCATTATGTGGGAAGCGGTAAGAGATAATCTTGGCGGCGCAGGAAATCGCTGAAGACGGGATTGATAACTGCACGCTGGGGGGCACGCTACGCAGTATTTATTGGGGGCTATTGTGTGCAGTACTGAGAATCTCTCAAGTTGCGTTTCGACATTAAGATTTTGAGAGACGGATTCGA
Source organism: Actinomycetota bacterium (assembly GCA_027366165.1). Lineage (GTDB taxonomy): Bacteria > Actinomycetota > Acidimicrobiia > Acidimicrobiales > Acidimicrobiaceae > SCQM01. The sequence continues at coordinate 3,409 of DAHXKX010000055.1, forward strand.
GTGTGGCGCTGATTGGAGTGGTTCCAACGAAATTGGCTCGTGACTTAGTGGCAGCGGTCTCAAAATAGCCTCTCTGACCGGTAGATTACATTTTGCGATCTCGCAGCGTTTTGATCTATTAGAAAAGAGCCACCTAAAGGACTCCTCCTCTAGCAGTGAAGATCGCTGATGTTGAGCTGGTTTACAGAGGGAACGAGGTTATTCGATGCAGTAAGCCACCATAATTTACTCCCTTTCGCATAGACCGTACCGTAGATCGCAGAGCGCTGAACTCCACTCAGCAGCCCAGCTACCCGGCACCACTTGGTCGCTCGGGGTTGGAGCAATTCCCAGTTGTGGCTACTTCCATGCTGGCCGGTGACTAAAAGTGAACCGCTTGAAAGCATCAACAGATTCGCGCCTCCCCTTCCAAAGCCATAACCCGGCTGCATTCCCTGGAGTAAAGGAACGCTGACATCGCTCCATGTCTTCCCGCCATTTGACGAAAGTCTCAAGAGGTACTGCGATTCGGATTCCACAAATAATTCTTGGCCGTTGGGCAAAGCTGCCAATTGGGACTGGGAACAGGTCCGGACAATTTGAGGCCAACTAGGTTGAATCCAGCTTTGGCCATTGTC
>DAHXKX010000060.1 GCA_027366165.1 Actinomycetota bacterium
ACTCAATACTCTTCGCGTGGACACCCTCGTTATTACTGGTTGCACCACAAGTGGATGCGTGAGAGCCACAGCTGTCGACGCGCTCCAAGGCGGATTCAGACCAATCATCGCCAAAGAAGCCGTCGGAGACCGGTCAGCTGCCGCACACAACCAGTCTCTTTTTGACCTCCAGGCAAAGTACGCCGATGTTATGAGCGTGAAAGAGGTCCTTAAGAGCTTGGCACAATAGCCGTGTGTGATCCGGCTACCGCTGGTGGACAAAATTATAGAAAACCTCTTCCGGAAGGAGTCGCCAGTTTAAAACACCCTTTTGATCGGCATGGGCGCAGGCACGATCCCAACCCTGTACTCAAAAGACATCGAACCTAATAGACCCAGCGTTCCGATCACCCGTGTTTAGAGCGGTCCAAGATTGGTCCCGCTGGGCACCGAATACTTCCATATCGAGCCCTCGCAGGCCAAGGTCAAAATGCAAACTGCAGGGTATTTGCCAGGACCACCGGCTCGAAAATCAACCTACTGATCGTCGATACTTGCAGCCAGGAGATTTAAATCCCCTTCATCTGACCCTTAGAGAGTTCCTTCAAGAGTCCCTTTCACGTCTCGACTGGAACGGCGTGCGGGAAATGAATGTGGATACGACGTCACCAACTGCCTCACTTCTCAGAACCAACTAGCACACTCCAGCACAGTGGTTACCCATATCTATCTTTCGAAAGGGCCGGGCACTCACAATCAACTGCTGACCGCCAGCAGAATGCCAGTCGCCTGCCCGCCAAGACTGCGCTGCCCCTTCCTTTCCGGCGTTAGAGCCCCACTGGCTTCCACCGGAAAACGCCCGCTCCTGACAAGGGGATAGTTCCCCCCGGCAGTCACGCACCCGTTCAACAGATGACGAACGCCATGATCTCCAGCAAGCTTGAATCCAAGTTAAAGGACCTGTGCACGCTCACGGCAGATTTCCGAGCGTCATGCAAACCCGGAGCCATTGATTCGAGATCCACCTAGAAAAGAACTCATACCGAGAGTTATTCCACGGCTCAAGCCGGACATCGATCTATCGCTGACGTCATTCAACCAAGGCTGAAACACGCTATGTGCATTTGAGTCCACAGATCTGGATGCTCTTATTTAGGAGTCACCTTCATAGCCTGCCTGAGGAGCAAATTGAGTCGTATAGAGTTCGGCATAAAGACCACCCTGGGCAAGCAGCATCTCATGGCGTCCCCGCTCCACGATCCGTCCCTCTGACATCACAAGAATCTGATCCGCATCACGGACTGTAGATAGACGGTGTGCGATTACGATCGAAGTCCGCCCACTCAGCGCGGTCTTCAAAGCAACCTGAACCGCGACCTCGGATTCGGAATCCAAATGAGCCGTCGCTTCGTCCAGGACCACCACATCCGGCGCCTTCAGCAACAGCCGCGCAATTGCGACTCTCTGCTTTTCACCGCCGGACAACCTATATCCACGCTCCCCCACTTCGGTATCCAGCCCATCAGGTAGAGACTCGATGAGGGGTAGAATCTGGGCTGCACGAAGAGCTTCCATGAGCTCTTGATCTGTCGCATCCGGCTTTGCATACAGCAAGTTCGAGCGAAGAGTCTCATGGAAAAGGTGCACATCCTGAGTGACCACACCTATCACCTGTTGAATTGAATTGACGGTTGCGTCCCTGAGATCAACTCCATTGATCAAGACTGCTCCACCAGTGACATCGTAAAGGCGCGATACCAGATGGCTCATTGTCGTCTTTCCAGCTCCAGATGGTCCAACAAGGGCTACAAGCTCTCCTGGTTCGGCATGAAAAGACACGTCGAAAAGAACCTGACTCGTAGGCGTCTGGTCCAATACCGCCACTGATTCAAGAGAGGCAAGCGAAACTTCTTCGGCGGTGGGATATCGGAAGTCGACATGGACGAAATCGACAGAAGCTGGTCCCCGTGGAACGTCAACAGCATTGGGCTTCTCGTCGATCATGGGGACGAGGTCAAGTACCTCGAAAACCCGATCAAATGAAACAAGTGCGGTCATTATGTCCACCTGGACGTTGCTCAATGCCGTAAGTGGAGCATATAGCCTGGTTAAATACTGGGTGAGCGCCACAACTGTACCCACCAAAAGTGTTCCACGGGCCGCCAACACACCTCCCCAGCCGTAGACCAGAGCAGTGGCCAGTGAGGCGACAAGCAGTAAGGACGTCATGAAGATCCTGGTATACATGGCCTGAGTAATTCCAATGTCGCGAACCCTTCCAGCCTTAGCCTCAAAACCTTGAATTTCCTGTTCACGATGGCCGAATAGCTTGACAAGCATCGCTCCAGCAACATTGAACCTTTCTGTCATCGTGTTCGTCATCTTGGCGTTAAGGTTGTAACTCTCGCGGGTTATCGACTGGATCCTCTTACCCACAAAGCGTGCGGGTACGATGAATAGCGGAAGAAGCACTAGGGCAACAAGAGTGATCTCCCAGGAAAGCACAAGCATCGCAGCCAGCATGATTGCGACGCTTATGAAGTTGCTGATAACTGACGAGAACGTGTCGGTGAACGCCCGCTGTGCATCAAGAACATCGTTGTTCAGCCGACTTACTAGGGCACCGGTCTGGGTTCTGGTAAAAAACGCAACCGGCATCTTCTGAAAGTGGGCAAAAACCCTGGTTCTCATGTCAAAGATCAGTCCCTCACCCACGCGGGCGGAGATCCACCTCTGCCATAGTGAAAGACCCACGTCGACTAGCGCCAGAAAACCGACAAGCAATGCGAGCTTGACGATCAGCGAAGGGTTTCGCTTCATGATGCCATTGTCGATGATGGCACGGTAGATAAGCGGACTGGCAGCGGTCACCACTGCGTCAACAATGATCAAGGCCAAGAACACCGCCAGCATCACCTTGTACGGTCTGGCAAAATCCACTATCCGGCGCAGTAGCCCCGGCGGAAGCTTTTGCTGTTTCACTGAACCGTCCCGGCCGAACGAACGCATCATTCCCCACGTGGCCATGCCGCCACGCATGCCGCCCATTGGATTCATCGGCGATCCCCGTCAGGACTGTGATCCAAGACAATCCCGGTTGTGAATTCGATTTCACTGCCATGTGGCGGCGCATCAGCCACTGCATCGGCGGTGGAGCAGACAACGTTCAGAAGACGTGCGAGGCACTGCCGGTCAGATTCCGACAGATCGCTGAAGAGTCCCTCGGCGGTCGCCCGGCGAACCTCATCAAGCCGACCGAGAACGGCCCGACCCTTTTCAGTGATGGCAACAGGCGTTGAACGGCGGTCCGTATTATCGCTGAGCCTTTTCACCAGCCCAATTGCCTCCAAAGCGTCGATCTTAGTGGTGGCCGATCTTGGAACTATGTCCAGCCTGGTTGCTATATCGACCATTCGCAACGGCAAGTCAGCACGTGCCACTATACGGAGCACCTGAGCCTGCGCAAATGTAACTCCCAACGGCACCAGCTGCGTGCTGAAATTGCGACGGAACTTGCGGGCCGCTTTCACCACCAACTCGGAAAGCTGAACAAAAGTCAGACCCGCGGCGACTGTATCGCCGCCAAGTGTCGCGACTGTCTTGGATTTTGCCATATTGCAACCCCTTGCCCTTTACTGAGTAAAACTCATAATGAGCATAGCTCGTCAACTCGATCCGGGTAACCAGCGCTTCCACGACCTCGTCCATAATTCGTAACGAAACGGTTGACCTTTCAGGGCTTCCCAATAACACGCATTTACGCTTATGCGGCTCTTGTGCAGTCACAACGCGGGGACACTATGGATCAATCAGACGACCTTAAGGCTGCGATTCCCTTGACGCAGGTGGATGGCCTGCTCGTGCAACCGCGGTTCATACCTGAATACGGCAGACCAACGGTGTCCGCGGACTCACATGATTTGCCGAAGGCGGGATCTGCAATTCCACCTGCTAATGATTCCACCCGCATTTTGTCTATGCACCACAAGAATCCCGAACACACGTCGCTTAAAATCAACGTCTCCCCGACGTCTTCAAGTGACGGTATGAAATCCACCAAAAAACCCAGCTCCGAGGAAAGGGCTTCTCGGTATTGGATATCCCGATGATGCCAAGCCCGTGTTCAGAGTTAATTCACGGCCAAAGAATCGCAGCAATTTGAAGCGATGAGCTTCATGAGGCAACAGTCCAACAAACCACAGCATCCTCTCGTTTCCAAAGATGACTACCAGAAAAGAACGGCGCCGATCTTTTAGCCTGTTACCGAAGTTCCACCGGCACCAGATGCCTGCACAAATGAGCTTCCATTCCAGGTGGTCATGTATATGTCCGAGACTGTAAGGCCATGGTGATGGCTCGAGGATGTATTGTAGAGTCCGAAAACGCCTGGAACATTGCTCAGGTGCTCCATGTAATTCTGAATCTGTTTTGCCGTGGCAGTAACGCCAAGCTTCTTGATGGCGCCAATTAGCAGATTCGCCGGATCCCAAGCAAGTCCCCAAGGATTACCCGGGTGACCCCCCGCGGCAGTGACGGCACTATCAAACGCCACCACCTGGGCCTTCACCGCAGGATTGGTGATGTCAGCCGGCGGCAGATATAGGGGAGGGGTGGGAAAGTAGAGCGCCTTTGGCAGAACTGAGGCAAAGTGCGTCAGCAGAGCGTGGCTGGCGTTCCCGTTATCTGTAACGGTTGGGGTGTTCTCCATTCCAAGCGAGGACATACCGTTAAGAACAGTTCCGAGTGGGGTTCCAGTCGTCCAAATGACGATAGCCTGAGGGTTTGCAGCCTTGATGACAGACAGCTGGCTAGTAACGTTGACCGCAGTTGGATCAAACGTCTGATGTGCTACAAGGTGCATCGTCGAGAATTGCGGAAGTTTTAGCGCTGAAACCAACTGCTTGTAACCGTCGACACCAGTCCCGTCTGTAGATGTGATTTCCGCAATCTTGGTCAACCCTTTGGACTTCAAAAATGTCAGATATGCCTCGGCGTCGAATCTTAGCGATAGACCGGCGGCAAATATCATGCTTCCAGGGGATGGGTTCTCAATGGGGGACAAGTCGTAGATGAACGGACCATTTTGTCCCACCAAAGCATCTACAGCCTGATCCGGTGCGACGATAGAACCGTTAATTATGAATGGAACCCCGGAGCTTATCAACGGAGTTGCCAACGACACAGCGGTAGCTGGATTGGTTTGATTGTCTTGAATGCTCATCTCTATCTGATGGCCGTCGATTCCGCCTTTGGCGTTCACCTGAGCGGCAAGGATCTGAAGCGCCTGAGCTTCACGGCTTCCAAGAACCGAACCAGCTCCCGTTCTTGACACAATCGCATGAATGACATATGGAGACAGAGACTTGGTTGAGCCGGTGGCAGAAGTTGTAGCGGTTGGACTGGAAACCGAACTTGAACCGCAGGCTGCCAAAATTATGGCACCAGCCGTGAAGATCGTCCCAGCCTGAATTCTTTTCAATCTGCCCGAAACCAACGGCCTGTTTGAACTGCGCATCAAGAAACCCCCACATCTGAACAAATCCGACCCCCGTCGAAGTGCTATCAAAGTAACCCCGCAAAGCTTCGCAACTTGCTGAGTGCAAAGGTTTTCGTTGCACTACCTCCTGTCCCCCTCTAAATTCACCTACCAAAACGACACTTTTCAATTCGACATCGTACCGAGAGTCCAGTTACGAAATCAGAGACATCAACTTTTCCCTAAATCACGGGCTCTCAATGATAACGTCAGAGTAAACAACTTTCGCGATGAAGCCATTCTTGAGCAATAGACTGTAGGCGCATACTTCGTGTATGACCTGATTAGCGATTGCCTCGACTGGGAGGGCGAATGGATGAAGCACGGGTCCAACTCTTCGTAGATATCTTACGCCATCGATCGCTTCGACGAGCTGCCGAAGAAACTTATATGACAGAACCCACGCTCAACAACAAGCTTCGCACTTTGGAACGCGAATTGGGCGTCACGTTACTCGAGAGGACACCGAGGGGGATCACGCTGACCCCAGAGGGTGAGCTATTCGCCGCCCTGGCTCCACGTTTACTCGGCACCTGGCAGGATATTCGTAATGCAATGACTCCAGCGCAAGCGCAGGACGAGCTTTGGATAGCTGCAACTCCGGATCTGGCCAGCCTAATTCTCCCCCAATTCCTGGCTTTCCTTAGTCAAACTCACCAAAAGAATGCATCCGGTGTAATCGTTTGCCATCCACCCGAACTGCTGCAAGGTCTGGAGTCGGGACGGTTCAGTGTCGGTTTGCTGCACAGCGTTGGAAACTTTCCCAATCTGTCCTCACGCAGACTCTTCGAAGACCGCTTGACAATCATAAGTGGTGAGCAACTACCGGAAGTTCCATTAGCCACGATCGAAAATTGGGAACTCTTCGCACCAGTACGCGACTATTTGGCCTGGCAACTCATTGAAACTTTCTTCAATGAGCACAGCGTATGGCCTCGGAGCCTCGTGCATGTCAACCACCCGCTGGTGATTACTCAAATAGTTAAGCACCACCCAGGGGTTCGCGGCATAGTGGCCGAGGGAATGCTGTCCAACCTGACACTCAAGGCAACGCGGTCCCCGTTTCCGGTCAAAATTACAGATGCACAACTGCCGACACTCCCCACATTTGTAGCATGGCGAAAAGACGAGCGATCACAGCGCACAGCCCACTTCGTGGAACTCCTGGTTCAATTCGTCGCCTCGCGGAGACTCAGTTCTTCGCCGACGAGCAGTTGAGCCAACAGGATCTCTCAAGTGCGCTCAAGTTTCGGCATGTACGAACCTGAATAGAAGCCAACAGTAGAACGAAAATCTTTGCACCTGGCAAATGGCCAAATCTGCGGGGCTACTCTATTCACCACCGCGATGGGAGGTGGAATTTGATCAGATGTAGGTGTGTAATCATGACGAGTAAGCACAAACTGTTGGCCCGGCGCGAACCGGAGGATATTCCAGTCGACAAGAGCACTCGGGCGGGAGCCCTACTAACGGCAGCCTACCGATCATGAACTCATCCCAGGGTACCGACAGAAATATCACGCTAACGCTGCTGGGAACCGGCACCCCGCTACCCGACCGTGACCGACATGGCCCGAGTCAAATCGTGGAACTGGATGGCGATGTGGTGTTGATTGATTGCGGGGCCGGCACACTCCATCGGTTTCTCGAGTCGGGTTCGAATGTCAAAGCGATCAGCCACATTCTCCTCACCCACCTACATTCGGACCATGTCTCCGGTCTCAATGACTTCCTTTGGGCCGGTTGGGTCGGCCGATGGTGGGCTGGCACGCCACCCCTTCTGATCGGACCGCCCGGTACAACAGAGTTCATGGAGCGTCTTCTGCACGCCTTCGAAGAGGACATCCTGCTCCGCACCGAAGAAGGCGCCGTAACCAAATCTGATCTAATGCTTAAAATAGTGGAGCTCGAGGACGGCTGGTCATTCTCCAATGGGAAATGGCAAATGGTCGCATTTGCTGTCGACCACAAGCCGGTCAAACACGCATTCGGCTTCCGTTTCGATCTTGGCGACAAGGCCGTGGTCATCTCCGGGGATACCCGAATGTGCGACAACCTGATCAAACACGCCCATAACGCAGATTTGCTGGTTCATGAAGTTGCATGGGAAAAGGGGATGAGACTCTCCATAGACCAGTCGAATGGTGCTGAACGGGCCCGTTTCGAAAGAATTCTCAGCTACCATACCTCCTCGTTGGAAGTTGGAGAAATCTCTACTCTTGCCAATGTTAAGCACCTTGTCCTTTCCCACCTAATGTTGGCCGGCGGAAATCCAGAGGATCTGATGCGCGATGTTAAAAAATCGTTTGAGGGACGGGTCACAGTCGGACACGACCTGGCAAGGTTTTCCACCTGAGTCGCCTGTACCACCAACAGTGCCATGAACATCTCGAATTGCCGATCCGGAACGCAGCACGCTATCCCCGGGCCACTTCAACTAGACCCATGGCACCCGACACCTCGTTCTCCAAGGTTCGCCCCTAGGCCTTGCACCCTGTTTGAGGTTATTAGGCTCGGTAAAAAACCAGTTGTTTGTTTCTCCGACAGAGGTAGGCTTTGAACAATTCGCCGGCAAAACAGGGTAAGTCCGGTCAACTGATCGGTATCGGGGTGGGACCTGGTGATCCAGGCAACGTCACCCTTAGGGCCCTCGAAGCACTCCGAACTGCAGACCTTGTGATCGCCCCCTGCTCCGCCCCTGATACCGAAGGCCGAGCCGAAAGCATCGTGCGCCAGGTCCTTCCGGATATCGAGTGTCAGAGACTTATCTTCGACATGAGTCCCGGGGAGACGGGCGTTCAAGCAAGAAGCCGTGGCGCTAAAAGGGCGGCCGCAAGTCTCCTGGCCCCACTGAACGAGGGAAAGACACTGGCATTTGTGACTCTTGGCGACCCTAACGTCTTTTCCACATTCTCCCTGATTGCAAAAGAGGTAGCGAGACTATCCCCGTCAGTCGAGATCAGGACTGTTCCTGGAATCATGGCGTTTCAGGAGGTTGCAGCGGAGAGTGGACTCAATCTCCTAGACGAGACTGAGAAACTGTTCCTTGTTACCGCCTTTGAAGGAATAGAGGACGTGAAAGAGTCTCTACAACACCCAAATGCAGCTGTAGTCATTTACAAAGGCGGCCGTCAAATCGCCAGGATAAAGGAAGCCCTTGAACAGGCCGGGCGCCTCGATGGCGCCGTCGTGGGCGAACTGCTTGGACTTGACGGTGGACAGATTACGATGCTGGAGTCCATTACGGAACAAAAAATCTCTTACCTCGCGACGGTGATAGCCCCGCCGCTTCGAAAACAGGGCGGCAAATGATGAAACACGGCAATGGTTCGGAAAAGGGTACAAATTGATTAGCTTTGTAGGCGCAGGACCTGGTGATCCAGAGTTGATAACAATTAAGGGAAGAGATCGCCTTGCTCAAGCCGCTACCGTCATATGGGCGTCTTCACTGGTCCCTAAGGAACTGCTTTCCCACTGCAACGACAAGGCCATAATCCTTGATTCCGCGGGCATGACATTGGAAGATGTGCTGAATGTGTATGCGTCGAGCGGAGAAAGCAAGGTCGTGCGCCTTCACTCCGGCGACCCGTCGGTCTACGGCGCATTACAAGAACAGATCGACTTCTGCATCGAAAACCAGATCGGCTTCGAAATTGTTCCTGGAGTGACCTCCGTTGCCGCGGCGGCAGCGATTCTGCAGCGGGAATTCACCATTCCAGCACTCTCTCAAAGCGTTGTGTTCACCAGGCTGGCAGGGAAAACTAAGGCCTCAATGCCCGAGCGCGAAAGTGTCAGTGCATACGCCAAAATCGGCGGCACTCTTGGCATATTCCTCTCGGGCGCCCGGCCACAGGAGCTGCAGGATGAGCTTCTGTGCGAAGGATCCGCATTCGATGAATCGACTCCGGCCGCAATTGTGATCCGGGCGACCTGGAGCGATGAAAAGGTGGTGGCAACCACTATCGGGTCCCTAGCAAAAGAGATGGCAGCGAGCGGAGCAAACAGAACCGTCCTGGTTATAGTGGGAGACGTTCTCAGTGGGCCAACAAAACGCTCCCACCTATATTCACCTAACTATGCGCATCGGTTCAGAAAGCGCTCTTTGCCAGGCACCACAATCGGCCGGCCAGTCAAAGAGCGTCAGTGAAAACTCTTTTGATACCCAACGCCAGTGTTTCTGCCATTGAAGCCGTCTGCAAATAATAAACTGGCAAGCCAGTGCAAAATTAAGGATCAACCGTGAGTCCAACAGAGCCTAAACAGTTGCGTACTGGCTGGACAACTGGGACATGCGCAAGCGCAGCCGCGAAGGCTGCAGCAATCCTCCTCGTGACTGGAACCCTTCCTCTCGAAGTCGAAGTGGAACTCCCCTCGGGTCGACGAGCCATCTTCCCGGTCGAGGACTCCCGGGATCAGGGTGCGGTGGTTGTAAAAGATGCTGGTGACGATCCCGACTGCACCGACGGGGCACGCATGACAGTGCACGCAATAGAGCTGCCCTCAACCGATGAACTCGTCTTCCTGGCCGGTTCCGGAATTGGCACCATCACCAAACCCGGCTTGGGCCTTGCGGTGGGATCTCCGGCCATAAACCCTGTCCCGGCCGAAATGATAGCTCAGGCAGTAAGAGAAGTTACAGATAAGGGTCTTGAACTGGTGTTCAGCGTTCCCGGCGGTGTGGAGATGGCGAAAAGGACCACCAACGCCCGTCTCGGGATAATCGGAGGTATATCGATTCTAGGAACTACAGGGATAGTGCGACCATTTTCAACCGCGGCCTACCGGGCTTCCGTGGTGCAGCAGATCAATGTTGCCGTCGCACAGGGTGAGCGCGAATTAGTTCTGGCCACCGGTTCCAGGTCCGAAAGATGTGCCATGGATCTGTTTCCAGATTTCGATGAAGTCTGTTTTGTGGAAGTCGGTGACTTCACCGGCGTGGCTCTCAAGAATGCTGCGAAACTCGGCGTCGAGAAAATCACCTGGGTCGGGATGGTAGGCAAGATCTCAAAGCTGGCCAACGAGGTGATGATGACTCACTTTCACCGGTCTGACCTCAATAGTGATGTGCTAGTTGAGGTGGCGAGAGCAACAAACGCGTCGTCGGCAGTGCTAGCGGCGGCCACGGCCACCAACACAGCCAGGCACTTCTTCGAGGTATGCATCGAAGCGAACGAGATTAGCCCGTTGGAACTCCTCTGCCAGATGGCAAAGAACGCTTGCCTCGATCACTTGTCGAAACCGGTTGATCTTGCAGTGATCATGGTGGACTTCGATGGAAAGAGAGTCGTGGCCCGTGCCTAATAGGATCTTCGTAATCGGAATTGACGCATCAGGCCGCTTCGGAATTACGAAAGACGAAGTAGAAGCGATACTGGCCGAAAGTTCGGCTGTGGTTGGATCTACCAGGCAAATCGCGCTTCTTGAAGCAAACGTCAGCTCCGCAATTCCCAAACAGCTGAACTGGACATTAGGAATGGACCGGCTGACCAAGGAGATGTCGAAAGAGCAGGGTGCCCTGCTCGTGCTGGCATCGGGTGATCCAGGATACTTTGGAATCGTCAGGCTGCTCAAACGCGCATTTCCCGATTCCCGACTACTCATCAATCCGGTCATTTCGTCGGTATCACTGGCCTTCGCCAGAGCCGGGACCCACTGGGAGGACGCGGTTGTGATAAGTGCTCACGGAAGGTCATATCAAAGCGTTCTGACCGAACTTGTCAGGTCCATACAGCCCCGTAACTCGATCGACAAGCTGGCGGTCCTATGTTCTTCTGAACACACCCCACAATTCATGGCTCAACTTCTTCTCGAAGCCAAGGCACCGTTCGATAGATACCTTGTCTGCACAGATCTTGGCGCCAGCAACGAGTCAGTGACTGAAGCCTCACTTGAAGAACTAAGTGTCCAGAGCTTTGACCCAAATTCAATACTCCTAGGTGTAAAGAACACAACTCGAAAAGCTCCTTCGATTTCCAACGCATCCCGATCCCAAAACGGCTCCGAGTTCCTCCACAGAGGGAATATGGTAACAAAGCGTGAAGTCAGGGAGGTTATCCTTTCTAAGATGCTTCCGTATATTTCAGGAGAGTCCAGCTGCATGTGGGACTTGGGTGCTGGCAGCGGAAGCGTTGGAATATCAGCCGCTCAAAGGACCTCTTCCCTGAGACTTTTCCTGGTCGACCAAGATCCGATCCAAGTCAGGCTCGCACAACTCAACTCCGAGAGGCTTTCCACTGCGACGGTCATCGCCGGTCGATCGGAAGACGTGATGTGGCAACTCCCCGATCCGAACGCCGTCTTCGTTGGCGGGGGCGGGTTGGAGGTGTTGAAAACCCTCAAAAAGCGTCTTACAGCACCAGCATTTGTGCTGGCCAGCTTTGCGGCAATCGACAGGGCTGTCGATGGCGCAAATCTCCTTGGCAGTCTTATGCAAGTCATGCTCCCGGTAGGCAAGCTCCTCCCAGACGGCTCTTGGCGCCTCGAAGCTGAAAACCCTGTCTTCATCACCTGGGGCTGGTTGGGATGACCATCAATTTTTCGGACGCAGTGGCCATTGCTTTGAACGAGCGGGGCGCAAAGACAGCGGTCAAGCTTGGACTTCCAGTCGAAATCGGCAAGCCATCAATCATACTTGATGACCACTGGACAAAGGACGAAGTCCTGGTGCTGGTCATGGCTCTGCCGATAGTAATGAGACTCATTGCCCGGAGAAGCCTCTCCAAGGGTTCCGATCCGATCGTCGTCGCAGTCGACGAGTTGGGCCAATTCATTATCCCCGTCCTTGGGGGCCACAGGGGTGCAAACCGACTCGCCGGTGAACTCGCCAGCCGTGGAAACGGCACTGCGGTGATAACAACCGCCTCCGAACTAGCAGAGATACCAGCCGTGGACGGACTAAGCGGTTTTGTCGCCGAAGGAGACGTGGCAGGTCTCATCGAGACAATGCTCGAGGGCAGGGACCCGATCGTGGACTCTGAAATTGAGTGGCCTGGACCCATACAACTTAGAAGCGGGAACGGACCCGCCAAGGTGATTATCTCCGACATGGCGGCGGATGCGACAACCAGCGACTCACCGACGGTGCGGCTGATCCCGCCTAGTCTCGTGGCGGGAATTGGATGTTCAAGCGACGCGTCGGCGGAAGAGGTTTCAGCTCTGATCGATTCGGTCTGTTCGGAACACCATCTCGACAGAAGGGCCATCGCCAAACTGGCGACGATTGACATCCGCGCAAACCATCCTGCGATACTGGACCAGCACCTTCCCATTGTCACCTTCCGATCCAACCAACTTGCCCAAGTGACGGTACCGAACTCTTCCGCAGAGGTCGAGGTGGCTGTCGGCACTCCCTCGGTTGCCGAGGCAGCCGCGTTGTTGGCTTCCAAATCCGGCAGCCTGGTGGTCACCAAGATAAAGACCCCAAGAGTGACGCTGGCAATTGCGAGGCAGAAAGCCAGGGGGCATTTGAAGATGGTCGGCCTTGGGCCTGGAAGTGCAATGCTCAGGACTCCTGCAGCGGTCGAGGCAGTAATCAACTCTGAAATCGTTATTGGGTATCGGCCATACGTCGAACAGTGCAGCGAACTCCTCTCTCCCAATCAGCTGATTATCAGATCCCCTATCGGTGAAGAGAACGAGAGAGCGAAGACGGCCCTAGAGTACGCGCTCGGGGGCCGTTCTGTGGCGCTCGTCTGTTCCGGAGACCCGGAGATCTTTGCTATGGCATCCATCACCTTTGAAATGCTTGAAGCCCTTTGGAACCAGCGTGATATCGATTCGTTGGACCGGCTTCTGGAGATCTCTGTCATTCCCGGTGTCACCGCCGGACTGGGAGGCGGGGCCCTACTGGGCGCCCCATTGGGACATGATCACGCCTATTTGTCTCTTTCTGATCTGCTGACCCCATGGGAAACCATTGAAAAACGCATCCACGCCTTTGGCCAGGCCGATATCGTAATAGCAATCTATAATCCTAAGTCCAAGGGCAGGACCTGGCAACTTCTTAAGGCTATGGAGATTCTCTCCCAATACCGTCCCAGCTCTACTCCAGTGGCCATTGTCCGCAACATAGGAAGAACCGGGGAGACCAGGAAGATATATACCCTGGCAACCTTTGATTCAAGCAAGGTCGATATGACTTCGTTGGTAATGGTGGGCTCTTCGGCTACCAGGCATTTTGGAGACTACATGTTTACTCCGCGCGGATACAAGATCCAGCCATGACATCGAGCACTGTAGTTAGAACACGACTCCAAATTTCAGACGCATGCACGGCATGCGGTGCATGCCTTCCAACATGCCACAGTCATGCGCTTCTGAGAAGTCCGCGCAAACCCCACTTAATACACCAGCTGTGCAATCTTTGCTATGACTGCATCGAGATCTGCCCGAGGGACGCAATAAAGGAGGTGAGGCTATGATCCACCCTATCGAGCGGAAAAGCTACGAAATCCTGTCAGAGCAGTTCGATGTCTCAAGCTATGACAAGGCGCAAGAGGCGGTAATCAAAAGGGTTATACACGCCACAGCCGATTTTGAACTGGCCGCGTCATTTACCTTCTCTAACCACAGCGTGCAAAGAGGCGTAGAAGCAGTCAAAGCGCAATGCCCAGTTGTATGCGATGTCGAAATGGTGAGGGCCGGGATCACCAAATACCCAACCACATGTCTGCTTGGAGAAACAAAGGCCTCGCCAACAGGCATTCCGACGAGAAGTTACACGGCGATGATATCGGCCGCAAGACTCTATCCCGCAGATGGCATCTTCGTGATCGGCTGCGCTCCAACGGCTTTGCAGGCGCTGATCGAATTGGCTAACACCGATTGGTTCAGACCCGCCCTTGTAATTGGACTCCCGGTCGGATTCGTCGGCGCCAGCGAATCCAAAGACCTGCTCGCGCACTCCGACCTCCCCCATATCACCAACGTCGGCAACAAAGGTGGATCACCGGCAGCGAGTGCGGCCTTCAACGCCATTGTCAGAATGGCAGAAGAAATCGACGACGATGCCATCTAACCCCCACGCTGCGATCATGGTTGTTGGCCATGGGACCACCTCGTTAGAGGGGATAAGCCAGTTCGAACAGATCGTAGACCAGTTGCGAAAATGTCTAGTAATGCCAGTCGGCCACGGTTTCATTGAGCTCGCCAAACCAGACATTGCCACAGGATTTTCCAGGGTTCTCGCATCAAGTGATGTTTCTGCAGTCGTGGTTTTACCGCTGCTCCTTCTGGCGGCAGGACACGTGAAAAATGACATCCCTTCCAGCATCTCTGCGGCAAGGGAGAGATACCCCAGGGTCACCTTCAGCTATGCAAAAGACCTGTCCGTAACCCCAACCCTGTTGGAGATTGTTGAGGACCGGGCATTCGCCCCCTTCGAAGCGGTGCCAGAAAAAACACTGTCTCCCGTTCAGCCAGGTTTCACTCTTCTAGTGGGCCGCGGCTCCACTGACCCCGATGCCAATTCCGATCTCTACAAAATCGCCCGCCTCCTGACGGAACGGGGTGAGTTGGGGTTGGTGGAACCGGCTTTCATTTCACTGGCAAAGCCAGGCGTCGCCGAAGCTCTAGATCGCCTCAGGCTGTTAGGGGCAAGGGATGTAACCGTGGCACCATATTTCCTATTCACAGGATCGCTATTGGAGAGGATCTATGCTCAAAGCCGCAGCTGGGCACGGCAAAACCCGGACATATCACTTAGGCTGGCAAAAGAGATGGGGCCTGACCAACGCATCGTCGACCTTCTCACCCAGAGAATCGAAGAGGCAGGCTCACCTGTGCCGGTAATGAATTGCGACATGTGCATCTACCGTACCGAGATACCCGGTCACCAACACAAAGTTGGTCAACCCCAATCATCTACCGCCCACAACAGCCACTGAAGCCCCTAAATGGCTGACAAAGGCACAACAAGGCCAAAGCGGGACAAACGGATTGACCGTTACACAGATAGGCGCATCGTCAACCTATGGTGTCAGTTTTATCGGATTACTTATTCCTTCCTCCATGGCTGAGACTGCATCCCATCTTCGGTGAAAAGGTACACAAGAAATAGTTCGGCCAATTTCCCCTGTCACCTGGGTCGAACCAAAGGTTTTGTTCGAAGGCGCCTTTACGACGTAAATATCTGAAGATCTCATGCGCCAACCGATTTTCCTCGGATTGCGCGGAGACAAGGTACCTCAATGGTCGACAAGACAGAGACCGCAGTGAGCAACTAAAACCGACGGAGCAAGAACAAAGGACAAACGGAATCCGACGTTCCAGAGCGCAGCTCACCCACCTTGATAACATCTATTTGCCATAGCAAGGCTGCTCAGAAGGTGAGTTGATCGCTTATTACGCCAAGATCTCGTCCAGGATACTTCCCTATCTTCACAATCGTCCCAAATCGCTGAACCGTCGACTTCTCATCAATGAAACAAAAGCCTGTTTCAAAAAGACCTTGAGAACCGTCCAGGTTGATCCAAGACAGTAGCAATCCCTTTAAAAACCGGGGAAAAAGAGATCAAATGGCTAATTTGCGACCATTAGGATACCCTCTTTTACATTGCCAACCTCCGGGGCGTTAAGTTAAGCCCGTGGCTGTCGCGGGTCTCAACGCTCGACAACCACGACTAGTGCCTTACTGCCATTGATACAAAACATCCTCAGTTGAAGCAGCCATCAAAACTAAACCGGACCGCTTTGAATCCATTGGTGATCCATGAAACCGGTGATAGAAAATGGAATCGTGTCGACATGAAGAAAGTCTCGGGGCAAATGCCGATCTGACATGGACCTCCAATTGTTGCGGCAATCCTGCCATAAGGTCCACTCGATCGCAAATAGGAATTTGCCCTCAAAATTGACGAATACGGTACCGGTCATTCGATAAAATCGCCTGGATTACATTTACCGTGAATTTGACGACAGCAGTCTCATGAACGACTATTTACCGGGTCTTCGCCACATCACAGCGTCGATTCAACCTTTGCAACTTCTAGAAAGAGGACGGGATGACAACACCAATTCAGGCAGCAATTGAGACGGCAAGGGCCAATCAGGCACTGGCGGTGGCTGGTCATACGGATATGGTTTGGGGGCATGCCTCGATAAGGGATCCAGAGGGCAGAGGAGTTTGGATGAAGGCCTCGGAATGGGGATTTGAGGAGGTCACCATCGACAGACTGGTTCTGGTCAACCCGGCCGGTGAAGTCCTGGAGGGGACTCACAAACGTCACATTGAATTCCCGATTCATACAGAAATCATGCTCGCCAACCCGGCGGTGAACTGTGTGGTCCATACGCATGCACCTATGGCCAATGCCTTTTCTGCTCTCGATGTGCCATTGCGGGCAATCTCGCATGACGGTGTGCCTTTTGCCCGTCCGGACGTTCCTCGCTTCACCCTGACCGGAAATCTCATCCGCACCCGCGACCTTGGAAAAGCTCTGGCAGAGACGATCGGTGATGCCGCAGGATGCCTATTGCCCCAACATGGGCTTGTCACAGTTGGACCTGATGCCGCAACAGCCGTGATGAGGGCGGTCTTATTGGAACGGGCGTGCAAAGTCCAACTCACAGCTATGGCAGCAGGACCCATGAAGCTCTGGTCCAGCGAGGAGGAAGTTGAAGCCAAGAACTCCCTAGTCTGGAACCAGTCTCAGACCCATGCCGGTTACGGCTACCTTTGCCGCCACACGACGCCTAAGGGAGACTAGCAATTTCCACAAACGAAGTTGCCCACAACCGATGGTCCCGATTTCGGACAGTTAACCACCTAAGCGGATTGACGGCTGGCTGAAGCGCCGATTGAAAAATCGGGATAAAGATGTTTCGGCACTGCTTGACGACGGATCCAAAGTGTACCGCGACAGCCCAGGCAATATGGGGAAGGTGTCTCCAAAAAGCCACCGGCTCGCCAGGCCCGGTTACGACAGAAAAGGCCGGAGAGACTCAGCATCTGGGAAATTAAAGGAGTGTGGGGAGAACATATGTCTTCTGGGTCAGTTCCGTCAGAAGTCCGTAACGTGCAATAATGTAGGCAGGGAGGTAAATGCGCTAAAAAATGACCGACATAATCGATCCACTTGACTCATCACGGCAATTTCAAGTTAGTAGGCGCGTGGCTTTGTCTGACACCGACCCCACGGGACGGCTAAGGCTTGATGCATGCGCCAGATTCCTACAAGATGTCGCTGCCTTTGACGCGATAGATGCCGATATTTCAGAAATGGGCAACTGGGTACTGCGTCAAAACAATATCTACGTCTCATCTCTGCCAACCTACGGGGAAACGATCAACTCCAAAACGTACCTGACAGGCTCGGGCCGGGCCTGGGTTGAAAGGACATCCCTCATTTCTGATGTCACTTCCGGCACAACACTTATCGCCGCGAGGGCAGTTTGGGTACTGACGAATTCAACTTCCGGCACACCAATTTCTGTACCAGCAAGTCTTTATGAGATCTACGGTCCGCTAGCCAGGCAACACAAAGTCAGCATCCGGGATGCCAAGAGACAGCCACTCCCGCCAGGGGCTTCTCAGCTCGCCTGGCAGAGTCGATTCTCGGACCAGGACATACTCTCTCACCTAAACAACGCGACATACCTCGAGGCGCTCGAAGAAATCCTGCACAGGGAGCATATAAAACTCGAAGCAGGCCAGAAAATGACCTGTCAGGTCAGCTACAGGGAATCAACATCTTATGATGACCCGTCCGACACCTACTTCTCAATAACCAAAGAAGGTGGCATTGTCTCCGTAGACGTCTTCTTTGCGAAAAATGGCCAGGTGCGAACGAGTATTTGCCTAAATCTAGACTTCTAAGCCTCGACGAGCTATCCCAGCTCGCAAAAGCTCCCTGGCTGTATCTACATCTATGGCTCTTGGACCTTCGCCGCCACCCGGTGTCTCAAGAATAAGGGGCACGCCCAACAGCGCAGGATGGGAAATCAGATTCGACAACGCCTCTGCGCCTATCAGCCCCTGACCAAGGTTCTCATGGCGGTCCTTCATCGTTCCCAGTGGGACCTTGGAATCATTGAGATGCACGCAGCCAAGACGATCGATTCCAAGCTTCCCGGCGAGCGCCGAAACTACGGTGTCAGCCTCCTCGCTGGTGCCGAACGACACGCCCGACGCAAATAAATGCTGCGTATCAAGACAGATGCCAATCCTATCGTCATCATTGAGCGCCTCAACTATTCGCGCAAGTTCATCGAAACTCATGCCCACGCTACCGCCCTGCCCGGCGGTATTCTCAAGTAGAATCCGGCACGGCCCATCCACAGTTTCAAGCGCCAGGCGTAATGATGACGCAATCCCCGTCATTGATGCCTCTAGGCCTGCACCCTTATGGCTCCCAACGTGGACCACCATACCCCGTGCGTCAAGCTTCGAGGCGGACTGGAAGTTCTCCACAAGCACAGCCCGGGACTTGTCAAGTATCTCCGGATCCGTCGAGGCCAAATTGACCAGGTAAGGTGCATGCGTTACGATACCTCTGAGACCGCTCCCCCCACTTGCGAGTTCAGCCTTGAAACAGAAAGCCTCATCATCGCTGATCAAAGACGACTTCCACACCCTTGGACTGCGAGTGAATATCTGGACAAAGTTTGCCTCAATCGCGGCTGCATTTTCGAACACGTTCATAACTCCGCCAGCAATCGAAACATGCGCCCCAATCAATAATTCATTCATGGCTGAAATAGTAGGACCCAAAGTCCCCTCCTTCAGTGTCAGGCCAGACGTAAATAGTGCGAATTTTGCTTTTGACGTTATCGAACAACACAGAAACTACATTTGAGCGTCTATGTTGACTAAGTCTGGCTTATGCAAATTTAAACTTAAGTCACATTGATAACTAGGATTGACGATCATTGAATTGGTCGGTGCTTCCCTCTTGAGTGTCATCACAACGACGTTGATAGCGTGACCAAGATGAGAACATCCCTAATACGGCATGGAGAATAGATGTCTTCGCGGATTGAAGTTGAATTGACGAGTCATAAGCCAGATGGAATCTGGACTTGGAGGGCAGCTGGGGCAAAAGAGCCCAGAGGGACTCTGAACGGTTCAATACTTTACGAAGGTGCGAAGATCGGAGACGTTGTTCGTGCTGAAGTCGTGTTCGAGATCGACGGCATCATCGTGGAATCGGTTTATGCACCAAAGGCAAAACACGCACAGGCAAACTTGATCGAACTGTCGAGCAAGGAGCCGGTTTCATATGTAACACGGACCGTCTCAGCTAAAGAGCGAAGCCGCTTTCAAACTGACCGCAGACCTCCAAGATCGGACAAAAGGCCACTCCGCACAGAACAACAGACCGGTGCTGGTGCTGAACGCCCTTCAGGCCGACCCCCCAAACGAAACGAAAGCCCTGCAGACGGCAGGCGCGGAGCCGCCAGGACTTTGGCAGCCGATGGTACCGAGAGACGGCCACAGCAAAAGCGCCCCGAAAGGTCCGGTCAGCCAAGCCAGGCGCCGAAAACACCAGCCTCTAAGTTCAAGAGGCTTGCGCCCAGAAATACCCACAGGACCCAGGTCTTGCAAAACATAGCTCCAGAGCACCATCCAATCGCGGAACAGCTGCTCAAGGGTGGCCTGCCGGCCGTCCGTCAGGCACTCTCGAGCCAAAACGAGAAGGCGATAGCTGAGGGTAAGCCAACCATTTCCGAATCCGTTGTACTTTCAATTGCGGAACCCATGCTGCCACTTCTTAAGCTCGCGACATGGAAAGACCGTGCCGAGGTGGCAATCGAGATCGCGGATGAAGCCTCCCTCCGGGACCTTAGGTCCGTGATAAGCGCAGCAGATTTGATCCGTCATGACGACACAACACGGGAGATGCTCGAGAAGCTGAAAGAGCTGACTGAACAGAGAGCAGCAACTTTGCATGCTGCGTGGCTCGCCGAAATTCGCGAGAACCTTAATGGAAAGCGCGTCATACGGGCGGTACGCCTTTCGTCGAGACCACCTGAACCGATCGCAAAACTTCCGGCAGCGCTGCTGGAGGAGCTTACTAACGCATCCAATGACATGCTCTCACCGGAGACTCCCGCAGACCGCTGGGCAGCCCTTCTCGATGCGCTTTCACAGTCCCCCATCCGACGGCAGGTCCATCCAAAGGGGCTTCCTCAAAATGCCTCCGCAGAGCTGATAGAATCGGCAAAAGAAAGTTCGGGACGAATTCCAGCTCTGGCCCAGCTTCTCGGAATTGCAATTCCGCCACCTCCACGGCCTCGTAAAAAGATCGCGCCTCCCGTTACACAGGGTCCCGCCGCGGCGAAGGAAAGCGCTCCGCCAGAAACCACGGCCAAGGGTGAACCAACCCAAACGGTGGTCGAAATGGTCTCCAATGAAGCTGAATCTTCGGCAATTGCAGATGCCGTAGCGCCTACTGCAGCTGAAACAAGCGGGGACTAGCTCTTTACTACGTCCACATCCGTCGATTATGGGCGGCCTTCCGGCTGCCCATATTTTTTGTTAACAGATGATCAACCTGCTGGTGAATGATAGCGGCTAGCCATTCAATTTACCCAAACCTAAATGACGGATCAGGATGGGCCGAAAGCCTTGTACATCTTAAGCGATCTTGCAACCAGGCCATTCGACTCGCAGAAATTCTTCGTATGCCGATCCCCCGGCAACGCGGTAAATTCGATGGCGGTCACGTTACGCGATGCCACCCACGTCTCCAAAGCACTGAAAAGCTCGTTGCCAACCCCGTGTCTTCTGGCGTCCTTCAGCACCGCAAATACTGGAACAAGACAAACCCGGTCTCCGAACTCGTTGCGGACGATCTTTGCCCATATCAGGCCACTCAAGGTCGAATTCAGAGTGACCGTAAGAGCAAATGAGTCCTCCGATGACTCCGAGATCTTCTGCGCAAGCTCCACTGGATGCCCAAGCTCACCAAGAAGTTGGGTGCCCCCACGGCGCAAAGCCAGCTCACCACTTATCTCCGCCAGGAACTCCTCCAACTCTTCAACCTTCTCCCCGAAAAAAGGTTCAAGTCTTGGCACTGGTTCAGGCATACTCAAAGCCTTGCCCGCTTTGCGGCAATACTTCGAAGGATACTTGCACGGTCGCGATTCTCCGATTCATACTGCTCGATCTCGTCAAGCTCTGATTGGTTCAAAGAGTCCAGCCTTGCGATAATCTGCTGAGCCGAAAGCGTCCTGTATCCGACAATTGGGAGGTGACCCGCGTCAGTTGTCACCCTGGCGATCGACGTTGGCACATCCGCATTTGCAGAAATATTTTGCTCGGTGGAAACGGGATCGCCCGTCGACCCAAGATTCGATTCGTATGGCCCCTCGTCTTTTAACTGGCCAAGGAGGAGTGAAACCAAATCTGTGATCTGCCCAATCGCTGCGTCAGCCCGCTTCTGAAACTCGCTTTCAAACCTGGTCACAGCAAACTGACCCACGAATTTAGCAATTCCAAGTCTGGGCTCAAGGGTGGATTTGCCCTTGGCGACGATCTTTGGCAGCGACTCCTGCAACTCTACCACCACGCCTGTAATCCCAAAAAGGCCGGTCTCTATCACTTCGGTCAACGTTGGTTTTGTCACAGTTCTCCTATGTAATCTCCGTCGATAACGATCCCGGAACAGCTAAACGCAATCTCGGCAGAACATCTTCTCTTTATCTGCAATCTGGCTTCGATTTTTAACCAAGAAGCAGCTCTGACATACGAACTCATCCGGCTGCTTTGGTAGGACTCGTAGAGCGATATCGTTTCTGTAGTCAGAGTCTTCGTAATCCTCGTCCTCGTCGTCATCGTCCTCCTCTAGGACAACCAGCCGCTCCTTGAGGATATCATCAAGACTGGCTTCGACATCGTCCTCGTCCTCGTCCTCGTCCTCGTCGTCCTCCTCATCCTCACCACGAGGCGCTACGGGCTTGGGCTCCAGGATCGCACCGGCCTCCAGAATCTCATCTATGTCGTCATGAACATCGAGATCGTCGACCAAAATGTCGTCGTCGTCATCGAAATCCGTGTCAAGATCCTCCACGAAGTCCTCGCCCGGAAACTCTTCGAACTCAAGACCTACTTCATCTTCGACATCTTCGACATCTTCGACATCTTCAACATCTTCAACATCCAAGTCAACTTGGCCGAAACCGCAGTGAAGGTCACTGAAGACGGATACAATTCCGCGCCAAAGTACAAATTTTAGGATTGATATGGCAGACCATTTGGATGAGAAATTTGAAGGTGACGAAGAGCCGTTCGACGACGAAGAGCCGTTCGACGAAGTTGACTTGGATGTTGAAGATGTTGAAGATGTCGAAGATGTCGAAGATGAAGTAGGTCTTGAGTTCGAAGAGTTTCCGGGCGAGGACTTCGTGGAGGATCTTGACACGGATTTCGA
>DAHXKX010000066.1 GCA_027366165.1 Actinomycetota bacterium
AGAATACGGATGTACAAGTGAACAGTTACTACCCCCTACGATGTAATTGTGCTTGATTATCACCTCCATCTATGGCCTCACGGGCAACGGGACAAGACTCCCACACTGGACGGGCTCCATGAATACTGCGAGTCGGCGGTAAAAAATGGCGTCAAAGAGATCGCAATAACCGAGCATCTGTTTCGCTTTGTTCAGGTTGATCGGTTTTTGGGTGGATTTTTCAAGCAGTATCCCGAGTCTCCTGTTAGGGCGATCATGGAGCAATACTGGGCTAATCACGCGCAGGCTGACCTCGATACCTATGTAGAGGTGGCGCTCGAGGCGAAGGCGGCAGGCCTCCCGATCGTACTTGGGATGGAGGTCGACTACTACCCAGGCAGAATGCATGAGGTTTCGCAGTTTTTGGCGGGGTATCCTTTTGATGTACTCCTGGGTTCGGTCCACTGGCTGGGAGCATGGCCTTTCGATCATGTCTCCGATTCCGTCATCATGGCGGAGTGGGACAAGGTCGGCATTGAAAATGCTTGGAGAGCCTACACAACCTCTCTGGAGGAGCTGGCGGATTCGAATGCCGTCGATGTCTTGGCCCATCCGGATTTGATCAAGGTGGGCGGTCACTTGCCCAGGGTGCCAGAGGAGTTTTACGATCGTATGGCCGAAGCGGCCCGCCGCTCAGGGATTTCGGCCGAAGTGTCCTCGGCGGGTTGGCGAAAACCAGTCAAGCAAGCCTATCCGGCACCGTATCTCCTACGTAAGTTCTTTGACTACGGGGTTCCGATCACGACAGCTTCGGATGCTCACGGTCTGGCAGATGTTGCCTTCAGGGCTGATGAGATCAAGGCATACGTGCAATCTGTTGGATATCAATCGCTTTCAGGGTTTAGAGATAGAAAGCCATATGCCGCCGAAGTCTAGGCGACGAGCGATGCGAAATCGAAGTCTATGAAGGCATGGTGGGAGAATGTCAACTTTTAGTCTGCTCGCCAAAAGGGCAAATCTTGAGGAAGCGGATATCGATCATCTTCAGCGGTTGACGAGTTCCTGGGGGATGCTTGCCGATCTCTGTTTTTCGGACCTTGTCCTCTATGCGCCATTGCGCACTACTGAACAAAGTGAAGAAGCCCTTGTCTCCGGCGCTCCTGAATTTATCATCTTGGCGCAAGTCAGGCCAGCGACCGCACAGACGTCGATTCCTGATGATCTTGTTGGAACAGGCGGCAATCCGGACGAAGTCTCATTTGTTACCCAAGGCTTTCTCTCTGAAATGCTCGTATTCCGCGAATCGATCAGCCCTGACGGTGGGGAGTGGATAGTATCCCAATGTATTCCGGTCAGAAGAGCAGGGAAAGTGGTAGCCATTCTTGACAGGCGCCATATCACCAGTGCGAGACTTGTTCACGGGGAGCTTGAGAGGACTTACATACGTCTCTTTGAGCAGTTTGCCAAGATGATTTCAGACGGGGTGTTTCCCTTTGAAGGTACAGATCTGGAGGAGGCCCCGAGAGTTGGCGATGGAGTTCTGGTGTTGGATGCTCAAAAGCAGATACTCTTCATGTCGCCCAACGCTGCCAGTGCAATGCACCGGTTGGGGCTTCACCTGATAAAAAAGGGCGACCTTTTTGCGGACACGGGCCTGCAATTCTCTGCGCCAGATCGCGCATACGCGAGCCATAGGCCGGTGATCGAGGAGATTGAGCAGCGTGCTGATGTCACTTTGATGATGCACGCAATCCCACTCCTTGAACAGGGCGAGGTTACCGGTGTTCTGGTGCTTTTGCGGGACATCTCAGAACTCAGGCGACGTGATCGGATGCTCTTGAGCAAAGACGCAACCATCAGAGAGGTTCACCACCGGGTAAAGAATAATCTTCAAACTATTTCTTCTCTCTTACGTCTTCAGGCTCGCCGAGTGGGGCCATCCCAAGGGCAGGATGCACTGAAAGAAGCCGAGCGAAGAATACGGTCGATTGCCGTGGTCCATGAGATACTTTCGAGAGAGATTGGAGACCAGGTCTCGTTCCCCGAGATTGTGTCGGCGATTGTCCGGTTGGCGGAAGAGTCGATCATGCCCAGTCTGCCGGTGAAGATCGTGGTGACCGGATCGGCCAGTGATTTGGATGCACGGGTTGCAACACCGCTAGCCCTTGTACTCGCAGAATTGATTCAGAATTCGATTGACCACGCCTTTGGAGGCTCGTTTGGAGTTCAAAATGGAGAGACTGGGTTGGTCGAGGTATTCCTGAACCAGCAAGACAATGTTTTGGATATGATTGTCGCGGACAATGGGGTCGGTTTCCCGGAAGGTTTCGATCCGGAGAAAACTCTCAGCCTCGGCCTCCTGATTGTCGGGGATATTGTGGTTTCTCAGCTTGGTGGCACGATGGACATACGAAATGACAATGGTGCGAAAATTGTGCTTAAAATACCGCTCAGTTAGAGCTTTTCTGTGAGCCGCATCCGGCGTCCGGCGCGAACATTGGTCATCGCCCACAGGGGCTACTCCCTAGGGGTGGCGGAGAATTCCATGGCTGCATTTGAAAAGGGGATTGGCGCTGGGGCTGCTGGCGTGGAGCTCGATATTTGGCGCTGTGGCAGTGGAGAGCTTGTGGTGGTCCATGATGAATCAGTGCCCGGACTGGGCAGCATCTCCCACCTTTCCCTGGAGTCCATCAGGCGCTTCAACGGCCAGATCCCAACGCTGAAAGAGGTCTTGGTAGGATTACCATCGTCGGTGATAAATATCGAAATCAAGAGTTCGAAGAGAGATTCTAGGTTATCCAATGGCCATCCGGTCTTAGACTCCCTAGTCGCCCTCTTGGGAGAGACCTCCAACCGCCACAGATTAGTCTTTTCAACTTTTGACCGCCAAATTGCGTCGCAATTACCTCGACTTTCCGCTTTTGGATCTGCCGCCCTGCTCACTCGTATTGGAACGAATACCAAAAGCGCAATAGATTTCGCAGTAGCAAATGGGATCGGGGCACTTCATCTGCCTAAAGACAAGGTCAGTCCACGATCGCTGAAGGCGATTGAAAAGGCCGGGTTGAGCTTCTCGGTGTGGACGGTTGATGACCCGAGGGAGATTGAAGAAATGCTCCGTGCCGGTGCTGCCCTTTTGATCACAAACAACGTAGGTGCTGCGGTGGCTTTGGCAGAAACCGAAATCTGGCTGGACGTACCCGGCGTTGCACCAGTTAACGGCGGTATTCCCAGTCGTACCTGCCTGACACGTCACTGAGCCAATTTCGTTCGAGAGCTCCCTGTCAAGTGGAAAGTTGACTTGGGCCAAAGGTGTTTGGGCTCTCTCCCACCGCCGAACTTGGCCCTGTCGAGAGATTCCGCTAAGCTAAATACAACGTTTTATTCTTCAATTGCACTTTACGTTTTGCACGTATGTAAGGAAATCGTCAATGAATATTGCTGTGTGTGTGAAGCAGATCCCCGATCAGTCGGTTCCGGGAAAACTGGATCCTGGAACTCACAATTTAGTCAGAGACGGAAAGCTTATTCTTGACGACTCTGACAGCTACGGGGTTGAAATGGCCCTACAACTGGTTGACAGGGCTGGTGGTGGAGAGGTAACGCTGATTTCCATGGCACCGAACGGTGAGGTATCGGGAATCCGTACGGCCTTGGCAATGGGAGCAGATAGGGCGGTTCTCGTTTCAGACCCCTCACTCGCTGGTTCAGACGCTCTTACCACCGCCAAGGTGTTGGCGGCTGCCATTCGGCGAAATCCTTTCGACCTCGTAATGGCGGCAACTGAATCCACTGATGGTTATACAGGAACAGTGCCGGTTCAGGTTGCGGAACTACTTGACATTCCGTCCGTCACCTTTGCGAAGAAGGTAGAAATAGAAAACGGGATCCTCAAAGTCCAGCGTCAAACCGAATCTGGTTATGACGAAGTCGAGTGTCCGTTGCCGGCGCTGGTCAGCGTGACTGCCGGTGTGGTCGAGCCACGTTACCCGTCCTTCAAAGGAATCATGGCTGCCAAGAGCAAGCCGGTCGATGTCTTGGACGTGGCTGCGCTCGGTACAGGTCCATTGACCACCTCGCAGGAGATCGTATCTGTCAGAGCTGCCGAGGAGAGAGCGTCGGGAACCGTGGTTGTCGACGAGGGAGATGCGTTCCAGCAGGTAGTTGAGTTTCTTGAGGCAATTAAGGTCATTTAGCCAGCCCGTCGTTATCCAATTTCAGAGAAAGTCTCAATCAAATGTCATTGTCAAAAATCTGGGTGTTTGTTGAACCGTCAGAATCGGGTGTCTCCACAACCTCTCTTGAACTGATTACCGCGGCTTCAGGATTTGCTTCGACGGTGGAGGCGTTCAGTTACGGTGTCGGTTCGGAGGTTGGCCAGATATTGGGTGAACACGGCGCCTCCAAGGTCGTTGTGGCCAATGGCCTGAATGGAGTTCTGGCCGGAACCGCGATTGCGTCGATCATGGCCAAACGCATTTCGGCCGAAGCGCCCGATGCTATCTTTTTCGGTTCAACCGCGGAGGGACGTGATGCCGCTGCCAGGTTGTCAGCCAAACTGGACCTTCCTGTATTGACCAACGTTGTCAATCTTTCGCTGGAAGGCGGGGTGCTTCTCAGCGAGAATGCCGTATTCGGTGGTTCAGAGGTTGTCTCGGCAAGGTTTAAATCATCGGGTCCGGGACTTTATGTCATTCGTGCCAAGTCATTCGCGCCCGAGGCTAGAGGCGGGAGTGCGGCTTCAGTTGAAGAGGTCGCGGTGGGCGATATCGGCTCTGCCGGAAAGGCAAAGATAGTTCAGAGTCATGTCGAGGCCCGGTCCGGTCCCAAATTGGATGAGGCTCCGGTCGTCGTCTCTGGTGGCCGTGGACTAGGCCAGCAGGACAGCTACCAGATGATAGAGGAACTTGCCAGACTGTTGAATGGAGCTCCGGGTGCTTCCAGGGCAATTGTGGATGCTGGATGGGTACCGTACGCATACCAGGTCGGCCAGACGGGCAAGACCGTCAAGCCTACCGTCTACATTGCCTGCGGTATCTCGGGAGCCACTCAGCACATGGTGGGAATGAAGGGTGCCAAGAACATCATTGCCATCAACAAGGATGCAGACGCTCCAATCTTCACAATCGCGGATCTAGGCATAGTTGGTGACGTTCACAAAGTTCTGCCAAAACTGATCGAGGCTATCAAGTCACGTAGCTGATTCGATTGTGTGCCGCCGCTGGGGTCAGCCGAAGCGGTGGCACACTTATATGAGTGGCCAGGGATAGCATCTCATTTCAGGGTCCGGCACGGGGAACTTTCCGGTTTTTGCCACATGGAAGATTCTGTCCCGAAAGGCGTCAATCTCTTCAGGGTCCAACAATGCGCTTAGGGCCTCTTCGCAGCTGCCGACCTTTTCGCAGAGATCTGTCAAAAGGCTTTCAGGTATTTTTTTGCCGGCAAACTCCCAAATGACCGTCCTGAGTTTGGGTTCGACGTGGAAACACAGTCCCTGGTCAATTCCCCAGATGTGGTCGTCAGCGTCGATGAGAAGATGTCCCGACTTGCGGTCGGCATTATTGACGACAAGGTCGAAGAGGGCGAACCTTTTAAATTGCGGGTGGAGTTCGGTTCTTTCAAAGAGGCGGAAGTAGTGCTGTTCGAAGTCCGCGTCGATGAACAGCTGCAGGCTGCCCTCACCGTATGGTCCATCATCCCGATACACGGTTGCAGGAATCAACGACCATCCCAGGGCGTCTGAAAGTTCGAAAGCCGCCACTTCTCGTATGAAAAGGCCTCCAGGAAAGTCCCATAGGCTTCGTTCCCCCCGATGCGGCTTGTAGATTGCCTGTATCGTCGTGGAATTGTGGGACACATCCACCAGAAATGTGGCATTTGAACTGTAGGGCATACGTCCAATGACAGTAAGTTCACCGAGTTTGAGATGTTCTAGAGCGCTGGAGCTCTGTGACCATTTGTCCTGGGACATGCGTGACCATTTGGATCAAGTGGATAACCACATAGCGGACATGGCGGACGGCCTGCTTCGATTAGCCGCATACCCTGGATGGCGATTTCGGCAGACTGCTCCTTGGAAAGACCGATTTGAAGCATCGAAGGTTCTGAGTCATCCGTGGCGAGTTCCTCCAAGTTCAGATGAACCTGATCTACCCCTTCAGTGTATGAAATTGAGATTGATCCGACAACCCAGGCAATTTCGTAAGGCACGAGCAGGTCGCTCGGTTCCTCCAAGTGGCCAGGCCTCGGCAGCTCCTGGATAAGTTCACCCAGATGGCGCACCAAAGCTGCGACCTGCGCCTTTTCGACTTTTACGGTGAAAAGATCTCCGAGGTATCTGGCCTGTATCAGAAATACTCGCTTCCCGGGTTCTCCTACTGCTCCAACTGCAATGTGGTCCACTGACGGAAAATCTCTTGAACTCGACATTTAAGGCACCTTAATCGCAAAGTCTCTTTGCCAATTACTGCCAAGGACAAGTGTTCCAAGTGACGAGTAAGCGATTGCCGAAACCGAACAAGTGGCAATCACCAGTCTTTGGAACATATCCAAGTGCATCCCAAGGGCAGTGCATAAGACAGTCTTTATTGGATCTGCGTGAGAATAGGCTACTACAATTTGGCCTGGATGCTTGAGTTGGACTGATTCGACGAAGATCGACATTCTTCCAGCCATCTCAATGAATGACTCGCCGTTTGGGAACCTGAAGCTGGACGGAGACCGTTGGACCTGAATCCACTCTGGAAGCTTGTAAAGGTCATTCAGCTCCCGCCCTGTCCAATCGCCAAAGTCACATTCATAGAGGTTCTCAGATGTTTCAATGTCCATGCCAAGATGTTTTCCAAGCGGAGATGCGGTCTGTTGGGCTCTTTCGAGTGGACTTGCATAGATCGCCGCGATATTGTCAACCGTCGCCAATTGTTCCGCAACTTCTTCGGCCTGTCGGACTCCTTCTGGTGAGAGGTTCAATCCTGGTGACCGGCCTGGCAGAATCTTGCCCGTTGTAGCGGTATTTCCATGTCTGACTAGGACGAGGACTGTAGGTTTATCCGTGGGTCTTATAGTCTGGTCGTCATCTCGTGAGGTGGGTTCTTGATTTACCATGTCTTAAAAAAGTTAGTCCAACTTTTCAATGTTCGTTTCGGGGCAGGATGTGCCTGGCCTATGAGAGGCGTTCGATGATCATGGCCATTCCCATTCCGCCTCCAACGCACATGGTCTCAAGACCGAACTGCTGATCGCGCATTTGAAGGTCGTTGATCAGCGTTGTCATGATTCTGGCCCCTGTCATTCCAAATGGATGGCCGAGGGCAATGGCGCCGCCATGGGGGTTCAGCTGGTCCTCGATCGATATTCCAAGTTGGTCGCAAACCGCAAGAACCTGTGCAGCAAATGCTTCGTTGAGTTCAACCGTGCCAATGTCACTGAGGCTCATCTTGGCCAGCGCGAGGACCTTTTTTACCGCTTCGACTGGACCGACTCCCATGATCTCCGGCGCAAGGCCAGATACCGATGAAGCGATTATACGTGCCAGGGGGGTTAATCCAAGTTCCTTGGCCTTTCGTGTCGACATTACCAGAACAGCCGCGGCGCCATCGTTAAGAGGGCAGGAATTGCCTGCAGTTATTAAGCCGTTTTCGGCGAATGACGGTGGAAGTTGGCTCAACGTTTCGAGATTGGTATTTGGTCTCGGTCCATCATCTTTTGCCACAATGGTTCCATCGCCTCGTGGGAACGGGGTGATCTCACGATCAAATGTGCCATTGTTCTGGGCTTCGACGGCGCGGTCTTGTGAAATCTTGGCAAACTCGTCCATTCTGAGCCTCGAGACCCCGAACTTCTTTGCAACATTTTCGGCTGTGAGGCCCATGGGGATGAACATTTCATTGATAAAGTCGGATCGGGAGTGGTCGGTGAATCTTGGATTTAGATCCTTTTCGGAAAAGCCGACGCCCAGCGTTCTGGAGGTGCTTTCCACGCCTCCTGCGACAAATACCTCGCCCTCATGGGCTTCTATGGCGTGAAATGCCATGCGGATGGTCTGAAGAGATGAGGCACAGAAGCGATTGACGGTTGTACCAGGGACTGTGTCTGGTAGGCCGGCCAGCGCGGCAATATTTCTGCCAAGGTTTAACGACTGTTCGCCAACATGATTTGCCGCACCTATCATGACGTCGTCGATTTGGGAAGGATCAAGTTGTGGCACCTTCTTTAGACACTCGCTGACGATGAATCCCCCCATGTCGTCCGGCCTCACGTCCTTGAGCGACCCCTTGTAAGCTCTGCCGATTGGTGTTCGAGCTGTTGCGACTATCACGGTGTCTGACATTGAGTACCTCGATTCTGAGAGAGTGTCTCTTTCCGGCTTCTATGTTACTCGCTGGTATAAAGAATTTCCGATGTCATCGGGCGCCGCTATCTCGGCCATTTGTGACCGGCCTGTCGAGATCCCGGTCGGCTCTGATGGCGATTCTTTCCTCATGTCCGGCCCATTGAAAGAAGATGATTGCAATGGCCCCGACCGTGAAGACCTCGCCGAAGATCCAAAGTACGGCTCCACCGCTATGGATATCGGCCAGCGTGTGAGCCGGAGAAATCGAAGTCCTTACCGAAGTGAGGGCGATACCCAGGAAGGTGCTAAATGGAATACCAGCCAAGAGGTAGGCCAGTTTGGCCCCATACGGCATTTTCCACCTAATTGGATCTATTCCGATAAGAGTGGTCCAAAAGATGAGTCCAGCGATCAAGAAGTGCAGGTGGGTGTAGTCGTGGAAAAGTGGGTGTTCGATCGAAAGCTGGTATACGGGGGTCAGAAAGTAGATGTACATGGTGGAGTAATTCAGAAGCCATGCGAAGATCGGAAAAGTAAGCAACGCAATGAATTTCGAATGGAGAAACTTGATAGTCGTCGTTTGGACCGTTCGCTTGGAGGCCTGAAGAAGAAGCGTGACCGGAGCGCTCATGGCGATGAAGATCGGTGCCAAATTCATCAACATCAGGTGTTGCACAACGTGCAATGTGAAGACCGAGTCGTCATATGCTGCCAAGCCTGACCCGGTAGCTATGAACACTACGGCCACCCCGGCAAGGAAACTCACAGTTCGAAGCCGAGGCCACTGCCTTCCCCTAGCGTTGAGTGCCCTTGCTCCCCAGACGTATAACAGAATCGAGACTACCTCAATCGCCAGCGCTACAAAAGACAAGGGGTCGGTCTGTATGCCCGTGAGAAGAACTGAGAGTTTGACTGGAGGTGACGGAATTGAGAGCAGAAGGTCAGACAAGGGCACATCCCAATTATAAGGAGTGCTGGCAGAATAGATTGGTCAGACTATGCCGGCAATCCCAGTTCTTTGGCCAACCTAGCTGCGTGACCGGTGGCTTTTGTCCCATAGGTGGCCTTTGTGATCGTTCCGCTCTCGTCAATGAGAAAGGTGCTTCGGATGACACCGGTGGTTTCGCGGCCGTACATGATCTTCTTGCCATATGTGCCCCATGCAGTCATCGTGGTCTTGTCGGGGTCAGACAGCAGGTCGAATCCAATGTTGATTCTCTTGATGAATTCCCGGTGTTTTTCTGGAATGTCCGGAGATACCCCCATGACTTTGAACCCAGCGATGGTCAGCTTTGGAAGGATCTCGGTCAGCTCGCTTGCCTGGGTAGTGCAGCCTGGAGTCAGATCTTTCGGATAGAAGTACAGGACGACTTTTTGCCCGACGTAGTCACTTAGGCATACATTTTTGTGGTCCTGATTCTCGAGGCATAGTTCTGGAGCCTTGTCGCCCGGGGAAAGGCGCTGATTTTCAGTTTCGGTCATTAACTGAAATTTAGCGCCTTACTGTGCCGTCGGCTTCGATTTTCGCGAAAGGGAACGGCATAATTGCCCGCATCAAGGTTTACGACCAAACCAGAGTAATTTATTAGGAATGACATACTTCGTGGAGTTGGAGCCGGTGGAGAGAGTGCTGGTAGTGGTCGCCCATCCAGATGACGTTGATTTTGGGTCTGCCGGAACCGTGGCAAAGTGGGTTTCTCAGGGTACTCAGGTTGCATATTGTATTGTTACAAACGGAGATGCCGGTGGATTCGATCTTACAACTGATCGCTCAGAGATGCCGGCAATACGACAGAGAGAGCAAAGAAATGCAGCGGGTGTCGTAGGCGTTACTGACCTTGCGTTTCTTGGTTACAGAGATGGTGAACTACAAGTTTCAATGGGTCTGAGAAAAGACATTTCTCGCAAGATTAGGCAATTTAGACCTGATCGTGTGCTGTGCCAGTCCGCAGAGCGCAACTATGAGAGAATCTATGCCTCGCATCCTGACCACCTGGCTGCCGCTGAGGCCACACTTTGCGCGGTGTATCCAGACGCTCGGAATCCGTTTGCCTTTCCGGAACTCCTCGTCGAACAGCTTGAAGCCTACAGCGTGAATGATGTTGTGATGCAGGCCTCACCAACCCCCAACTGCTACACCGATATCACAGAATTTGTAGACCTGAAGATCAGCGCGATTTTGGAGCACAAGAGCCAAATGCCTAATCCGGAAGAGACGGTGGAATTCGTCAAATCCTGGACAAGGTCGTCCGCTGTTGCCGTAGGACTTCCGGAAGGCAGATTTGCCGAAGTGTACCAGAAGGTGAGTACGAGCTGACCCTATTTTTCGGCTTCATGCACTCTGATCCAAGCAGCCTGTGTCGGTGATTCTCCGACGGCGCAAAGTTGATCCCTGCTATTTGAATGCAGCAAATTCGGCTTCTATTAAGAATCGCTAGTTGGTTGATCTGGCTTTTCGCGGATTTGCCGATTAGCTTGTTTCGAGAGATATATCGTCGGAGGATAATACGGATTTCCGTTGAGGGTGGTACGTGTGATAAATGAGGGGTTCTACGAGGTAATTTATCGTCGGCGGGATGTCCGGGCCCAGTTCAATGGTGGACCGGTCGAACCTGAAGTCCTTGCCCGTGTTTTAAGTGCGGCCAACGCCGCTCCCAGTGTTGGCATGAGCCAGCCATGGGACTTCATCTTGGTGGAGGATAATTCTCTTAGAACAAAGTTCGCTGAGCACGTGGAAGGGGAGAGAGTCGCCTTTGCAAATCTGCTCCAGGGGGACCGGCTGGCGACTTTCGAAAAGATAAAGATTGAGGGTATCCTGGACTCCAGCCTGGGTATTGTGGTCACCTATGATTCAAGACGCGGTGCTCCCGCCGTGTTGGGGAGAAACACAATCGATGACGCCGGACTCTATTCCGTCTGCCTGGCGATTGAGAACCTATGGTTGGCCGCTACCAACGAGGGCATTGGACTCGGCTGGGTGTCCTTTTATAAAGAGGAATTCCTGTCCGGATTGATGGGTCTTCCTCAGCACGTGCGTCCAATTGCATGGCTGTGTTTCGGTCCGGTAACCCATCTTGAGGAGACGCCCGACCTCGAGAGGCTTGGATGGCAAAGCAGAAGGGCACTGCAGCACCACGTCTTCCACAATAGGTACGGTGCTGAGGAAGGCCTGGACCACTGGCAGCTACAAGGGTGAGAATGGTTTCGGTTCCGGTGGCTGGCCAGATCGGTTCATCAGTATTCTGCCAAAGCGTGTTGCGGGGGATGGCTCTTACCGACATCGAAAAGTTGCGCGAAACGCTAGGTATAACTGGTACTTGATGAGGGCTTTCGGATTCTCGCATTTGTGACATCGTTCCACGACTTACTTCCGGGCGCTTACAGGAACTGCACTTGTGTCATCGAATTCGGCGGAGGACCCAAAGAGACTGAGTGAAGATGGATTTGAGCACAGTATGACTTAGAAAGCCCCTTGGCAGGTTTGCGACGTGTGAGGATCTTGGCGGAAATCGCGGGATAGCACAGGAATCCACATATTGAGACATCAAGACGTCTAGTTGGAAGTGGATCTCTCGTAGTTGAGAAGTCTCGTTTTCAACTCGGAGCCCCATCTGTATTCGCCCGCATTTCCGGATGTCTTAACGACCCGGTGGCAGGGTATAAAAAGAGCAATTCTGTTGGCTCCGCACGCACTGCCGGTTGCTCTGTGGCTATTGGGCTTTCCAACCCTGTGCGCCATTTCTTTGTAACTTGCCGTTGAGGCAAACGGTATCTTGCAGATCTCACTCCAGACGGCTCTCTGGAAGTCGGTCCCCTCACGACACAAATCAAGATTTGCGAGCGCATTCCCAGGACTTGCCGAAAAGTATGAGTGCAGAAACTTGTCAACCGCCTGAGAAGTGAGTTCGACCTCTTGTCCGGCTGCTCCGGTCAATTCCACGTCAGGAACCATTTTGACCAGCTCATTCGGGTTGGAGGTAAATCCAGATGCCAGGATTTGGCCACTGCCGGATTCAATTATGACCCCAAATGGACCAATGAGGGTATGCGACACATTGGCAACACCTTTTCGGACGGGTGAATTCATGGTCGAACTCTTCTCCAGACTTGGCCACAGTTCGCATCTTGAAATCATTGCTAATATCCAATGGTTTCCCGCGCTACTGCGATGACTCACTTTTCCGATATTCTAATCGTCTGTGCTGTATGTGGCAAGGCTTCGCTGGCTCTCGCGAATGTAGGCCGGATCTCTGCCAGCCGTCAAAGGACGTGAATGTCGGTCGGCAGGTGTGGCTAGTCTCTGTCGTGGAATTGGAATCGAACCGTTGAGTGAATTCATTTGCTGATCCAGTGAGATCCAGTCGTACCGGCTCATGAGTTGAATAATCGTCGTCCAGCCCGCCAAGGTGATTTATGCTTGTTTCACTGTGAACCCAAAGCTGGTGGACCCCGCCTCAATGCCATTCGATTCCCTTGTTGAGCTTCTTGCCACTGAGTTGCTTGCTGGCAGGGTAGTGGCAATGGCCACGGATACGGTGTTCGGTCTGGTTGGCAGTGCGGCTAGCTGTGACGCTTTGGATGCGATCGCCTTCATCAAGGGACGGGACCCTAGCATGTCAATGCCTGTGGTGATTGCCGAGCTCGGTGGACTGGACTCTCTCGTGCCAAGCGCTGTCTTGGGAGACAACGCAATTTTTCGTCTCTTTGATAGATTGTGGCCTGGGCCCCTGACCGTAGTATTGCCACTGTTGCCAGGTTCTATTTGTGACCGGTTCTTTCCATCGGGCACGGTAGGCGTGAGGTTGCCTGAAGATTTGCGTCTGAGGGAGGTTGCCAAAAAGGTGGGACCAATGGTTGCGACGAGTGCAAATGAGCATGGAAAACCCACTCTAAGGAGCGGTCGTGAAGTTTTGAACGAACTTGTGCGAACCGGGCAAGGCAGCGGGCTGTCGGTGGTGCTTGACGAACCTTCAAGATCTGAGTCGGCCTCCACGATAATCGAAGTCGTCGGGAAGAATTTCAGGGTGATACGTGAAGGTG
Organism: Actinomycetota bacterium; assembly: GCA_027366165.1. Taxonomy (GTDB): domain Bacteria; phylum Actinomycetota; class Acidimicrobiia; order Acidimicrobiales; family Acidimicrobiaceae; genus SCQM01. The sequence continues at coordinate 13,352 of DAHXKX010000066.1, forward strand.
CGATTTCTGCTGACACCATAGCCAAGGCCTTCAGTATCGGTGGTCGAGGATAGTAGAATTCAGAGAGGCTTTGCAATCAGCGAAGAGTTAAGATGTTGTGGCGTCACCACAGGAAGGCTTCGTTTTATGTCCGACTACAGCCGCTTTTACCCCCTTGTCTCGGTTCAAGATCCTGAGTTGGGAACGATTCTTGATTTGGAAGTGTGGAGGCAGAGTTCCACATTGCAGCTCATCGCATCTGAGAACTTCACTTCTAAGGCGGTTTTAGAGGCCGCGGGTTCGGTGCTTACCAACAAGTATGCAGAAGGTTATCCCAAGAAGCGTTACTACGGTGGCAATCAGTACATAGATCGCGTAGAGGAGTTGGCCCGCACCCGCCTGACGGATCTTTTTAGTGCCGACCATGCAAATGTCCAGCCCCATGCTGGAGCTAATGCAAATGCCGCCGTTTTTCTGGCGCTCTTGAAACCGGGCGACACTGTGCTCGCTATGCGGTTGGATCAGGGGGGGCACCTGACACACGGTTCGCCTGTCAACTTCTCGGGTCAGTTGTATCGCTTCGTTTCCTACGGCGTGACTCCTTCAGGACCAAATGGTGAGCGCATTGATATGGAGAATCTCTACCATTTGGCGCGTACAGAGAAGCCAAAACTCATCATTGTGGGTGCCACCGCCTACACAAGGATAATCGAGGTTGAACCCCTCCGAAAGATTGCAGATGAAGTTGGTGCCTTCCTGATGTTTGACGCTGCCCATGTCGCCGGATTGATTGCAGCGGGCGTTTATCCGTCACCCGTCGGCTCCTCGAAGTCCGGGAAGAACACTGGCGCGGACGTTGTCACTTTCACCACGCACAAGACCATGCGTGGACCCAGGGGAGGGGCGATCCTGTGTACGGAGGAACTGGCGGGCGCAATAGACAAGGCGGTCTTTCCCGGGCTTCAGGGAGGGCCATTGGAACACATCATCGCTGCCAAGGCTGTCGCTTTCAAGGAGGCGGCGAGTGAAGCTTTTGTCGAGTATCAGAAGGCAGTTGTGGCAAATGCCCGGGTTCTCGCGAGCGCATTGGAGAGTCAGGGATTTCGTCTGGTATCCGGTGGAACTGACACCCACATGATTGTGGCCGACTTGAGAACCTTTGATCCGGAGTTGACCGGCAAAGAGGCCCAAGAGGTGCTGGACCTTGCTGGAATAACATGCAACAGGAACCAGATCCCATATGACCCTAGATCCCCGTTCGTTACCAGTGGACTCCGATTTGGGACGCCGGCAGAGACGACCGCCGGAATGGGAGGGTCTGAAATGAGCTACATAGCGGAGCTGATCGGCCGCGTTTTGCGGAATCGAACGGATGAGGCAGTGGTCTCACAGGTGGCGGAAGAGGTGACCTTGCTGTGCTCGAAGTTCCCGCCACCGTTCATGCAGTGAACACTGGTGGAAGTTAGGTGTTTGGATATCTGATCGTCCTGACTGTATCGGCCATTGCCTGTTATGCAGCGACCTTCTTGAACAGGCGTTTGGCCTTCAAGTTCAAAGCCGTCGTCGAACCGGACGAGAGGCGTGTTCACCAGCATCCTACGGCCACAGTTGGTGGCGTTTCGATGTATGTTGGCTTTTTGGCCGCATTGGGCGTGGCTTATTTGCTCCCGGAGTTCAACAGACTCTTCAGGGGCAGTTCAGAGTTGTTGGGAGTGCTTTTGGCGGGGACGGTTATGTTCCTGGTGGGACTGGTCGATGATTTCCGCGAGGTCTCCGCACCCGCAAAAGTCGCAGGTCAGGTGCTCGCGGCGAGCGTTCTCACCTTTTTCGGAGTAACCATGTTCTACTTCAAGGTCCCGTTTGCAGGCGTCGTAGTTCTTTCCTCATCGATCACTCCGCTATTGACCGCGGTGTGGGTTGTAGCTATGGCAAATGCCATCAATCTGATTGATGGGCTTGACGGGTTGGCCTCCGGAATAGTTGCAATCGCTGCGGGATCCTTCTTTCTTTATTCCAACCGGCTGGTGGACTTGGGGGCACTTTCGGCCACAAGTATCGGTCCTTTGATTGCGGTGATCACGGCTGGGGTCTGCATTGGTTTTCTGCCTCACAATTTTCATCCGGCCAAGATTTTCATGGGGGACACTGGGGCGCTGTTTCTCGGCCTCCTAATGGCAGCCTCGACGTCGGTGGTCGGAGGCAGGACAACCGATGTCTCGGGTGAGACGTTCTTCTTCTTTGCTCCCCTGTTCATCCCGTTCTTCATTCTCGGAGTGCCAATGCTTGACATGGTGTTTGCGATCATTCGAAGGACAGCCAAGAGAACCGGAGTGTCAACACCTGACAAGCAGCATCTTCATCACCGCCTGATTCAGATGGGGCATGGGCACCGACGTTCAGTCTTAATACTCTGGGCATGGACGGCGGTTCTGTCGGGATTTGTATTGACTCCGACTTTCACCAGAACGGGTAATGCGCTGGTACCTTTCATCGCGGCTGCTTTGGGTGTCTCTTTGTACACTGTGTTTCATCCCGCAATTAGGGACAAAGCTTTTTCCAAGCCCAGGAAAGCCTGGGAACGGGAGCCTATGTGGGTTAGGCTCGCGAAACTTGTAATAAGGCCGGATAGAGGCCAGATTGACGAAGTTGGTGACGGCGCTGGCGAAGACGAGAGTCTTGATTCTTACCGCGGCCAAATCGCCAAGAAGAGGGTGCAGAAATGAGCAGAACCCGGTCATTCGTCAAGTTCATGGTCAAAGGAAACAGGCCAAGCGCGTCGTCAAATGAACAAAATCGTGTCGGTGGTCCGGACCAGTTCGGTGAGGGTGTGGTGAAGGCTTTTGAGGTTGTCCTCACGCCGATACTTTTCGCATTGATTGGCCTGGCGGTTGACTATAAATTCCATACCGCCCCTTTGTTTACCCTGGGACTCCTCTTCTTTGGGATCGCTGGAATGACAATAAAACTGTGGTACGTCTCATTCGGACCACAATCTTCGCCTCAGTTTTTACAAAGTGGGGATTCATCTAGTAAAGTCGTACGTCGGTCGCAGATTACGCCAGTGGTGACGGGCGAACTGTTGGGGGGTGACTTGGAAGTTCCAAAAGATTTGGATCTCACTTTTGATAGAGGTTCCGAATCCGGGAAAGGTGACAACTAACAGCGGATATTAAGCTGTGTGGCTGCTGGGATAGAAAAGGGCGCAATGTCGTCAGTTGCTGCTTTCAAGACGGGGAATGAATTGGAACTTGGAAATGACTTGATCGAGACCAGAATGGCCTCCCACATGGCAAAGTGGGGTGCCATAGTCTCTCCGGTTCTGTTGCTCGTCTCTTATTTGCTTTGGTCGGTCAGAGGCCTTGAGTCGTCGGCTTACGCTATCGCTCTTGTTTTGATAAATTTTCTGGTGACCGCCAAGTTGATGCGGATCGGCGGGCGAATTTCTTTGCCCGGATTGATGGGAGCCGCGCTCGGTGGCTTTATATTCGATTTGGTACTTTTAGGTGTGGCAGTGATACCATTTGCTACTGCATCGTGGATGAACCTGTGGGCACTGGGTTTGACCTTGATCGTTACACACTTGGGTCTTGTAGTCTTTGAAGCGAGTACCATTTCCACCCGAATGGCCTTTGCGGGCCTCCGTCCTAAGAAGTAAGGAGCTAGGTAGTCAGGTGTTGTTCGCTGGAATCAACTTCCCCCCAATTTCTGATGTCCTCAATTGGAGGTCAATAGCATTCAATGGTTCGCCATTTGCTCTGAATAAGGTCGGTCTCATAACACTTGTCGCAGCGGCACTTACGCTACTCTTGTTTTTCGCTGCAGGGAGACAGGGAAAACTTGTTCCGAGCGGAGTCCAGAACTTTGTGGAGTCCATCGTGGATTTCATTCACAATTCGATCGTCATGGATGTAATGGGTCAGGAGGGATTGCCGTGGGCACCTTATCTGACAGGACTCTTCTTCTTTATTTTTATTTGCAATATCTTTGAGGTAATTCCGTTCATTCAGATGCCTGCAACAGCTCGAATGTCAGTGCCTGCTCCATTGGCGCTTATGGTTTGGGTGACCTTCATAGTCGTTGGGATCAGAGCTCAGGGAGTCCGGCACTATTTCAAGAACGCGATTATTCCGCAAGGAGTTCCGGGAGCGCTATTGATTCTCTTGGTTCCTCTGGAGATACTGTCTAACTTCATTGTTCGCCCCTTTGCCTTGGCAGTCCGTCTCTTTGGCAATATGCTGGCAGGGCACTTGCTCCTATTGACATTTGCAGTGATTTCCGAGGCCATGTTTGTCAAGAGCGTTGGTCTGGCGATATTGCCTTTGCCGTTTGCGATGCTTACGGCGCTTACAGGCTATGAAATATTCGTTAGTGCGCTTCAGGCCTTCATTTTTACAATTTTGTCCGCTCTCTATATCTCGGAGGCTATGAAGAGTGCGCACTAAGGGTTCAATTGACGGTGAATCGAAGTGGAGAGAATTTGGCAGTTTCGATCAAGGTCAGTTATAAGTGTGATTGCGGGGATGTAAGATCTCCCCAGTCATTGAGAATGAGGATCTCGAGGGACCTTCGTTCTACCGGGGAAAGTCTCCCCACGCCACAAGAAGTAGTTGTTGTTAGCTAATTGGTGCGGGCCCACCCAGCCCATTAGGAGGTTTTCGGGTGTTTAATGTAATGTTGGCCGTCACTGCGGCCGCTGCGTCGAATCCTGACCTGAGAAAGGGTCTAGCCGAGGTCGGAGCCGGTCTCGCGTATGGACTTGCGGCACTTGGGCCAGGTATCGGCATCGGTTTGATATTTAGCAGCGCCATTGCTGCGATTGCTCGTCAGCCAGAGATGTCTGGTCCGGTCCGATCCCTTGCTTTCATTGGTTTCGCCCTGGCAGAGGCTCTTGCCCTTATCGGATTCGTTGTATTCGTTCTACTTAAGTACACCGGGTAATGACTACCGTAATACTTGCAGCCACATCTGCTGGTTCATCCAATCCGATCTTGCCTGCAGCTGGTGAGATCGTCTGGTCGGTGCTGTCGTTCGCGCTTTTGCTGCTTTTGCTTGGCAAGTGGGCGTACCCGCCTGTGAAGAAGATGATGGCCGATCGCGCGGCGAAGATCAGGGGTGATCTTGACGCTGCCGAATTGGCCCGCACTGAGGCACAGCGGACGCTTGAGGAGTACAAAGAGCAACTGGCACAGGCCAAAAGAGACGCGACGCACATACTTGATGAGGCGAGGCAGACTGCTGACGCATTGCGTGGAGACATTCTTGCCAAGGCTGAGGAAGACGTTGCGATCGTTCATGCGCGGAATGAAGAGGCTCTCAGGATTGAGCGTCAGCGTGTTATCGCTGAGCTTCGTTCTGAAGTGGGGTCTCTGGCTCTTGAGCTGGCCGAGAAGATAATCGATGCAGAGGTTGACAGGGCTGCGGCACAGACTCTTATTGATTCCTTTATCTCCGAGATTGGAGCCACACGGGCGTGATAGAGTCGTTGAGGGGATATGCCCTGGGCATTTTGTATCTTGCTGGCCAATCTGACCGACAAAACCAGGTTATTGAGGAGTTGAAGTCCTTCAATACTATTTTGGACTCCCAGGTGATGTTGGCGGATGTAGTTTCTGATCCCTCAATTCCGCCGAGGAAGCGCCAGGCGATCCTGGGTGATCTGATTGCGCCCAAAGTCGATCCTCTTGTCGTTCGATTGCTCCAAGCGATCATTGGAACGGAGAATCCGAGTGCGATCGTTGATTGTGTTGCGGATCTCGTCCGACTGACCAGTGGTGACACTATTTCGACGCTCGACGGCGGATTCGCTACGACGGGCCGCATTTCGGGGTATTCTCAGGCACTTTTGGAATCGATCGATGGCACGGGCGATCTCGAGCTGGTTGAGGGAGAACTCTTCAGTTTCGCACGGATTGTGGAGTCTAATCTTCGGATCAGAAGAGTACTTTCCGGAATCGGTTCTGAGTCTGCGCAGAGGAAGTCCTTGGTAACGTCGCTGCTCACGGGCAAGTGTCATGAGATCACCTTGAGGATTGCTGAGTTTGCGGCGTCCATCGACAGGTTGAGGGATTTTGTGGAAGTCCTCGATTCGGTGGTTGGCCGTGCGGCTGAGCTTCGGCACCGCAAGGTGGCGATGGTTCAGTCAGCAACTGAGTTGACTCAGGACCAGATAGATCAGATTTCTGACGCATTGTCGAGGGCTGTTGGCGCTGAAGTGGAAATGCGAACGAGTGTTGACCCGTCGTTGGTGGGTGGGGTAGTGGCGGTGGTCGGCGACACCGTTTTTGATGGAAGTGTTCGAACGAGAATTGAACAGCTTCGTGTACGTCTTGGCCTTTCGGCCACAGTTAAGTCAAGGGAGCGAAACTGATGGCTGAGTTGACCATCAACGCTAATGAGATTGCCTCAGCGGTAAAGACCTATATTGAGGATTACAAATCCGGCATTGAGGCGGAACAAGTCGGGCACATCCTGGAGATAGGTGATGGCATTGCCAGAATCTCCGGGCTGCCCAACGCAGCAGTAAATGAGCTCTTGGAGTTCGAGTCCGGCAAGTTGGGCTTGGCGCTGAACTTGGATGAGGAGTCAATCGGCGCGGTTATCCTGGGAGACACTGCCGGGATCGACGAAGGTCAGATGGTCAAAGCCACTGGACGGATTCTATCGGTGCCAGTGGGTGACGGGCTGTTGGGCCGTGTCGTAAATGCTCTTGGCGAGCCGATTGACGGCAAGGGACCTATCGAAGCCTCGATCACTCGTCGTCTGGAAGTTCAGGCGCCTGGTATAACGGAACGTCAACCAGTTGCCGAACCCCTTCAGACGGGTATCAAGGCGATCGACTCGATGACCCCTATTGGTCGAGGTCAGCGGGAGCTGATCATTGGAGACCGAAAGACGGGCAAGACCACCATTGCCCTTGACACGATCATCAATCAAAAGGGCGCGGGTGTGAAGTGCATCTACGTCGCCATTGGGCAAAAGGGCTCAACCGTCGCGTCCGCCGTTGCTGTTTTGGAGGAGCATGGAGCCATGGAGTACACGGTAGTTGTGTCCGCTCCGGCTTCAGACCCAGCACCTTTCAAGTACCTCGCCCCATATGGGGGATGTGCTATGGGCCAACACTGGATGGAATCAGGCGAGCACGCCCTGATCGTCTATGACGACCTGTCGAAGCAGGCGGAAGCTTACAGACAGCTCGCGCTCCTACTGAGAAGGCCGCCAGGTCGCGAAGCCTATCCTGGCGATGTTTTCTATCTTCACTCCCGTTTGCTGGAGCGTGCCGCAAAGCTGTCGGATGCAAAGGGTGGCGGGTCGCTAACCGCGCTCCCGATCATCGAGACCAAGGCAGGTGATGTCTCGGCCTACATTCCAACTAACGTCATTTCGATTACTGATGGCCAGGTCTACTTAGATTCCGATCTCTTCTATTCCGGAGTCCGTCCAGCGATCGACGTAGGCATCTCGGTTTCACGAGTGGGTGGCGCCGCACAAATCAAGGCCATGAAGTCAGTTTCG
>DAHXKX010000067.1 GCA_027366165.1 Actinomycetota bacterium
GAAAGATCCATCACCGTATCGGCGCCGTAACGAATAGCCTGGTGCAGCTTTGTCACCTCCTCGTCAACTCCAGAGAAGACCACTGAGTTACCGATATTGGCGTTGACTTTGACCAAGAAGTTACGGCCAATTATCATTGGCTCACTCTCGGGATGGTTGATGTTGGAGGGCAGAATAGCGCGACCTTCACGAATTTCAGTGGCCACGAACTCGGGTTCAACGCCCTCCCTGAGTGCGACAAACTCCATTTCCGGAGTGATGATGCCCTGGCGAGCATACTCCAACTGGGTCGGACGGTGACCCATCTTTGGCCGCAACACCTTGTGGGTCAGGGTGGCTGAACCCAAATCCTGAGATTTCTTACCGAACGGAATCTCCATTGAATCGATTCTCAGCTCTTCGACATCTCCACGATCCAGAATCCATTGAGACCGAAGGGGCGTTAATCCGCTCTTTGGATCACCATCTGGCCCTGAAGTGTCATAAAGGTGAAACTTCACGAATTCACCCTTCGCATCCTGCTCAGTTAGAAGCACCTCTTTAAATGGTACGTCCAAACCCCTCTGAGCAGTCTTTAAATAGACCTTCTTGATTGCAGCACTCATCATTTCTCCCTCCGCCGGCATTACCCGGATCAGGTAAACACGGTCGATGCCGTCGGCATCCTCTCAGCCCTTTGCAGAGCTCCCGATATCCCTTTTTCCTAATGACGATACCACCCAAATCAGCGGCATTTCCATCATTGGTGCCATCAGAGAATTCAAGACCGAAGATTCCCAGGTGACTCAACCCTCATGCTCCCCTCGGACTCGGCACAGCGTGCCGGCAATTCACGATAGGTCTGACGTGGCGAAGCAAACCCTCTGGGGAGTGTCCCGCTTTAGGCCAGTACCTTTACGTCAATTAGTCAGCTCGCCCAGTCCCGTTACAAGCCTTTTAACTAGATTCAACAAGGGCGGGATCACCATGCCGAAATTAAGAACATTTGCCGTATGACACGGAATCGCCTTTGAACTCTTGAAAATATCGTCCTTTTTATGTAGCATAGTTATTTCTAGAGTTATATATTATCTATAACTCCATTTGTATATAATGTAACTTTTCGAAAGGAGGTCAACATGATGCTTATGCGATCTGATCCGTTTAGTGATCTTGACCGATTGACCCAGCAACTTTGGGAAAACGCAGTTCGCCCATCAGCCATGCCGCTTGACGCCTACCGTGAAGGTGACTATTTCATTGCTGAATTCGATTTGCCTGGTGTCAATCCAGAATCTATCGACATCACGGTAGAGAAGAATATGCTCAGCGTGCATGCAGAAAGGCCTCGTGTGGAAACAGCTGGTAAAGATGTTGAAATTATCTCCAGCGAGCGCCTATACGGTACCTTTACGAGACAGCTGTTCCTTGGCGAGACACTTGATACCGATCACATCGAGGCGGAGTACATTGATGGCGTTCTCAAAGTGAGGATTCCTATCGCTGAGACTTCCAAACCTCGCAAGGTTCACATCAGGGCAGAAGGCAACAAGAAGCGCACACCAATAACTGCATAGCTATTATTTTTCGAAGGCCCTTCCCCCGAGGGAGGGGCCTTCCTTGGAAGATTAAATGGGATCAACTTCGAACGGGGCGTGACGCAATTGGCCGACAGCAGTTTTCCTTTCCATGACGAACACCTGGCCATATATTCCGTGGGCCAAGTCGCAGAAATGCTGAACGTTCAACCAGCATTTCTAAGGCGCTTGGACAATGAAGCGGTCGTACAACCGGCACGTTCAGGGGGTGGGCAGCGGCGTTACAGTCAAAATCAGATCCAAAGGGTGCAAAAAGTCATTGGTCTCGCCTCCGAAGGACTGACGCTGGCAGGGATTCGCAGGCTCCTGGAGCTTGAAGCAGAGGTGCAGCATCTGCGAAGTCAGCTGAAAAATCCAAGATAAACGAATCTGCATTTGCTGTGCATGGCACTTTTATCCTCGACCGCAACAACAGAAGTCGGTCGAATCGGATCCGCTCACGCACCGACGACACATATTGTCGATCTTGAACCGAAAGTCTCTTCTCCCTAGCAGCTAGCATCGTTAAAAACTAATTAACACCGTTCAAAAGCCGACAGATCAACTAGCCAATCCGCATCAGCGGGTTCAAACCAGGGGGCAGGAGAAAGCCAGCTATGTCGCCTAGCCAGGTTGCTGGTGAACATGCACCAGTCAATGACAGTGAAATAAATGACTTTCACAAATTCGATCTTGTACGAGATGGGGCGGGTCGCTTTCGTCTGCACAGTTCCGTATATACGGACCAGCACATATTTGATCTCGAGTTAAAACACGTCTTCGGCCACAGCTGGGTCTTCGTATCTCACGAAGACATGATTCCGCTGCCCGGCGATTACGTGACCACCAATATTGGAACGCAACCGCTTATCGTCTGCCGCGACGCTGACAACAGGGTGCACGTGCTGTTCAACCGTTGCGCACACAGAGGGTCTGCTGTCTGTAGAGAGGAACGGGGCCACGCCGATAAATTCAGATGCCCCTATCACGGCTGGGTATTCGGTAACGATGGCCGATTGATTGGGGTTGCCCAGCGCAGCGGCTATCCTGACGACTTCCTTGAGTGGGATCTGAAGCTGGAAGAGGTTCCGCGCGCTGAGACCTACCGTGGACTTATCTTCGCCAATCTCGACCCCAATGCACCCCCCTTGCTGGAGCGGATCAGCTCAGTACGAAGATATATCGACTTGTGGTGCGACCGCTCGCCAACCGGGAGAGTGGCTCTTCCTGAGGGTGTTCACCGCTATGAATTTCCGGGCAACTGGAAGCTGCAGGCTGAAAATGGTGTCGACGGCTACCATGGCAACTACGTTCATGAATCTTTTGTCGACCTGCTTGAGCGGTCTGGTGAACGCGAAGCCGATGACACAAGAAATACACGTAATACCTTAGGGTTACACAACTTCGCAAAAGGGCTTCCCTATGGAGACGGCGTACTTGAACGGAAAGACGGCATGATAGGAACGTTTCCTTATAGAAGCAACTCCTCATACTGTTTGCAACTTGAAACGTCTTACGGTTCGGAACGTGCAAATGACATTCTGATGCAGCGAAACATTTTCATCTTCCCGAACCTCTTCCTATTCGAGTCGCACATCCGCGTGATACACCCGGTTAGACCTGACAAGAGTTACATTGACGTACATCCGACCTATCTTGTGGGCACCAGCGATCAACTTAACGCCGAGCGCCTGTCGGAGCATGAGCGATTCTTCGGACCATCGGGCTTTGGAGCTCCAGACGACATCGAAGTCTTCGTCTGCGCACAGACCGGCGCATTGGCAACCGGAAACCCTTGGCTCGAATTTTCCCGCGGAATGCACCGCGAATCGATGAATGAACTGGGTGAGACGGTTGGACACTCAACCGATGAGACGCCGCAGAGATCACTGTATCGCGAATGGCTTCGGCTTATGGAAGGAAACGGTGTCTCGCCGAAGGTGGCTCGGTGAATCCTCTCGAAATTCCTGCTGAAATCTTGACACTTATGAGCGTCAAGTCATTCCTCTATAAAGAAGCCCGTCTTCTGGATGAACATTTGCTGGACGCATGGCTTGCTCTGTTCACAGACGATGGGGAATATATCCTGCCCATCAAGGATGGCCCTCCACCCGAGCCAGCAATCATCCGTGACTCGCGCGCTCGAATCGAAGAGAGGGTCTACCGGCTGACCCACACCCTAGCCTATGCTCAACTGCCGAAATCACGGACACAACATGAGGTAACAAACGTCGAAGTCCTTGGTTGGAGCAGTCCCAATGAACTCAGCGTCGCATGCAATCAGACGGTTCATGAATTACGTCCTGGTAATCCATTTCAGGTTGGTCTGGCAAATCCGCGCAGCCTTCATGCTCGCTGCCGTTACCAGCTCTTACTCAATGGAACAGATTGGCGGATAAGGTCAAAACGCTGTGACTTGCTAAATCGCGAATACCCAATTTACAATCTCACTTTCATCTTCTAGCCCTGCAGGGCCGCGCCTCCGTATGCAGTCAAACCCAGTTGCCCCAAGGGCGCCGAACCCAGACAGTATAAGGAAACCATGGACTACACTTCCATGAATGGGTGATCTTGAGCTGACCTTGGCGTGCGGTCCGTACGATCGTACTGAATCCTTGAGGACGGGACTGATCAAACCGGAAGGGATCGACCTGACCTACATACCGATCCAGTCTCCTCCTGAGATATTTTCGAGAATGATCGACCTGAAGTCTTTCGATGCCTCGGAGATGTCCCTTTCGGCCTATCTTCAAATGCGCGCAGTAGGCAACACGGAATTCGTTGCAATTCCGGTATTCCCATCCAGGGTATTCCGTCACGGCTTCATTTTTGTTAGGGATACCATCCGGAAACCCAAGGATTTGGAAGGTAGGCGCGTAGGCGTTCCGGAGTATTGGCAGACCGCAGCCGTGTGGATAAGAGGTATCCTCATGCATGAATACGACGTCGATATTCGGGCCATACAATGGCGTGAGGGCGGAGTCGACATCCCCCTTTCGCGGGAGGAGTATGCTTCGCGCAAAGAAATGATGGGATACCGGCCGGAAATGCTGCCCGAAGGGCAGTGCCTGAATGATCAGCTGGCCGCAGGCAACCTGGACGCCGTCATTGGAGCCAGAAAGCCTGCGTCAGTCGACAAGACAAAAGGCCTCGCAAGACTGTTCCCCAACTACAGGGAGATCGAAAAGGAATACTTCAAGCGGACCGGTATCTTTCCAATCATGCACACCATCGTGATCCGATCTGAGATCTACCACCGACACCCATGGGTGGCCGAAAGCCTGTACAAAGCTTTCTTGGAATCAAAGCGGATTTGCCTTAAGCAAATGCACTTTACCGGAACCATTAAGTACACCCTTCCTTGGTTATTTGCAGATTTGGAGGAGGTCGACGACACCTTCGGAGGAGACCCTTGGCCATACGGCTTTACCGAAAACCGTCACGTCCTCGAAACGTTCGGACAATACCTCAAGGAACAGGATTTTGTTGGACATTCTCTTGATGTGAACGAGTATTTCACACCACTTTCGGGGATAACACAATAAAGGAGACTGCATTGAACACAGCAGTCTCTCAACCCATTGAATTAGTCGACCTCTCGCCGTCGAGAACCTATCAGGTCTGCAATACCAGACGTTCATGACGGCTGGCCATGACAGAGAGGGCCAGCCCCAGCACACCAATGTCACGCAGGACCAGATCTGATAGACCAGCGGTTATCGTGAGGCTTATCACAATTTCGAGCATTGTGAGAGCTGCGATTCCCGCAAACGTGCGAGGGAGCACGCCCACAACCAATCCCACTGCAAGGATGCTTAGGATTACACCGTGAATGAGAACGAGCACTTGCGAGAACTGCGAAGTTGTGGAGATGAATGGCACATAGCCGGTCCAAAGCTTCGGTACTACGAGTTCATGGTAACCAAACCATGCCAACACCAAACCTAAGATTATCCGGCCAATCGTGGTAACCCACGGGGCCAGGGCCTCAAGGACACCTTCGGCCGAGCCGATTTGAGTCAATCCCATGGAGCCGCGGTTCACCTGTTTTGTGCCCGTACGGCTCGTTGTGCTGGGGCCAGCTATTTTCTTGTCTTCCTGAGCGGTGCTCATTTATCTGCCACCCTGGCTATTGGTTCCATGAACTTAATCTTCAGCCACCTAGGCATCACTACTCAATAATCCTTCCCTGAGAATTCGTCACAATGATCCCATCATCGCCCATGCTGTAATCGCTGCTTCCAGAATCATCACCGAGACTTGTCTCCACAAAATATACTGAATCACCCTTCTGGAACGTCGATGTCTGTGGCGCTGCGGATGACCCCGGGACTGACACTGACACGATCTCGTTGTTTCCCGACACCCTCACCGATATGTTGAAACCAGCCGTTGCGGTCTTTGCCTGCGCGCTCTCAGGCCCTGGATAGACTCGGTAGGCCACGCTTGCGTACTGGGTTGACGAAAGCAGAGGTCCGAGCTTTGGCACCGTGGTGGATGTGGTCGAATTCTGCGAAGAGGACCCGCCCTTTGCAACCGTCGACGTAGTGCTCGAAGCTGAGCTGGATTTTGATGATGTTGTGGAGGTTGGCCCTGGTGAAGCGGAGCCCACTGACAACGACGCACCGCCAGGAGAAATCCCATGACCATACCCATGAAAGGCAAGGCCAATCGCGCCAACAGCTGCCACCGTCAGCACCGCGGCACCGCTTTTGCCAATGTTTTCGCTGCCAATACGCAAACCAGAACTCCCATAATGATTAATTTTCTGAAAAACCAAAATTTAGTCATCATCAATAAGAGACAGATAAGCAGCACAAATTGGGTGCGAGACCCTGCAGGTTAGTTGCGGCTAACCCCGCCGTTTTAAAGATGAAAAGACGGCGCCAAACTGTAGCGACATCATTGGACCGAGAGTTCTAACCCGCGGCAGCATCAAACCATTTCTAGCCTTCTGATTTCCCAATTGGAATTTCCCAGCCTCGTTTAGTGCCGTATCAGGGGAGGTAAGTACCACGCGGAGTATGCTCCTGAATCACTGACTTCAAGACCAGTGCCCCCGAGTGCTCCAGATCCCGGGTAGCGGTGAGAAACACGAGCCTGGAGTGTGCTGCCTTTTGCAGAAGACTTTCCATGAGAGACAGTTTCGGCAAGGTGTCGAGTTCCGACTTATATTGGCTTGAAAACTCCTCGAAACGGTGAGGGTCATGACTATACCACCTACGAAGATCTGAGCTAGGGGCTAATTCTTTCACCCACTCGTCATAATCCACGGTCTCTCGGGTTAGTCCACGGGGCCACAGACGATCCACCAGGGCTCTGAAGTCGCCCACCGAACGCCCGGTATCTTCGTAAAGTCGAATTATCTCCAATTGAACTTGCGCCACTATCGTTAGGCAGTCAAAAACCCAGACCCATTGCCGTCTCTGGGTTCATCATTGACGTATCCCAAGGGGGATCCCAGACCACCTCGAGATCGACATTCGCCTTCTCCCCGAGTGCAAAGCTTACTGCCAGCTGCGCCATGTCAGGAAGATTTTCTGATGCCGGACAGCCGGGCGTGGTCAGCGTCATCTTGATCGCTACAGTATCGCCCTCCTGATGCACATCGTAAATCAGACCAAGTGAAACAATGTCGATACCCAGTTCCGGATCGTATATCTGGCTAAGGGTCTTCCATACCAGTGCGGTGAAATCATGGCCTTCGGTTTGCTGGCCAACCGTGCCTTCACCCTCCACCTTTCCGTCGTAAACCACGGTTCACCTCCTGAATGTGACTTGCCAATCACCATTATCGATTGCGACTGCATCGTAGCTGAATCCCTGCGATGAGAGTAACCCTTCCAGGGGAACCGGCTCAAATGGCGCAAGTATGACAAGTTCCTCATTGTCTTTCAGGCTCGCCACCGAAGCCATTATCTGATCAAATGGCTCCTCTCCTGCTGCAATAATTGGACGTGCATCTAAGGTTGCCATGGCAGTTCCTCCATCTATACACCGTTTTCCAGGTTGATTATTTTTCTAGCACTTACTAGAATTATCATACATGCTGTTGGTCCTACTGGTCAACTGGAGCTTGCCAGTCGGGCAATTCTCCAAGACGCAATTCACTTGAGTGAGGAAAACTGCATGCATAAGGTATGGCCGACTAAGTGATTGAGAGGTGTGCAGTGTCGGATGAAACGGTACCTGCCATGAAACTGGGATCAAGACAACCACTTAAAGTGTCGGGTAACACACCGCCAGCCTCGGTCCCCTTGGCATTTTTCGAAGCCGCATTCGTCGGTCTAATCGGTTGCGGAATTGCACTTGTTGTTGCGCATAATCAAGGCACTGCCGATCCAACCAGTGACGTCACCGTCGCCGCAGCTCATCTTGGAATGTTGGCCACTCTGTCAATGGGAATTCTAGGTGCGATACACCAGTTCACACCTGTGGTCACCCAGAGGCCTCTTCGATCCGTCACTTTGGCAAGAGCAACCTTTGTGGCGTGGCTTTTGGCCGCCTGGTTCCTGCCTCTTGGCATCGGATTTGAGCAAGAAGCCATAGTCGAAGCTGGAGGATTCCTGGCTGCAGCTGCCATAGTAATGCTGATCGTTAACCTCTGGTCTGCCTTAGGCGCAAAAGGCAAAGGTGCACCGGTGATCGGACTTCGCTTTGCGGTTATCGGCTTCGCACTCACAGCGTGCTTCGGTGTCGTCTACGTATTCGACCGCCAGGGAAACTGGTTCGACCTCAGCGGACATGTCGTACTCGCCCATGCCTCAATCGGCTTATTCGCCTGGCTCGGGCTCACTTATGTAAGCGTAGCCGAGCGTCTGTATCCAATGTTTTTCCTGGCACACGTTCCAGGCAAACGGCGTTCAGGTCTCGTAGCCGTATCCGCAATTCCCCTTGGAGTGGCCCTCATCTCACCAGGCCTGTTGTTCGAGGTATCAGTACTTGCCTGGATTGGAGGTGTCGTCATTGCACTTGGGCTTGGTGCGCATCTCTACTCTCTTGCAATGCACTTGACGCACCGCAAAAGAAAAATCGACCTTTACTTCCTTTTTGTCATCACCGCATCTATCTCATTGATTGCCGGTATGGGCCTGGCCCTGGCATCCGCACTCGTAATCAATGGAAACCACCGGTTGGGGGTCATGCTCGCTGCCGCTTCTATCACAGCTGTTGGCGGTTGGGTTCTGGAAGCCTTTGTCGGACACATACACAAGGTGATCCCATTTGTACTATGGTCAATGTTCCGTTCAAAAGGAATCGAAAAAAATCTTGCGGGCAAACAACTCATGTTTGGAGACCTCTACAACCATGCAGTTGCCGCCGGCGTATATGGCCTGATGACTGCCGGTGTCGCTTCAGTCTGCTACGGGTTTGCCAGCTCAGGATCGCAATACCTGCTAGTTGGAGGTTGTCTGCTTTCTGTGTCCGGTGCATTGCTACTGGTGAATATGTCCGCAAAGTCGATCCAACTCCTGAAACTCGGCACAATAAGGAGCCGCCAACCCGCATAAAATCGAGCGGCGTGTCAACCTCGGTTGCTGATGCGTCGCTATGGGACAAGAGACGACAGCGTTGTCAATTCAGAACAAACCAAATGGATAGCCAACGAGACCACACCAGACCCTAGGACAATCCTAAACGTAATCACTTGCTGGCTCCTTGTCAGTATTCATCACACTGGTAACACTGCGGCTTGCATCGTGGCTGCTCATGAACATGAACCATTTCCGCGGACAACATCTGTCCATCACTCTGATATTTCTTGCATGCCGCCGTGCAGTGGTGAGCACATTCACTTCCGGT
Source organism: Actinomycetota bacterium (assembly GCA_027366165.1). Lineage (GTDB taxonomy): Bacteria > Actinomycetota > Acidimicrobiia > Acidimicrobiales > Acidimicrobiaceae > SCQM01. Next base: position 9,360 of record DAHXKX010000067.1, read on the forward strand.
TCTCTGTCAATCTGCACATTGAGCGTTTCTCACAGTTGGGTGTAACTGTTTTGGAAATCGATAAGTCCGCCGAAAAATTTGCCAGCCGTGTTCGACAACTCCGGCTTTCAGGGACTCAAGGGCGGCCAAAGCTGTCGCCGCCAGATGGAAGGCGTAATCTCTCAACACCACCGCCTGTCAATTCATAAGTGTTATCCGAAATTAGCAAAGGATAATTGTAACGGCGTCAGTGCGATCTGCGCCGTTGATTCCGCGGACTCTTTGGCCGCTTCAAACGGCTCGTTCATCCCGCCCACAACGAAACTCCGCTTGGCATTCTGCGCGCTGAACTGCCGTAGAAAAATACGTTCATTCACAATTCCGACCTGCCTAGAAGACAACGGGGCGAAAAGCACAGAATGCGCAATTACTTATTCGGAAAGAGATATCCCGACAAACGCTTATCCTTCCAATCACCACTCAGTGGTCGGCGGTCGTCTCTTCAACCAGAGGCTGGAAAGGCCTCTCAGTCTGTAACGGCTTGATAGGTTCCGTGCGGCATCGCGAGAGCGGGGGCACCACTTCCAATTTCGAATATCAAATGAAGTGAGCCATGTTGACCTTAAGATTTACAACTTGCGACCTTGTTGCTCAAATGGGGGACTCACGGCTTGAAATCCACGTTCAACAAAGCGTCATGAGCAAAGATGACCCAAACGTCTAATACGGCATCATTGCATGCGACAGACTGATCTGAAATAGTCGTGTTTGGCCTGGATCTATGTATTTTCTAGCACATCACAGAAAAATGATCCCAAACGAATCGGGAATTCGCACGGCCGCTGAAACCGCTCACCAGCTGACGCATTTTTGAGAGTAGGCAAGGCTTTAGGTGGCTCCAACAGGTGTCGAATATTTCGCGATATCGATAAATTAAAGCACCCGGTCCACGTCGATGACCTGACAGGTCTGTCGCATGTGAGCCATACTGCAATACGACTGCACCTCAAAGAGCTGAAACAGGCGCACCCCATCTCGGAACAGATTGAAAGCCGCTCCAAGCCCATGCGTCCAAGATTGCAGTGCTCCGCGAATCCCCAAATGTCAAGACCTTGGAGAACCGAAGGGTCGTGTCAGACCCTAGCGGTTCTGATGACGGGAATGACAAAGACCAACCGGTCCGCAGGTGAGATAAGGCGAGACGCCGGGAGAAGTCACCTTCGGAGATCCAATGGGTCAAAACACAGTCCATTGACCATTCTCACGGAGAACTTGGCCAGTAATGGCATCAATCCACTATTGTCGGTGACCGACAACGGGTGGGACATAGTGCTGAAGCGTAGTCCTCTAGCGAGGTTGCGGCCTTGGCTCCCAATAGCGTGTGCCAATTGCACTTGGGACTGTTGAAAGGGTTGGTAAAAGGGCTGGATTCAGCCGGCGATCTGAGTCTTACCATCCGGGATCCAAGACGGGTCAAATATCGCGTCACGGTGAAAGTAGCAAATGAAACCGCTCATGGCTCTCCACCGCAGGAACCCGATGATCGAAGCGAAACTTCCAACCAAATCGTCCGGACAGCTCAACTAATCAGAGTTCTCGAATCGTACCTCGATCCACATCTCCCTCGAGAAAGTCCCAGCTCAGTCCAGACAATACCTGCCACGCATATGGAAACAGGTCAGTCTCTTCCAGCTCAGCATGATCAAGTAGCTCCTGTATCAGACTTCGAAGCCGGTCGGGTTGCGAAGCTATGTTCGGATCAAAAAAACCGGTACGGAACTTGAGATGATCTTTCAGCAGGCGTTCCACTTCCTCGACAGCTTCACCGGCCTGAACAAGCTGGCTGAATAACCCCGTCTCCTCGAAATTGCCATGCCGGTCGAAAAGTGTCGCGAGCTGCGTGATAAGCGTAGCCGTTGAAGCAAGGTCCTCGCAGCCCAGTTCGCCAATAACTTTGCGGGCCAATTCAGCTATTTCCAGATGCTCGTCTGTTAGCGCCTTCATTACCTTTTCTGCCTCGCAGCCACAATAACTACACATCCACCTGAACCCTCCCCAGCCGCATCAGGGCGCAACCCCATCCCCAAAGGACACTTGGCCTATCTATCTCTCCAATGATTTTCGGCATCAGGCCTCGACTCGATTGTTTTGTACCAGAATCGTACAGATGTCACCATACGACCGGTAACCATTGAACTCACGGTTTGGCGCCGGAAGCAGGCCAATATCTTCGTAGTAACGAATTGTCTTTGTGGGCACGCCGGTTCGCTCTGACA
>DAHXKX010000068.1 GCA_027366165.1 Actinomycetota bacterium
TCAACTCTACTTCATTACCCAAATTCAACTTCGCGGAATTCAATTTCATGAGGTCCCTTGGTATTCCCTCAGCGCCTAACTTGGATGCATGAGAAGTTATCAGACACTTGTTGGAGCAGCAAAGACTTTTGCAATAGATGCGGCTGAACTCGTCAACAACAGCGCAAAACGACATTTCGCGATCTCCTCCAAATCTTCGAGCAACGATATGGTTACCGAAGTTGACAAGGCCACAGAAAACTATCTGGTTGAACGCATTTCCAAGAAGTTCCCAAACCACTCGATCATCGCCGAGGAAGGCGCCAACCACACCGGCACTTCCGGCATATCATGGGTAATCGACCCTATTGACGGAACCACCAACTTTATCTATGGATTTCCAAGCTACTCGGTCTCGATAGGAGTCCGGGACAACGACCGTCCCGTGGTAGGAGCTGTTTACAACATCCCGGAGGATACCCTCTACTGGGCGGGTGCCGGCATGGGTGCATATAAAGGCTCGAGCCAAATACGAGTGAGAAATCAAGTGCCCATAGCAAACTCACTCATAGGAACCGGCTTTGGCTACACGGCCGTGCGTAGAGTCGCTCAGGCACGCTTTCTCGCTCAGGTGATCGGGGAGGTCCGGGACATTAGAAGGACCGGAGCCGCGTCACTTGACCTCTGTTGCGTGGCGGAAGGACGTCTCGACGGATACTACGAATCAGGACTGTGGCCATGGGACTACACCGCAGCGTCGGTGATCGTCAAAGAAGCAGGTGGGATCCTTCTGGGACCAAAGGACATGGAGCCCTCGGGGGAACTCACGGTGGCGGCCTCCAACGCTCAACTTGCCGCTTTTCTCAGAGAGAAGGTCCTACCTTACGTTCCGTTTCCAGAATGATCAGGAAAAAATCTGTTCCAGTCTTTCAAGTGTCTTCTCAATCGAAATGAGATTTCTCACGGGGGCATCTATCAGCTGAATGAACCTGACGCTCCTTGCAGTTGAATAGTCAAAGCACTCGGTAACCTCGGTCATGGATAGACCGCCCTGATCCCCCACTTCGCAGAGCTTATAGCGCCAGATATGGCCGCCAAAGTGACGCCACGCGATAAGTCTGTTCTCCTCGAACTCAACTACAGTATTGGTAATACGATAGGGAACAAACATCTTCATCTGCATACCGAACTTGGCCGACAGATAGAGTCTTTGAGGTCCATGGATCGCGCCCCTGATCGTGCCCGAACCATCAATCCTGGAATGCATCGAAGGCGCTGCAAGAATCGCAAACACTTCCGCAGCAGGAGCCGGAATTATCCGCGAGGAACAAACCGCCATGTGCTTGGCATCAAACATTTGCGCTTAGACCTCGCTTTAGTCACACTGATGGGTAATCCAGCATACGCTAAGCTTTCGGCTTCTTCGGTTCAGTGTCCTTGGTGAGATAGCTAAATTCGCGCTCGAAATCTTTGACGTCTGCGAATCCCTTGTAAACTGACACAAAACGCAGATACCCAACTTCATCAAGATCTCTGAGATGATCGAGAACCATCTTTCCGACTTTTTGAGACGACACCTCAGGACCTTCAGAACGCAATACATCCTCAATGTCAGCCGCCAACGCTTCAATCTGATCTGGTGTCACTGGCCTATTTTTCACTGCCGACTTTACCCCAGAGACAATCTTTGAACGGTCAAAAGGCTCTTTATGTCCCGATCGCTTTGCCACCAACAGAGACAGCTCCTCGACTCTCTCAAATGTTGTGAACCTGCGACCGCAAGAAAGACAGGCGCGCCTTCTCCTGATCGATCGACCGTCTTCAGCCGTTCTCGAATCAATGACCTTGTCTTCTAACCCGCCACAAACCGGACAGCGCAACTAGACGCTCCACCGTAGCACTCCATACGACATACTATGATCCTACAGGGATAGTGACGTAGGCGTCCGATAACCGAATTTTTCACATTCCCCCAGTTCAGTTGGCGATGTGGAGGACTGTACCGGGAACGAGGAGAGTTCCTCCCTCCAAGGTGGTGATTGTCTTTACAATCGCTGGAACCTGTGACGGGTTTGACGCGATCTCCGAGGCTACCGACCAGGCCGAATCGCCTGGCCTGACTGTGTAGGACAGATATGACGACCGGTAAAGGGGATGTGTGGTGGTTGCACCGTTGGAGTGACCCGACGAAATCGATGCACCCACTGAATAAGCACTCAGCAGCAGAAGAAGAATAGTACCTGAAATGATGACATTCCTGAGTGCCCTGATAACCGGATACCCTTTGTAGCCATTCGTCCGGTGCCCGCCTCCAACGCCGTCGTACAACCGTAACCTCTGGGGTCTATTTCCTCTGTTTGGCCAATCATTCTGAACTGCAACCATTGGTTCCCCTCCGATCCCGCTTTCGACTGCCTCTCTGGACTCATAATATACGAACATCTGTTCGTCTCTCCCTCTTCTCCGAACATTTGTTTGCATTCTTTCACCGCTCCTGCTAGTCTGAAAGATGTAATGAATCCTCAGGCCTTCTGGAACCATTATCAGACAAGGCTGTGACAGTTACGGGGAAAGATGACAGGACCGAGAATCAAAGCCCTTACGCCGATCAGAAGATCGATACTTGAATTCATCGTTTCACAGCAACGCCTGCGTGGATTTCCGCCTTCAGTCAGGGAGATTGGCGAAGCAGTCGGACTGACTTCCTCGTCCTCAGTGCACGCCCAGTTGAAAGCGCTTCAGGAACTAGGCTTCCTGCGAAAGGACCCAACCAAACCTAGAAGCATCAGCATAAATTGGGATAGCCAACACATTGGAGGCCAAGCCTATGAAGGTGAAACGGTTCAGGTACCAGTTGTGGGTCGCGTTGCAGCAGGACCAGGAATCCATGCGGAACAAGAGATCACCGACTCCTTTTCGCTTCCAAGGTCGCTCACAGGCAGTGGAGAGCTGTTCATTCTTAGAGTAAAGGGCGAGTCGATGACAGGGGACGCAATTCTCGATGGAGACTTCGTCGTCGTCCGACGCCAACAAAGTGTTGAGCCAAATCAGATTGCCGTTGTCGGAACTCCTAACGACGAGGCCACTATCAAAAGAGTAACCACCAACGGAGGATACGTGACTCTCATTCCGTCGAATCCGTCATTTGCTCCGATGGTCTTTCCCGCAAAGGAAATAACGGTCTATGGCCGAGTGGTCAATGTGCTGCGCGCCCTTTAAAGGCTTAATACATTCCGCATAATGGTAAACGCCGACTCGATCTCAGAAACCTCGACAAATTCATTCTTGGTATGAGCCAGAAGTGGATCACCCGGACCAAAATTGGTCGCGGGAATGCCCCTTGCTGCAAAGAAGGCGACGTCCGTCCAACCAAGCTTTGCATTTGGAACCGACGACGAAGCCTCACGTAACCTCGAAATGAACGGGTCGCTCAGATTTGGCAGTGCGCCCGGGACACCCTCTTCAAGGACGACCGCATCGCCGCCATCCTGATCCAGAAGATCCTCAACAAGGGCCTTCACAAATCCGAAGGCTTCCTCGACGGTCTTGTTTGGGGCAAATCTGTGGTTGATGACTATCGTTGCCAAGTCAGGCACAACGTTGTTGGCCACTCCCCCGTGTACCTTGACCACCTGCAGCGACTCGCGAAACTGCAGAGAATCAATCATGGACCCGCCTAGGTCAGCTGCGGCCAAACGAGAAATGACGGCAGCCGCCCTGTGAATTGCATTCACCCCCACCCAAGGCCTGGCGGTATGTGCTCTTTGTCCTTTGATGACGATTTCAACCCGCATTGTGCCCTGGCAACCCGCCTCAATCCGACTTGACGTAGGTTCCATCAAGACCGCGACATCACCACGAAAGACGTCTGGATTGACCCCCTCAATCTCAAGAAGCCCGCTATAACTCGTTGCAACTTCCTCGCATGCGTAAAAAATGAAGGTGGTGTCGGCTGAAAAACTCCCTGCGATCTCCGCCAACCCAAGCATCACTGCCAGACCGGACTTCATGTCGGCACTGCCAAGGCCATAAATTCTCCCGGCCTCAAATCTCGGCACCAGGTTGTCATCTGAGGGAACCGTATCAAGGTGGCCTGCGATTATGACGCTACTCGGCCGGTTCAAGGCAGACCTGGCAATGACGTTATTCCCAACACGGGAAATACCAATGCCGGGAAACTGGGACAGGTGGTTCGCTACAAAGCTTGCCAGGTTCTCCTCATCATGCGAGACAGACGGAATTGCAATCATTTCCTGGCAAAGCGCGACAATATCAGTGCCCATAGGTTAACATTTCCCCCTTCCCCGCAGTTCCATCCGGCAAACCCTACGTCGCAACACCGTGATCTCTGAGCAGGTCGTTGAGTCCAGCTTTATCATGGCGCTCCCCTTCGGTCAAGTGTTTGATGACGAGAACGCACGGAAGACCAAACTCCCCGCCTTGAAACCTCCTTGGCCTGGTCGCACTTATGGCAACTGACCATGGCGGGATATGTCCTCGGGAAATCTCCATGCCACTCTCAGAGTCGATCACCGGAATTGACGGATTCAATATCACTCCCGCCGCGACAACCGCTCCTTCGCCAACCCTAGCTCCCTCGGTGATCATCGCCCTAGACCCGATGAAAGCCTCGTCCTCGATGACAACCGGAGACGCCTGAACCGGCTCCAACACTCCACCGATTCCAACCCCACCGGATAGGTGGACGCGCTTTCCAATTTGCGCGCATGAACCAACAGTTGCCCAAGTGTCTACCATTGTGCCGCTCCCGACACGAGCACCTATGTTCACGTAGCTTGGCATCAGAGTGACACCGGGCTCTAAGAACGAGCCCCATCGGGCTGAGGCGCCAGGCACAACCCGGACACCTTGCGCGGCAAAATCCGTCTTCAGCGGGATACGGTCCACGAACTCAAACGGAAATAGGTCAATGGTCTTCATATCCGAAAAACGAAAAAACATCAAAATTGCATGCTTGAGCCATTCGTGGACTACCACCAGATCGCTGAACGGATCTATTTCGGCAACTCTCGCTTCGCCGGAATCCAAGAGATCAATCGCCTCATTAACCAGTTTCCGAGCTAGACCATCCGATGGGTCCACCTCAGTTCTGTGGAGCCAGAGCTCTTCGATTCTCGATTCCAAATCAGACATCAAACCTAACTTTCTTCTCTGCCCTCTTGGCAACTAACTCAAGCCTGCTCATATCTGCGACCATTGCCACCCGGACAAAAGGCCGAGAATCATTTCCGTAGAACTCACCGGGAGAGACCAAGATTCCCAAGGTCCTCGCCAGCTCAGCGGCAAGGTCAAACCCGTCCTCCAGCTCAGACCGGAACCACAGGTAAAACCCACCCTTAGGAGCCGAAACACGGTAGCCAAGTCCATTGAAGACATCGACCATGAAGCTAAGCCTGTCGAGGTACACTTTACGCTGCAATTCGACGTGCGCATCATCGTTGAATGCCACCGAAGCCGCATATTGCATTGGTCCAGGAACCATCATTCCAGCATGCTTTCGCACAAGTCCCAGATAGTCGACCAGCTCTGAATCACCGGCATAGAAACCTACCCTCATGCCGGCAAGATTTGACCGCTTGGAAAGCGAATGCACGGCAACGACATTGTCAGTCCCATACTTGAGAATCGAATTCGGCAATTCAGACCAGCTAAATTCGGTATAACACTCATCTGAGAAAACGGGCACCCCGGTCTCGTGCGCGAATTCATAAAGCGCGGCCAGATCATCAATCTCGCCGGTTGGATTTGAAGGTGAATTGGACCACAGCATTACCGCCCTTTCCACATCACGCTTGTCGATCAAATCGAGCCGCAACCGCCCGTCTTCACTCAGCGGAACCGGCAAAGCTCTACACTTCGCCAATTCCGCACCCAGCGCATAGGTGGGATAGGACACTGCCGGGTACAGCACCGTGTCCTTTGTTGGATTGCGCAACCTCAAGTACCAAGGAGTGCTCGCCACAAATTCCTTGGTTCCTATGCAGCTGGCAATAGACGTCGGCGGTATCTCAACGTCAAATCGGCGCCCAATCCAGTCGCGCATAGAATTGCGCAGCATGGACGAACCAAGCGATGTGGGATATCCACGCTCCATATTCGAAGCTGAGAGAGCCTCCACGACCTCCCTAATTGGTGGATCTACAGGTGTCCCAACACTCAGGTCCACCATTCCGCCAGGATGCGCCTCTGCAAGAACGGCAACAGAATCAAGCCGATCATAAGGGTATGGCGGCGGTGTAAATCCGGTAGAAACCTTAGATGTCAACCTTTATCGTCTCCAACGCTAAGCAATGTCCAAAATACCGTCAAGGTGCAACAGACGATAGCGACCTAAGACGCTTATCTATGATACCCAACCAGCCTAAACGGAGATCACACATCACGTGGATGTCAGTTGATATTCATCAAACATTCCAAGGCTTGCTCCCTCTAGGCGAGCCTTAATTCTGAATCCACCTTCGACCTCCCTTTGGAAGATTACTTCGCCCTCGCGATGGAGCATGGCCAGCACGTCACCCCTATCGTAGGGGATTAAAAGGTCAATCACCCTGGCCATTGCACGCAGTCGCGACGAGACCACTTCGAGAAGATCCCCAAGCCCTTTGCGCTCAAGCGCGGACACAAACACGGCATCGGGATGCTTAATCCTAAGAGAGGACAGTTCGGACTCCGAAAGCCGGTCAATCTTGTTGAATACCAGAATTTCATCGACTTTCCCGGCGTCAATTTCCTCCAAGACAGAGCGGACAGCCTGCATTCGACCCTCAATGTCAGAGCCGGAGGCATCCACCACGTTGCATAGAAGGTCGGATTCGGCAACCACTTCAAGAGTCGACCGAAAGGCTTCGACCAGTTGGTGGGGAAGTTTCTTCACAAAGCCGACGGTGTCTGAGCACAAGATCGCTTCACCGCCTGGAAGTTCAAGTCTCCGCGTTCTTGGATCCAGAGTCGCAAAAAGCTTGTTCGCCACAAATACATCCGCATTGGTCAGGGCATTCAGCAATGTCGACTTTCCGGAATTTGTGTAGCCAACAAGCGAAACTGAAGCAACTCGCGACTTTATGCGAGCCTTCCTCTGCACCTTCCTGGTATTCGACAATTCCTTCAAATCAGATCTCAGCCTGGCTATTCTCGCCAGCAGCCTTCTGCGATCCTCTTCGAGCTTGGTTTCACCAGGTCCCCTGGTTCCGATCCGTCCAACCTGTTGAGACAGGGACTTTCCCTTTCCTCTGAGTCTCGGCAATCGGTATGTCAGAAGCGCCAGCTCAACCTGGGTCTTTCCTTCCATGGTTGACGCATTTTGAGCAAATATATCTAAAATCACAGCAGTTCGATCGATGGCTGTTCGCCCCAGAATTTTTTCAAGGTTTCTCTGCTGGGCTGGAGTCAGCTCGTCGTCAAACACCACAGTATCAACATCTAAGGTCTCCGACAACGAGTGCAACTCTTCCGCCTTGCCCTTGCCTACATACGTCGCGGCATCAGGATCGCTCCTGCGCTGGACTACGCGTCCAACCACCTCTGCTCCAGCAGTGTCGACCAGCAGACCCAACTCAGCGAGCGACTCCTCCACCTCTCCAAGCGTGGAAGACGGAAACACCACGCCCACCAAGATGATCTTCTCCTTGAAGGAACGATCAATCAGAGTCACTTGACCGATGCCGCCATCGCATTGAGTTGGCTGGAAGTAA
>DAHXKX010000076.1 GCA_027366165.1 Actinomycetota bacterium
CAGATCAAGAACGCTATCAAGGCTGTCACGAAGCATTTGGTCAGAAAGCGCATAGTTGAAGACCAAGTGAGAATCGATGGCCGCGATCTGGTCACTATTAGGCCGTTGTCATGCGAGGTTGGGTTGATTCCAACTGCGCACGGTACGGGTCTTTTCAATCGGGGCGAAACCCAGGTGATGACGTTTTGCACACTAGGCATGCCCAAGATGAACCAGATGCTCGACTCCATCTCGACAGATGAATTCAAGCGCTATATGCATCACTACAATTTTCCGCCTTTTTCAACCGGCGAGGTTGGATTCATGCGTGGACCCAAGAGGCGTGAGATTGGACACGGACTTCTCGCAGAACGCGCACTTCTACCCGTTGTGCCACCACAGAGTGAATTTCCATACACTCTTAGGCTGGTGTCGGAGGTCTTGAGTTCAAACGGGTCGACTTCAATGGCCTCTGTTTGCGGCTCAACCCTTTCGCTAATGGACGCTGGCGTGCCAATCAAAGCTCCGGTGGCCGGAATCGCCATGGGCCTAGTCTTCGCCGAGGGCAAGTACGTCACGCTCACGGACATCCTCGGTGCCGAGGATGCATTCGGGGACATGGACTTCAAGGTTGCCGGGACCTCGGATTTCGTCACGGCGTTGCAGCTTGACACCAAGATCGACGGAATTCCCGCTGAGGTGCTGGGGCAGGCGCTTCATCAGGCGAAGGTGGCCCGCCTCCATGTTCTGGAGGTTATGAACCAGGTCATCGCCGAGCCGAGGGCGTCAGTTAAAGGTCATGCTCCAAAGATCATTACCTTCGAAGTGCCTCTGGACAAGATTGGCGAGATCATCGGACCCAAGGGCAAGAACATCAACTCGATGCAACAGGAGACCGGTGCTGAAATAGGGATCGAGGACGATGGTGTTGTCGGAATCGTCACGATCGGCGCAAAAGACTCCAAAGCAGTGGATGAGGCAAAGAGGCGCGTGTATGAAATACTTGAGCCTCCAACTGCTGATCTGGGTGCCAATTACACTGGAAAGGTGGTTTCGATAGCTAAGTTTGGTGCTTTCGTGAATATCCTTCCCGGAAGAGACGGTCTTTTGCACATATCGAAGCTTGGTGGTGGCAAGCGCGTGGAGAGGGTCGAAGACTACCTTGAAATGGGACAAGAGGTTACGGTTCACGTCGATGACATCGATCCCGCCGGGAAGATCTCGCTTTCATTGGTGACCGAGGCCGCAGCGCACGAGCCAGCTGCAAAGGCAACTGAAGACGAGGCTGGCGGGGCAGTCCCGGCCCGGTCAAGGGCTGAGACCGAAGAGCACAGGCCTTCGCAGGATTCCTCGGTAGTGTCATTCGAGGCTCACTTCGATGAGGAACTAAGGTCACAATATGGAGATCTAGGGCCAGGCCCATCCCCGACAACTCGACCTGCTGAGCGCGAAGGTGGCCAGGGCCGAGGTCCTAGGAGAAGCGGCAGACGCGATGGCCGTCGTTAGGTAATTGGCGGATTGTGTCGAGAGTAACCAAGTTTGACAATGGGCTTCAGATCGTTACCGAGGAGATGCCACAGGCAACCTCAGTGACGATCGGAGTCTTTGTGGGTGTTGGCTCAAGGGACGAGATGCTCGACCAGCATGGCACCTCGCACTTTTTGGAGCACCTGGCGTTCAAAGGGACGAAGGATCTATCGGCCAAGGAACTCGCTATATCGGTGGACTCCTTTGGCGGCGACATGAATGCATTCACTACCAAGGAATTGACAAGTTTTCAGGTGCATCTTCTTGGTGAGGCAACTGATTTGGGTGTCGATATTCTTGGCCGGATCTTAACCGAGCCCGCGCTGAATGTTTCCGACATCGATTCTGAGCGCAGCGTAATTCTTGAGGAAATTGCGATGGCCAGCGACGAACCATCGGATTTCGTCCAGGAACAGTTATTGGCGGCGCTTTACGGCGCTCACTCACTTGGCCGAGAGGTTCTGGGTTCGCCCGAGAGCATTACCTCCATTGACCGCGACGTCATCAGTGACTTCTTCTCAACTTACTACGGTCCGGTCAACATGGTCGTATCGGCGGCGGGGGCCTTAAAGCACGAGCGGATTTTGGAGCAGTTCGAGTCCTCGCTCGGTTCGATCTCTAATGGCAGGCTTCCCCAGCGTGATAAACCGGAGCTCAGTTTTTCGAAACCTGTCATAACTGAACGTGAGATAGAACAGGTCCACGTTTCGATCGCGTATCCAAGTCTTGCGAGAGGAGACCGGAGGCGATGGATTCTGGCCGTCCTTGACCACATTTATGGAGGCGGGCTTTCATCAAGGCTCTTTCAAAAGGTCAGGGAAGAGTCGGGACTCTGTTACACGATCTATTCAGATCGGGTATCCTACCAAGATTCCGGATACCTGGGCGTTTACTTTGCGACCAGTCCTGCTCAGCTTGGTCGGGCGTCAGAGTTGGTAGATTCGGTAACAAGAGACTTGGTATCGGCTGGTATAACTTATGAGGAGCTGGTTGTTGCCAAGCGTTTTTTGCGTGCACAGGTCCTGTTGGCAAGAGAGGACACTGCCTCGGTTATGGCACAGTTGGGATCCGTGCTTGTTACGGGGCAACAGATTAAATCGGTAGAGGAAGTTTTGGCTGAAGTCGAACGGGTGACAGTCGATAATGTAATGGAGCTTGCGGAGCAGGTGTTCGCTGGGTCCATGCAAATATCTGCCATTGGCCCGGTCCCCGACGGGGTCTTTGTCTAGGGGGAGTTATGCGAATTGGAGTGTTCGGTGCTGGCGGCCAGATGGGAACCACTGTATGCAAGGCTGTTGCTGAGGATCCCGAACTGGAGCTGGTTGCGGCGATAGATCCTCGACTGTCTGGAATTGATCTAGCACAAGTCACAGGCATCACCGGTACTGGGCTGGAGATTGGCGGCTCAAAAGAGTCACTGAAGGCGGCTAAAGCTCAAGTTGCCGTGGATTTCACGTCGGCTGACGTTGCGTTTGAAAACATGATATGGTGCGCCCAGCACAATATTCATGGAATCGTGGGTACCACCGGCCTTTCGGCAACCCAAATGGAGCAGATGGAGGAAGCATTTGCGAAGTCGAAGGCAAATTGCATCGTCGCTCCCAACTTCGCGATTGGCGCCGTTCTAATGATGCGTTTTGCAGAAATGGCATCGCTTTTTTTCGATACTGTGGACATAGTAGAGCTTCATCATGTGGATCGAATGCATGGTGTCATTCGACCCGGAACCGGCAATCACCGGCACCGTGACC
>DAHXKX010000071.1 GCA_027366165.1 Actinomycetota bacterium
GTTTTGCCTACCCCGGGAGGACCAATCATCAAAACGTTGGTGGCGTCTTCTAGGAACCGCAATGTTGTGAGCTCTTGTACCAGCTTGGCATCCACCGAGGGCTGTGCCTCGAAGTCAAAGTCCGCGATATGCCAAGGCGACGGCAGGCAGGCGAAACGTGAGAGGCTAAAGAGACGCCTTGCCTGAGCGGCTTGAACCTCGGTAGCCATGAGCGACTCCAATAAGGCGCCATGGGAGAGCTTGTCGGTTCTCGCCCGCTCCAGCGCAGCGGGCAGGGCTTCAGCGGCAGCGGTGAGGCGCAAGTTGGCAAGATGTCCACGTAGGAGCTGATAGGTGGAAGCTTCGCTCATTGGGTGGCCTCCCATTGAACATCATCACTGAGTCCCGATACTGTGCTTTGTGCCAATTCGGCGTATTCTGATATGCCCCGGGAATAGTGGGAACCCCTCGGCTTGATCTCTGTGGATCGGTAGTTCCTTTGGCATCAGCCGAATCCTTGGCGCTCATCGACCAGCGACTTTAATAAGGAAACGGCTTTATCTAAACATGACTCTGCGTCACTTGGATTTACCACTTTGGCCCACAACTTGTCACTTTCCCGCGCCACTATGACACCACTAAAGCTAATCGCGGCCTCTTTTTCTAAATGTTTCGTCAACTCTTTTCTAACGCCCTCATCGATTTCACCAAAATCGGGATACGCAACATTCTTCAAATTCTGGATCTCAAGCTTTCGCATTCCCTCTTGGGGTACGCTAAAAAGTTCTAGCTGCATCTGGCCGAAAACTGAGAGAAGCCAAGAGGCAAGTAATATTCTTTCCTCCACGGAAGAGAGTTTTACCATTAGCACGTTTGTAGAAACGAGCACTCCATCGTCCTCAAGTAGGCCAATTTCGCCTTTCGTTCTCGAGCCTCGTTGAACTAGAACCCATCCAGACCCCATCGATCTCTGATCTGATTTTAGATCCTCGAACACCTGGCTTATGTCCTTTGCCTTTTTTGGCTGGGGTCCCTTGGGCTGCTGGACTTTCAATAAATATTCGTTGACAATATTTTGCAATACTGCGTAATCCGAATTGTCTAGAATATATGCCTCATCTGGCGGCTGGAATGACGTCTTCGGAGCTGTGGCTTTAGTCAATAGGCGGGGCATTACCTCCGTCGTATTCAGGACAGGGCGCAACCACCCACGCGGTATAAGATTGACTACGGATGGATAAAGAGCACTTTTCCTGTCGCTGTCGAACACCGTTAGTTTGGTATTTCCGTGATTTCCAAGCTTTCCTCGCGTTAGTTGAGAGTCAGGAAGATCGCCAAGACGCGGGTAGTCTCCCATATGCGATTCTATGAACGATGCTGTGGCAAATCCAGTGCCAACAAGAGCTTTCCATCCGCGAACTGCAAATTCACGCAATTTTGTTCTCTGAATTGAATATATGGAGGCTCCAGAGATATTCTGATAATTTCCTGAGCATAGCTCGCTTTCGAATTCGACAAAATTAATGTCCGCCAGAGGTTGCTCGATTTCAATAATGCTGGCTTCTTCCGATGGCCGACCTTTGACACCCACTAGCACAACCGTCTGTTTGGTCACGCTACCAAACAGGCCCTTTCTCGGATATATCACCAGATGGGTGAGGGCGAAATGATCTGTTATGAAATTCCTAAGCTTTGTAACTTCCGGAGACAGCCTATATAAGTGCTGCGTTGGAAATATGGTCGCGATCACAGTTCCGTCTTCCACCAGATTCCAAACGAGTTCCAGAAACAATGCCTCAAGGGCAATTTGGCCACTATCCAGTCTTGAAGGCGAGCCCGAAACGTCCTGTATCCTATCCGCTAAGGTCAATTTCAGGCCAGTTTCGGCCACACCAGATATGAACGGCGGGTTCATTACTACAATCCTGACCTTTTGGAGGCACTCTTTTTTGAGTACTTCAATGCCAGAGATGGTGATGTGTGGTGCATTTGTTTGCGATATCGTATGTGCGAACGCCAGCCCAAGGCGAAGGCTTAGGGCCTCCGAGAAAAGTTTCTCTTTCTCATTGGCACGAATCTGCGCAGGGGAAAGCCGCGGGAAGGCCGTGATTGGCATCGCCACCAGCAAACTGCCACTTCCGCATGCAGGATCAAATATTTCCTCGCATTCAAGTAAATCCCTACCCAGTGCCGCCTTTGCAACGATCCCCAATAGCTGAGCGAGATCTGCATCTGTCTCAACGTTGCCCTGCGCTTTAGGCTCCAGTATCTCGTTCACCAGTTTTGCGATGTCGTCACCTCTGCCTAGGGCTTTCCCACTCTCAAAGGCAGCTTTGAGCACCGCCTCGTTAAAAGCTCCTGAATCATTCGGATCTGGCGACGGCTCACAAAACACGTGTTGGAAATCTATGCTTCCACCGATTTCGATCAACCTCGATGGCTGGCTTTGATAGTAACTGGCGCGTCGCCATTTACGCTGAAGATTTTCAATCACCGTTGCAGCACCCCTAATGTACTCATAACAAGTAGGTACGAAAAGTTTGTGCCAACGTGTTTGATCTTTTAGCGCTGAGCGGACGGCATCCTGGAATACCCGCATACCAACTGCAAACACCGGGGTTTGACGATTTTGCACAATGTCGAGCACCTCCGTCAAACATGCGACTAGCTTTGAATAGAAATCATCCTCGTTAGCTTTGGTGAGTAAATCAATGTTGCCGCTGGGTAATTCAAGTAGCTGGGCTGACGTCGTTTGACGGGAAGAATCAAACTTGAACAGCTCCACAATTTCCAGATTTGAGACACAGTAATAAGGTCCTTTACCAACCGAGCCTAGGTTGGACCAATAATCACGTGCCTGCCGACGACCAATTCCGCGAACATCAGAGCGCGTCCGCTTGATCTCTATGGGGAGAACTACCTGCTGTGATGAATCGAGTAGCACAAAATCAATCTGGCTAGTTCCTGATTGATAGTGATGCTTAGCCCTGATCCCAGAGTTGTCTTTCGATGCGAGCGCTTCGTTGATCGCATATTCAAACGCTGGATGGAACCCACTCACCTCCGGAGACGAGTACTCAGGTAAGCTTGGTCTAGGCTTCGTCATCAATCAAGCACTCGCGCAAATTCCGTCGCTGAACTGCGAACTGCCTTATAGTCAGCATTCTCTTTGATCAAAGCTGAGGAGATCTGGAGCAAATGGCGAACCTCGGCACCCTGAAGAACACGCCAATCAGGAACCCTCACGTTCTTATACTCATACAGCTGAAGTTTTGAAAGTCCGTCTCCTTGATTCCTGGCTGCCGAGAGAAGCCTTGATAGGTATTGCTCACTATTTAGGAGAAACCAAGCTAATTCGGGCGGAACTCCATCCTTTGTTGACGAGACGTAAAAGTTGTCCGAAATAGCGACGTTCGTTGGATTCCAAAGATGTCTAGGAGCATCGCGAATATAATAGTTGAAGGCGATTGGCCCCTTGACTCCCTGATGAACAAGCTTCACGTCATGCATATTATTACTGTTGGCTTTCTGTTGAAGCCAATCTCCGATTTTTGAATTCCTATTGCTAGTTGACTCAATTAGATATGCCCTATGGTCTGGAACTATTACAAGACCAGACAAGCGTGCCTGTTTTATGAAGAACGGCTCTGAATCCCCATAGTAGGGATCTGCGGGGTTCGCAAGGAATATCTTCCTCTTTGGCAATCCTGTTCCTCTTCGAGTTTCAAGCAACTCCGAGATGGGAACCATCAAATCGTTCCGAACTTCTGGTTCCTGGGGTTTGTTCTTTATCGGCTCGGACAATTTACGATACATGACAATCTGTGCGTCGATCAGCACGCCGTCAAATGGAGCAGTCACATGCTTACGAGAGATGAGCTCGGCGTGCCGCTCTATGAGTTTTAGTACCTTGTCCCCATAACTAGCTTGAGTGATTGCGTCGTAAACAATGGCGCATAAGATCCCGCCGGGCGCCAAGTCAACCAGCCCCTTCAGGAGGAACAGCGCAAAGAGATTGGCCCTTCGACTAATCGTTCCATTAAGGGTGAACGAGAGGTACTTGTGGCAAGTATCCTTCACTTCCGTTGGGATGCTTTCGTGACGGATATAAGGGGGGTTCATAATCACCAGGTCAAATTTCCCCCGCAAACTGGTATCAGCCAAATAATCCTGTAGGCGCACCGCTCCGCCAAATCCCAACTCCCGATTTGCCAGTGCTGTCACGCCTGTCATTCGCTCATCCACGTCATAGCAAAATAACTGAATTCCTGTCGCACCTGCGGCATGGAGCGCACGCGAGAATGTAGCAGGGCCACATGCGGGGTCCAGCACATTCCTGATACCTGGATACGCATTCAAGGAGTTCCTGGCCATTTCCAGTGCCACCCCATTGGGCGTCCACACCTGACCTAAATCTGCCCGCTGGTAGTGCTCTCCAGTTGCAAGATCCACCGTATTTCTGGAATCAAAAACTGCTTGAAGGCTCATAAGATTCCAAGTGAGGCCAAGACTACGGTCATCAAAAGAGCTTTCTAACTGATTCAGCGATCGCCCTTGCCATCAACGGTGGAACGGCATTCCCCACCTGCATATGCAAGCTCCTTTGGCTCGTATAGCTAGGAGTGAAGTGATCAGGGAAAGACTGCAACCTCATGGCCTCTCGGACTGTGATCAGTCGCTCTTCTATGTGATGGTAATTAGCACCCACGTTTGGCCGATTGAAAAAAGTATTGATGGTGTAGGCAGGCTTATCTGGATGGAGTCGACCATATGTTGTCGTACGTCCTCCCGATGACTTGAACGACATAATCCTTTTCGTGGAAATTGCATCTGGAATGCTAGTGTAATTGCCACCAGGGGGGATGTACTTGACAAACTCCATATCAAGTGCAGACATGGTAGGCATGGTCTGCAATGTTACCTGATTCTCCGCATCCCTGCGCATTAACCTCGAAAACGCGGAGTGAGGCGACGAAACATACTGGGTTCCACTGCGGCTACGTTTCGGAAGAGGAATTGGCAGATCATTCAAGGCATCCGCCACCGTTACTACCCCACGCAAGGTGGGCTCTCCAATAATCTGTGCAAAGTCTTCGCTTGTGACTAAAGTGAAGGATCTTCTTTTCGAGCGGTGTCCGACCATCAACACCCTCTGCCGCCTCTGTGGAACGAAGAAATCCGTTGCGAGCAGCTTTAGAATCGACACCTCGTAACCCATCTTGGTGAACTGCTCTGCAAGATATAAGGGAAGTCGCTGGCCATCGATCCGCGACGCCATCAAGCCGGGAACATTCTCCATGACAAAGGCCATTGGTTTCACACGTTCTATCGCTCGTTGGTAAGCGAAAACCAGGTTCCCTCGTGGATCAGCCTCAAGACGCTTGCCGACTAGGGAGAACGACTGGCACGGGGGTCCGCCTACCAAGACATCCACCGGGGGCACATCATCGATTACATTCCAGATGTCATCAATTACTACCTTTTGCCCGGTCAGGCTCATATAAGAACTAGCGGCATCGCTGTTTAGCTCATTTGCCCAGGCTAAGTCGAATCCAGCTTGCTGAAAACCGTAATCAAGCCCACCACATCCTGCGAATAACCCGGCTACTTCCAGTTTTTGTGCTGACATCAGAAATCTACCAACCTATAAAGGCCACTGCACACATCCTACTGCAATATACGAGATCAACTGCTATGTTGATATATATTTATTGTATTATTGTCTGGTAATATCGGAA
>DAHXKX010000105.1 GCA_027366165.1 Actinomycetota bacterium
GTCGACCTGAACCAATGGTCGACCGGTCGAAGGATTTCCTTTGAGAGGATCTCGGCAAGTAGTTCTCGACCGAACGTGCTTGCGTTTCTCTTCAAGCTGCGATCCCTGAGACTCAGGAGGCACGAACGGTTTTCCTCTGGCAACGGCAAGTAAACCTCGACCAGACCAAGAGGCCCGTTGGGACCTCGCCTGGGACCAACAAGGAACCGTCTGTGGGATCGGGATCGAGTAGCGTCTTTCGCGCACAGTCGAAGCACTCCGGTTCACCATTGCAATCCGGCCATAGCACACCATAGGCGTCCTGGGTTTGACCGTCCAAAATCTGTCGTTCGCTGATGTCGGCTGCCTGGTTTCCGTAGGAGGGTAGCCCGAGCGCCATTTCAATCGCACACAGCCTGTCGTGGATCAGCCGTCTCGAAGCTTCTTCAGTGGATAGATGGCCGTCCCTGTCGAGCCCGTACCGATCGTATCCGTCCTTGTCATATCCGTCCTTGTCGTAGCTAACCATTGTTTGACCCCCATTTGTCTCAAGCATGCTTGTCGGCTATTTGCCGTTCACACAATATATTTGCCCAATATTTGCCGAGTTGCAAGCACGTTAGTAAGGAATGTTACAAAAGTCCAGCACAGCCGTACACTAAAATACGATAAAATACCTTGACGGTCAAAAGCAGCAAAACTGGGGGTCAAGAGGCCGGAGGTTCAAATCCTCTCAGCCCGACTAACAAATAGCAGATGGCAGGCTATGAAGCAATACCATAAAGGGTATTAGGGCTCTTAGCGAGACACTATAAAAGACACGCTAGGTTTTTCGACCTTACTTTTTGAGGCTTTGAAGGTAGCTTCCGATAGCATCTGTAGCGCCCCGCAAATGTTCCGTTGCAAGGTGGCTGCAAACGTCTGAGGTAATTCTGATTGAGCTGTGACCCAAGAGTTTTGAAACATGTTCTAGTGGCACACCGTTAGAAATCAAGAACGTGGCCGCCGAGTGACTCAACTCGTGCAAGTGCCAACCTTTCAAGCCTGCTTTGCTCGCTACTGACTTGAATAGTTTTGAGGGGTGGTCAGGATCGAGATAGTGACCCCACACCGTTGCGAATATAGCATTGGGCTCCTTCCATCGCTCGCCAAGGCTAAGTAGGTTCTCTCACTCTTTTTAGTTGGTCGGCTCTGTGATTGTCCAAGGCTTCGCAAACGAAGTTGGGTAGAGGTAGCGTTCGACGGCTTGCTTCAGTCTTGAGAGCGCCTAAAACAACATTCAGAGTCCTTTGTGTGTTTCGTTGCTTCAATGATTTCAGTAGAAGTCAACCCCAGATCTCTAGGTATGCAAGCCTCTAGCAGCGCGATTGCACTTCATTAATTTGCTAATCTAGAGCTAAAAGGGTAGGGATTTCGGTGATCAACCCTGGGAAAATTCGATGAGTTTGTCAGTAATGCGGGCCAGCCTTAGCATTCGTACGTCTAGGTCTTAAAACTGGGAGAATTATTCTATGAGGGGACTGAGAGTTGGCGCATCGCGTGCTTTTGTGGCAGCAGCCTTCTTGGTTCTTATCCCTGGTGGCTGGGTCCAAACGTCGACAAGCTATTCGTCTGCAGCGATCCCGCCTAGCCTAAACTTTGGGGATATCTCTTCTTCGCCGTCGGGTCTCGTCCTTTCTGGATCGGCAACTTTAGATGGGGATCTTGGGGTAGCCTGTCTGAGTGCAAAGGTAAACCCCACAACCCTTGCTCTTTCTGGCCCGGTAGAACCGCTGTGCACTGATACCCCACTTCTGACTGGGCATTCAGTTGCTGTCGTCCAGCGCGAAGCAAGAACCATGGTGGCAAGCGTACGCATCGCGAATCTAACTCCATCTAGAGAGTTACACATTGGCCCAGTGGTTCTGACTTACACGGTATTATCTGATACTCACTTAGAGACTGTTCGCACATCGGGATCGCTTTGGCTATACGCCCCAAACACTCCAGGCGGAGCGCGTGCTCTGAGGATATCAGAGTCAACGGGCAAGGTCCTTCAGGACACCTCTGTATCCCCAGCAATGGACCGGCCCGTTATTGCCGCCAACAAGAACGGACTCTATCTCGCGCCCGCGTTTAACAGCGGATTCCTTGGCTCTGGTCTCACTCCGAATGAAAGCGGAATCATTTATCACGTCGGCATTGGTTCACAGCATGTTCAGATATTCGATGCCTGGCCCCACACCACTAGGTTCCCTGGATTCATAAGCTGGATGGCTGGAAGCGGCAGTAGCCTCATTGCGGACATCTGCCAATGGCCCGTCGGGACAAGCTGCATGATCACTCGGTTCGACGGCACAGATTCGAAGCCAGTCTTTCAACTCTCTGACCATCACTTGACGACATACTCGATAGTCGGAGACATATCCCGGGGATTTTATGGGGTGAACCCGCCAAATTATGGCAGCAGCCAGGCAAGTGTAACAGGAAGAGTTATTCATATCGATCCATCGAATGGCATGATCTCAACCATTGCCCAGATTCCTCTACCAAATGGCTGGCAGGGCTTTGGCCCGTACTCTCGCGAGGCTGCCTTATATCGAAAGTCGCTCTATCTTCTGGTGCCGCCTAGAAGCAACAGCGCTGATCTGCCAGGCATACTCTATCGCATTCCTCTGGAGGGGGATGGATGAGGAAGCTACCTTGGCATGTACCACCTAAACGCCTAATTGCCTTTACGGTGGTGATAGTGATCGTTTCGGCATTGTTGGTTGTCGGCCTAGTTGTTTCGGCCAAAACGGGCGGTTCAGTCGGAACTGCTTCAAAACAGGATGTGAAGAGTGGTAGAGGCGCTAATGCTTCAATATCATCAAGATGGAAGGTGATGGCAACCAATGCCGGTACCTTCAATGTCGTGTCTTGTGAAAGCGTTGGGAATTGCGTGGCGATTGCGTCATCAACCGGAAAAGATTACGTGGTCGGATCCAATGACGGCAAGTGGGGTTCGCCGTATCAGCTAGCGCAGTACCAAGGAGAGTTCGTTGCGCTTTCTTGCCCCCGAGTTCAACGTTGCGTAGCCATTTCGGATCTTTCAGCGGCAACAGTGTTGCGCAACGGGATTTGGTCGAAGCCGACAACGATAGATCCGAATAATCCCGGTGTTCCCTATCCCGGGATGGTGAACGCTGTGTCATGCACAACTACTCGATTCTGTGCAGCGGTCGACGGCCAGGGTAACTCAGAAATCTTCAACGGAACTTCCTGGACCACTCCAACTAAGATCGATCAGAACTTCTCGTTGAACGACATCTCATGTGGCTCAACGATGCATTGTGCAGCAGTAGATGGCGGCGGGCAAGTTCTGATTCTAGCCAATGGACGCTGGTCTGGTCCTAGGCAAATCGACAACGCTGCTCTCACTGCGATTTCATGCCCAAATACAACTTTCTGCGTGGCTCTTGACTTGCTTGGACGCGCTTTGACTTTCGATGGTTCGAGTTGGTCATCTCCACAGAACATCGATACGGTCTCCGACGCTCCTTTCGCACTCTCATGTCCGGATTCCTCTCACTGCATTGCTGTAGACAGCGCGGGACGGGTCTTAGATTTCGTCAAGGGTAGCTGGTCTCGTCCTAGGCAAATCGACAACGTTGCTCTCACTGCGATCTCATGCCCAAATACAACTTTCTGCGTGGCCGTTACGTCATCCGGAAACGTGCTGACGACGACAAACCCCTTCGGCAACTAGTGTTTTCAAAGGGAAGCTCTAAGAGTGAACGCACCCAAGTCAAAGGCCTGATTCCCCCGAGATCCTCCTACCTCTAGCCTTTGCGCTGGGTAACGTGCATTGGTCAAGAAATATTCTGCAGGAGTCGGTAAAATCTACGGTTGGCGGAATAGGTTCATTGTTCTTAGACCTGGCGCTCAGAAGGAGGAGGTTATGAAGATCCTAGCCACAGCATTCCTGGCCCTCGTGTTCTGGATTGGCTGGATCATAGCTTCAGTGCAATTCGGCGTGGCAAACGGCCTCAATAGCTTCGGAGTCGCGAACTTCTCGGTAGGCACCCTTTCACACACCGACAACAGGCTGTTCTTGCTGGCACCTTCATCGCCGCTGCCGTATCGACATTAGCTACTGTGATAATGCTGATCCGGCTTCCCTCCAAAGCGAGAAAGAAGAGACGTGCTCTGGGATAACTGGATCATCGTTGTGAACTAGGAGGTACTCACGGTAAGACTATTTCATCGCAATGATTCGCAATACGGCCATCAATCACCACCGAGAAAGACTCAAAGGATAGCCGTCGTCGATACAGAGACTACCGGCCTCTACAACAGCGATCGAATTATCGAAGTCGGGATCGTTGTTCTTGATCCGTATACCGGTGAGATAATTGATGAATTCGAGTCGCTCGTGAATCCCGGACGAGATGTCGGGCCAACCAGCATTCATGGCATCACCGCTTCGATGGTTAGAACTGCTCCCCACTTTGAAGAGATCGCCTCAGATATCGCCAAGCGGTTAGACGGCAGCGTTCTTTCAGCGCATAATCTCCCGTTCGACTCCAGAATGCTTGGTTTGGAATTCTCGAAGATGGGGACAATATTCGAACCTGGCCAAGGCATTTGCACTCTCAGACTGTCCCATATGCGCCTTGATCTTGCTTGTGAAGAGTACGGAATAAAGCGAGATACTGCCCACAGAGCATTGGACGACGCTCGCGCTGCATCTAAGCTTCTCGCCATGTATTTGAACTCTGATGTCAAGGGTTCGTTATCTGCAGGCCGTGAACCAGCAGTCATTAGTTTCCCTTCTATTTCTTTGAAAAGCCATCGTGTCTGTGTGACTCGCGATGATGTTCTGGAGGTAACCGAGCTTCCTCGCTTGCAGCATGAGCACCGCATTGATCTCACTTGCGATGATCCAACTCTTCTTCCATACCTGGATCTACTCGGAATGGCGCTGGACGATTTCGTTCTCACCGAGCAGGAGATGCATGAGTTGAAAGCCGAGGCTACCCGCCTCGGACTTGATTCCTACCAGATTGCGCTCGCCCACGAGCTCGCCTATGCGTCCCTTTCGGCGGACGTCGGGAAGAGAAATCTCTCCGTAGAAAAGCAGCTACTTAAGGTCTTAGCTCCACGTCTTGGGATCAGTGAGGATCCTGTACTCTTGGACCAAGGCCGCCTAGTGAAAATCCCAGCTGTTTGCTTTACTGGAGACGCTTTCATAAAGGGACGCTTTGTTGAGCGAGAGGAGTTGGAGGAGCTGGCTTTAGCTGCGGGTTGGATTGTTGAGCCGGCGGTTACCAAGAGTCGCTGCACTTTGCTAGTCGGAGATCGCAATTCCCAGTCAATCAAAGCTAGACAAGCCAGGAAATTCGACATTGAAATTGCGACCGGGGATCAGTTCGCCGCATTGATTGGCCTTTCGTCGTTCACTCAGATCGGAGCGATAGGGCGGCAAGAGTCGTCTGCTCCCGAAAATGTAGAGATTCAGCCGACGAGGCGACAAACTGAAGATGCGACGATCGTAGTTGCACTGTCGCCAGAGATGCGAGAGAGGCTGGCATTAGCTGTAGATCAGCTCAAACAACTTAAAGGCTCAACGTATGATTATGAGTGGGAAAAAGCTTGCGACGCATGGGACGCTGGAAAGTTCAGGGGAGACGCAGGTCTCAACCGTTTGCGTGAGATACTCAAGGTATTCCTTTCTAAGGAAGATGAGCAAGTACA
The DNA here is from genome assembly GCA_027366165.1 of Actinomycetota bacterium. Lineage (GTDB taxonomy): Bacteria > Actinomycetota > Acidimicrobiia > Acidimicrobiales > Acidimicrobiaceae > SCQM01. The sequence continues at coordinate 5,695 of DAHXKX010000105.1, forward strand.
CGAGGTGGCTTTAAAGATTGCTGAACATCTCCGGAGTGACGTCAAACATGGCCACGAAGAAACCAATGAGGCGTACGCTAACGCCTTTGCAATAGCGCAAACATTTGCGTTCGACGATGCCGAAGAACGCCTGTGGGTTCTTCAAGATGTGGTTAGCGACTGGGCTGAATATCTTGCAGAGCAACAAGACATTGACAATTTAGCTGGCTTGGTTGAGGCAATTGGATCCGACAGTGAATTGATCGGCTCTGTTGGTGTGAGGGATTTTGTGCACCGTACGCGCACCTCTGGCAAGATCGACGTTGCCATTGATGCGGCCCAGAAACTTAGTGCCAAGATGGCCTCATCAGGCGCAATCCTCGAAGCTGCCGACATCTGTGCCGAATGGGCGCAGGCACTTGCAGACTCCGATAGAAGTACCGAAGCGATGGAGGTTTGCGATAGGGCGAGAACATTTGGCTGGGAGAGCCGCGATCTTGCTAATCGATACAGCCTAATTCTGGAAAGAACAAAGAACTGGGAACAAGCGCTCGAGGTTTGCAATAAAGGCTTGGAGCTTGCTCCAGAAGATGAGCAACTGTATAAGCGACGAGACAGGTGTCTTAAACACTTGACAAGCGAGTCCTAAGTCAGCCCCAGTTCTTCTTAGACGGCAATCGCGGCGGAGTGAATACTCCGAATGCAACAGGCCCCGCACACGTGATGACACTGGTCCTCTATTGGTCAAAAACCGAAAATTCGCGCGCGCCGGCGGGCGTGGGAGAGTGGGGGATAACTTATTAGGGAAAATGGCGGGTCCCCATCAACTGGTTGATCAATTTTTCGGAGCCAGCCATTGGATCATAGAGAGCAATGAAAAGCCTTTCGTTGTGAATCTGCTTCTTGCCGAACCGACTCCCAAAACAGGATAACAAATACTGCCCGCTCCAACTAAAAACCGTGGAGGGGACAGAACCTGATCACTTAGTCCACCGAACCACCAATGCTGCTACACCACGATTCACAATTTGTCTCGAACTATTCTCTTAAAATCTGATCAGAATAGTCATGAATTGAAACTGAGCGCTTAGAGTGTTTCTAATAAATCAAGAAGGGGTGGAAAATGCCAAATTCAGAATTAGCTACTGAAGCATCAGCCCGAGTGTTTAGTTCCTACAGGCAGGCCATTCGTCTGTTATGCGCCGGATTCCAAGTGTCAGGGGCGGAACTTTGCACCAAAAGTACCTCAGTGAAGGCTCTTGATCGCCGGGGAATGCCCGCATGATGATCTCGCTTGACTTGAAGGACAGGACCGTGCTGGTCATTGGATCAAGTTCCGAAGCCATCTCCAGATCCAAGACGTTATCCCATGAGGGCGCTAAGGTGACCCTTGTTTCAACCTCCGACCCCGCCTTGGGAATCCAGCTCGAGGGGATTAATTTCTCCTATCAACCAAGACTGCGCGTCCGCGACGTCAAAGGGGCCTTTCTCGTTATCGCCACCGACCGAAACAAGGCAATGAATGAGTGGCTTTTCAAGAAGTCCAGAAAATTTGGATTTCTGTTGAATACGTTGGATGAAAAACCCACATCTAATTTCTACCACGTTGCCGCAAGACGAGTCGATCCGCACATTGAAATTGCTGTGTCAACTAATGGCGCATCTCCAGCGTTTGCCTCCAGGCTGAGCAACCGGTTGGCTAACCAGGTTGGCATCGAGGATATTGCTGTTCTCGATGCCTTTATTTCTACCAGACGGCTACTCAAGTCTAAAGGCCGGTCGACATTTGATTTCGACTGGACCGGTCTCGAAAATCACGTCAGGATTCGACAGTGCGCGAAAACAGAGTTGGCGTACCCCAATTTCCAGCACGAGCAGGCGCCATCATTTGGCCTGGTGTTCGCACCAGGCGTCAAACTCGACGATGATGAAACTTGGCCCATAACTCCGTTCACCAACAACTTGTTAGGTATCCGCATGCCAAGAAGCAAATCTAACTCTTAGTAAGTTGCTGCAGATTAATAATTACACCGACGGAGGATTTAATGGTAGAAAACGCCCCGGTTCTCTGGTTCACCGGACTATCCGGCGCTGGGAAAACCACTATTGCTAAAGAGGTTAAAGCAAATCTAGCAAGGCACGATATAAGAGCAGAGCTGCTTGACGGTGACGAAGTGAGGGCAACGCTCTCAAGCGACCTTGGATTCTCGAAACATGACCGCGATCTCCAGGTTAAGCGGATTGCTTTCGTCGCAAATCTCCTTGCCAGGAATGGCATCGTGGTGCTCGTCTCTGCAATAAGCCCCTACCGGGATTCACGGGACAGTGCCATCAGCTCATTCGCAAAGGGATTCGAGATCTTTGTCGACGCCCCTTTACCGGTATTGGAACGACGCGACACGAAAGGCCTTTACAGGCGGGCAAGACTGGGTGAAGTAAAAAACCTGACCGGGGTTGACGATCCCTATGAAAGACCTGAGTTTCCTGCACTTCACCTAGACACCGACAGCACGCAGCTTTTCGAATCAGTGGAGGCAGTGCTCACTCTTCTTACAAAGGAGGGAACAGTTGTCCGGGATTGATACCAGCGAAGCTGAGGAAATTATCCGCTGGTCACTTGCGAAGTACGACGACGCGATCATGACGACTGGTCTGAATCTGTCCGGTACGGTCTTGTTGGACATCGCGTCTAAAGCGGGATTCACTGGGAAGCTGATCTTTGTCGACACTGGTTACCATTTTCCTGAAACCCTCCACTTTTGGCAGGATCTTGAAGCTAAATACGATTGCGTATCCTTCGTGAAATTGAGTCCCAAGACCGAAACTGGATTTCTCTTTGAGACCGATCCAGTCAAATGCTGCCAAATCAATAAGATTGCGCCGCTGGACGAGTACTTATCGATAACCAAGCCCTCCGCTCTGATCAATGCGAGGACAAGGGAAAGTGCCAGAGGTAGGTTCGGACTGCACCTTGTTGAAGACGGTTCCCCTGCCCACATAAACCCTCTTGTGAGTTTTTCCCGCCTTGATTTGGAGGAATATGCGAAAACGAACCACTTGAAAGTCCATCCACTATATGTAAGCGGGTTTCTGTCAATGGGCTGTTGGCCCTGCACCAAGGCGGTTCGTCCCGGGGATGACCAGCGATCCGGGCGATTCTTTGGGCAGGGGAGAACCGAATGTGGCCTATGGGGCACACTCGGATCACAGTAACTCAACCTGGCAGGTTCTTTGAAATGCACGAATCACCGGCCGGATTTGCAGTGGCCATCGGCCACACATGACAAAAGGGGAAAATTCATTCATGACTTCACGAGATCTAAATACCCCACACGGCGGGACACTAAAGGAACTTTCAGTCGTTCCTCGGCGTAAACGTGCCCATGCGGTCCACTGGGAACTTACGCCGCGTCAATATGCAGATCTGGAAATGATCGCAATAGGTGCATATTCGCCGCTTGAAACTTTCATGGGCAAGTCAGATTACTTTTCAGTCATCGAATCGATGCATTTGACAGACGGCACGCTCTGGCCGATACCGATAGTCTTCCAGTTTCGCTCGGAGCAGATAGACCCAAACGTAAAGTACCTTGAACTGACCCATAATCTTGAACAAGTAGCAACGCTTGAAATCGATGACATCTTCGAGCTCGATCTCGAATTGGAGGCCTCGAAAATATATGGAACCACTTCAGAGGACCATCCTGGCGTCAAACTACTCTATTCAGGCGGGAATAGGGCTATTACTGGCACGCTCTCGCTTCATGAAACCATACTCGGATACGATGGGCCGGAAAATTTAACCCCGGCCCAGACGAGGAAGGCCTTCGGAGAGCGGAAATGGAAGTCGGTGGCTGCATTTCAGACCCGCAATCCCGTGCACAGAGCCCACGAATATCTTCACAAGGTTGCTCTTGAGGTAGTGGATGGCCTTTTCTTAAACCCGCTTGTGGGCCAGACGAAAAGTGACGATGTGCCAGTGCCTACGCGCATGGCCGCATATTCCGTACTGCTCGACCGGTACTACCCTAGTGATAGGACTCTTCTCGGCGTTTACCCAGCTGCGATGCGCTACGCGGGACCCAAGGAGGCGATCCTCCATGCCATTTCGCGAAAGAACTATGGATGCACACACTTCATTGTGGGGCGAGATCATGCCGGAGTGGGAAATTACTATTCGACCTATGCAGCTCAAGAGATTTTTGACACGATCGATCCGGAAGAACTCCATATCCATATTTTGAAATTTGAACATAGTTTCTATTGCTCTGTTTGCAGCCAGGTGGCGTCAAAAAGAACGTGCCCTCACGGACCGGAATTCCACGTGTCGCTCTCAGGCACTAAAGTGCGTGAACTACTGGCAAACGGCCAAGATTTGCCACCTGAATTTTCGCGCCCTGAAGTTGCAGAGGTACTGAGACGCGCATACCAAAGGTGACACCAACTAGGGCATTCCGAAAAGCCAAACGCGCGGAATCGCCTTAAACCATTTCTACATTTTTCGTTAAGCACGTCGGCGACAGGAGGAGAATATGACTAACAAGACGTTGCAGGACCAAACCTCAGAATCGAAAGTGGAACTGATAAAACAGGCCAGCAATGGATTGCGGGGAAACATCATTGAAGAACTTTCCAACAGTCTGCCCAATTTTTCCGGCGAATCTGAACAGCTATTGAAATTCCATGGGATCTATAACCAGGATAATCGAGATGTAAGAGCTGACAGAAAACGAGTCGGACTAGACGTCGAACATATTTGCATGATACGCCTGGCGATTCCGGGAGGAAGACTGTTGCCGGAACAGTACCTGGCAGCTGACAAGCTCGCCGACGCATTCGGAAATCGAACCCTCAGGGTCACCACGCGACAAGGAATCCAGTTCCACTTCGTGACCAAGCAAAACATTAAAGCACTTGTTCGAAAAGTTAACGCGGTGCTCATTTCGACTTACGGTGGGTGTGGCGATGTAGTCAGAAACGTCACCGCCTGCCCCACTCCGGCACCGGAGGTCGAGTTGTTAGACCTCGGTGGACTCGCCGATCAAGTATCGAAGCGCTTCAAACCTGCATCAAACGCATATTACGAGATTTGGATGGATGGAGAAAAAATCGCTAGCAACCAGGCGGTCGGGTCAGTCGGCCCTAATGAACCACTGTATGGCGCATCCTACCTTCCGCGTAAATTCAAGATTGGCATTACGACAACTTTGGACAACTGCATTGATGTGTTATCGTGCGACCTTGCTCTCGTTATTGACGAACACGATGCCAACTTGATTCACATTTTAGTCGGAGGTGGCTTGGGACGATCGTATTCTGACGACACAACAAAGCCTTTGTTAGCAAAGGCTTTGACATCGGTACCAAGACGGGATCTATTGGAAATAATTGAAGCAATTATTTCAATTCAGCGTGATCATGGTAACCGCTCTGACCGCTCACATGCGAGATTCAAGTATCTGGTTGAGGAGTGGGGCACTGACAAGTTGCGCAAGGAGGTCGAGGGGCGGACAGGTTTCGTGCTCAATAGGCTCGACCATTTCGAGTTTCCCAACAGCTGCGATCATCTGGGCTGGATCGAGCAGTCCGAAGAGCACCTCGCCTATGGCATAAAAGTACCGAGTGGCCGAATTGCAGATACGGCTGGCGGAGCGTATAGGACTGCCATCAGAGAATTGGTTACCAAGTTCAATCTTTCAGTGCGATTCACGGCTAAAGAGGACGTTATTCTCACCCATATCCCTAGGATCGCACGTAATGAAATCCTCGCCATGCTGGACTCCTTTCGGGTCAAACCTGCGGAGGACTACACTGGAATATCGCGTTCAGCATTTGCATGCCCCGCGTTACCCACGTGCGGCCTCGCGCTGACCGAGTCAGAGAGGTTTCTTCCAACATTTCTCCAGTCCCTTAACCGGCTCCTCGAGGACCTGAGCCTTTCACACCTCAACATCGAGATACGGATGACTGGCTGTCCGAATGGATGCGCCCGGCCTTACCTCGGTGAAATTGGCATTGTGGGCCGGTCAAAGCGGTCCTATGACATCTATTTATGTGCCGACAGGGCAGGCAATCGTCTCGGCGAAGTATTCGCCACCGACGTCGGCACTGAAGGACTTGTTGACGCGTTGAAGCCTATCGTGCTTCTATACGCTGCTCATGGTTACGATGGGGAAGAGTTTGGGAATTTCTGCCATCGTTGGGGCATTGACAACCTAAAATCCCTCGCGCCACAACCCAGGCGGAGAAGTATTGCAGTCGCACAGGACGTTCAACAAGGCGAATCGGTGCCCCGGGCTTCTTGTCCCGCCTGATCAAGGAACAAAAGATACCCTTGGTGGTTAGAGACTTCTCAGCAATTTGGTGCCCGGCTCCCCAAAAGTTGATTACCGAGGCTGCAGTGCGGGGGTCAGTAAGCTCTGGCGCAGGTCACATGAGGTCTCATCTCTTACAGCGTGACCGCTGACCTAATAGCTGTCAGAGGAACCAGGGGAAAATACATGGAAGTCCCTAACCAATCAGTTCTGGAAAGGTTGCCGCAATCTTAGCCTGAAACCATCTCCATCCAGGGGCTCTTGCAAGAGATTAAAGTGACCGCAAAGCTGCAAGCTAACGATAGCTAGTCGCCGCAATTCCGGTCCAAGAGAGTTTGATTACGCTCATCTTCAGGCAATACATAGGCACATTGCTCGGGGTTTGGTAAGTTGGAAAGCAGAGTCGCGGGAGGTAGACATTTCATAGCAACATCTGTTTCACCCAGTCGAATACCTCCGTTCTTGTGCAGATGGGATTTGTCCCCGTCTCGCCCAGCGCAAATACATGTGGGGGCTTCCTCGGAAGGAGTTTGCCTTTCAACTCGATTCATTCTCAGGTAGCGGTCTTCAAAAGAAACTCCTCTTGATAGTCGCCTTTGACCACACTACGGTACTTCAGAACCTGAGCATTCAAACGGAATCCATAAAAGTGCTCTAAGTTGCCATCCGGGGTAGCCAATCGAGCCAAGTCTCCAACGAATAGACCTTCGCGTTCTAGATGATATTGTCTCCTTATTCCAGCGCCCATCGGATTGGCGGCTGTAATCATAACAATGCGCTACCTGAATGTGGAGTATATAAAATGACGCCAATTTCTAGTAAATCTCCAGTGCAGCATTTCAATGGTCCGCTCACCTTGGCCATTTCCCATTATGACCGCCATGCGCCTCTGATCGAAGGCGCAGTGACCGTCCCCGGCATTCCACTTAATGTCATGGACGTTGGACAAACCGAAACTACCCGCTTTGGATCTCGCCGCCATGAACGAATGCTGAACGGAGAGGAATTCGATATCGCCGAGGTATCCTTGTCCTCATATCTGATAGCCAAGGACCAGGGTGCTCCCTTTACCGCCATTCCGGTATTTCCCCGTCGTTTGTTCAGCATGTCTCAGATGTGGATCCGTAAGGACTCCGGCATCTCCATCCCCCAGGATCTAAGGGGTAGGCGTGTCGGTCTAAACACATTCCAGACGACCCTATCTGTACTGGCCAAGGCGGACTTGAACCGAGTCTACGGTATTCCGTGGAGAGAGATTATCTGGGTGACTCAGAGAGATGAAACCCGGACTTTCAGACACGATCCGATGGCGAAGCTGGAACGGTTGCCGCCTGGGGAGAACCTTGTCGATGCGATTATGGCCGGAAGCTTGGAGGCCATTATGATACCGCATCCAACGCATTCGTTTCTGCAGAATACGCAGCTAGTCCGACTAATCAAGGATCCTGCTGCCGAGGAAGCCCGTTACTTCAGACAGTACGGTTATTTTCCAATCATGCACGTGGTGGTCTTTCGGGATAAGGTACTGAACAAGTCGCCAGGGCTGGCGCAGGCAGTATTTGAAGCTTTTGAGCGTTCCTCACGCATGGCCAGAGAACGCTGGGACGATCCAAACTGGTCAATTCTTGCCTGGGGCCGGCAAGCGCTGGAAAGACAACAAGAGATCCTAAGCCACGACATATGGCCCAATGGCCTGGAACTGAACCTGGATAACCTGGCTTGGTTTATCGAACAGTCACATGATCAGGGGCTCATAAGCCAGCGATTGCATCCATCCAAATTGTTTCACCCAAGTGTCCTGGAGGCGTGACCACAGAAACACGCGACAGTGTCTGCTTTTAAGGCCGAAAAAGTGGACGCTCCTTTTTGCCAATCAGCTTTCAATCACCGATTCGGAAAATGTGGGCCATAAGCTCCCAACACGTTCCGGCTTTGCGGACAAAGCCTTGCTTAGTACCGTTATGGCATTTGCTGCAAATTGGACTTTCCTAAAATACCTTCAGGAAACTGAAGTCATTCAGCCGGTCAGAATTTCAAGCCCGAATGTCTTGAAGAAACCAGTCCAATGGGAGTTCATGACCAAGACCGCGCTTCTTGGCCTCCTGGTATGCCATCCCACCAACTGATGCAAACTGAAGTCCCTGAGTGCCAGTGCCGACAAAGAGAGTTACCTGGTCATCTGAAGTGCGACCAGAAACCTTTCCCGTTTCCAGATCGAGCATTGTAGGATAGACGCCCGTTGATTCCGCACGGGTACCAGGGACGCGGGCCCGATCTTCGGCTTTGCCTGCAACATATGAAGCATATCCCCCCGCCTTCCATTCCATCATCGGAACAGGGGTGCCGTAGGGGACTGTGTTTATCCCAAGTTGAACGATGAGATCCGCACGCGAGAGGAGTTCCGCTCCGAGTTCCCGTCGGGTGACACAAACAACGTGCGCGCCAGGCGACAACCAATCCGGATCAAAGGTGGGAACCATCGAGTCTGTCGCCGTTGACACAATCAGGGCGTCGCGCACTGCTTCCTCCGGGCTGTCGACCGCTTCGACGGCAATTCCAAGCTCTTCTGACATTTCCTTTGCATAGTTGTCTCTGTTTACCTTCGTTGGACTGAATATCCTGACTTTTTCCACCGGTCTCACCTGAACAAAGGATTCGAGAAACGAACGTGCCATGCCGCCCGAACCAAGCATGCCAACGCTGGTAGCATCCTTTCTGGCCAAAAGATCGACCCCGATACCCATTGCGCCCCCAACACGCATGTGTTGAAGATAGCCATCTTGAATGATTGCAAGCGGAGCTCCATCTGTACTGCTGAAAAGCATTATCAAACCACAAAACAGACCAGGCCTAACTGCATACTTCTCCTGGGTCTTACCGTCTGGCCAAGAAGCCACATCCGACTTCATCCGAACTGCCATCACACCAAAACTCGCACAGGCACCGACCATGTTGCCCCATTGGTGGTAGTCATCATTGCGGCCGGTGGGTAGATAGTAGTCAATTCGTGGTCCATACGTTGCCTCTCCATTCTTGAGATCGTCATATCCCATTCGGAGAGCAGAAATAGTCTCCTTCATTCCAAGAACAGACTTGACATCGTCATTGCTCAGTACTAGCACCCTCAGCTCCTTATCCTTATAGACATCTCGACATTCGCCGGAAAGCCGGGAGTATTGCAAGAATCTTATAATTGAACGTTTGTCACAATAATAACGAACAGATTGGCACAGACGAGGCCCTTTAGGCGTCAAGTACTAACGATGTGGACAGCGCTACGATTTCTAAAATCATGGAACTATGACCAAAATCGGAATGATAGGAGCCAAATATCAGGCGCTATCTGGTTTATTGGTTGAAACTGCGTTGCGGACTTGGGCGGCAATCTAAACCTGCGGATTTGGACTCGGCGGGGTAAGAATGGTTGCCAAGGCAGTTCAAATGCCGCAAACGACGACCAATACTGGTCTCTTAGAACTGAAGATGCCAGCACCAGCCGCGCGAAATACAAGTGACCTCAGACCCTGAGTATCGGGAGGGGTCGCAAGAAATTGGTCCTAAGGATGCCGGCTTGCTGAATGCGCTTGACTCACTGATAGAACCCACATCGCCCAATTATCCTATTTCGCCTCTGCGGCGTCGTACCACCAAGTGTTTCTGCCGACCTTCAGAGGAACTCAAGCGGCAAGGCCACGATGCAAGCCAGCGAACCGTCTGTGACATAGTTGGCCAGATGGACCACTGTCTGCAATCGACACGCAAGACTCGAGATGGTGCAAACAATGAGTACCGCGATACCCAGTCCGCACATAGCGAAGACCGTTGGCGGGTAGGAGGATAGACGGGATCCGGCCATCTCAGTAGATATCAAGGAGAAGGAGCTGATCGGCGCCTTCAAGAATGTAGGCAAAAACTATTGGGACGCCACAGGAAGCTAGTTTCGATGACTTTATCGATCTCAACCTTGGCATATTCGCACCCTTTGGAGTCTAAAACCTAACAACTTTCCAAGGTTGGAAAAGCGTCGGCATTGATCGCGAGAGGGCCGAGTTTTTGGCGGAAAGCATCCGACGCTGGTGGCGCTAAATGAGTGAAACTGTCTATCGGGACGCACGACGTCAGCTTGTATTCATTAATGGCGGTGGAAGTCAGCACTGTCAATTCCATATGTGGCGCAACGAGTTCCAAAAAATGGCAGAAAACATCCAATTCTCGATCGAGGCCAGCCACTTCTGTCTAGGAACCAGTGAGTTAAACAAGACTGATCATCCCGTGTTGTGTAATATCACCGCCGATTGGAAAGGGCGTCCTCCAGCCGCGACGAAATCATCGCCAATTTGATTGGCAACACAACAACCTACGAAGCAGTGCCTACAAAGGCGGTTCTTGATGAAAATACTCATGCTCGAAGAATCAAGATCTCCGATGAAAAACTCGCCACATTAGTGATAGCCCGGATTGAGTTTAGGACCAATTTCTTGCGACCCCTCCCGATACT
>DAHXKX010000077.1 GCA_027366165.1 Actinomycetota bacterium
GGGGGCGGATTCCGCATACCCGAAGTACTCACATCCGCAGGCGCACACCTGGTCGAGGTCGGTACCACCAACAAGACTCGCCTCAAAGACTACGAAGCTGCAGTGAAAGACTCCGGTGTCAAACTGATACTGAAGGTTCACAGCTCCAACTACAAGATGACCGGTTTCACCGAAAGCGTATCCGCAGAAAAGCTGAAAACCCTCGGAGTGCCCATCGTGTTCGACATCGGATCCGGGCTGCTGGACGAATCGGCACCTTGGCTCGGATGGCCAAAGCCCGCATGGCTAAGAGATGAACCCGGAGCAAAACAGACTCTCGAATCGGGAGCCGACCTGATTACATTCTCGGGTGACAAGCTCATGGGAGGACCACAGGCGGGGATCATTGCCGGGAAAACGGAAATGGTCGAGGCGTGCGCGCGGCATCCCCTCTATCGGGCGCTGCGCCCTGGCAACCTGGTTCTAGAGGCACTAAGCGAGACCGCCTTTGCGTATCTGGACAACCGGGCTGATGAACTTCCCATCTGGAAGATGGCCAAGACCAGTGCGGAAGAGCTCAGAATCCGGGCAGAAAATCTTGGAGTGGGACGGGTGACGCCCCTAGGCGCGACCATCGGAGGCGGATCATTACCCGGACAGGAGATTGATTCATTCGGAATCGCCCTCAAGGGAGACCTCACTAAGAAACTCCGCGGACTGAGAACGCCGGTGATTGCAAGGATGCAAGGTTCAGATACCGTGATCGACCTCAGAACTGTCGACGCCAATGACGACGGCTATTTGCAAAATTCTCTGCGGGATCTTGATTAGCGTCCACCTCACCAGTCCAATTTTTCCCAAAGGAGGGAGGGAAGATCGATGCACGTGTTATCCACCGCCGGCCATGTCGACCACGGAAAGTCGTCTCTAATACTTGCGCTTACCGGAACAGACCCGGACCGCTGGAAAGAGGAGAAAGAACGGGGCCTGACTATCGACCTGGGCTTCGCGCATCTGCTCCTTCCATCGGGCAGGGAGCTGTCGCTGGTCGACGTTCCCGGCCATATCCGGTTCATAAAAAACATGCTGGCCGGCGTCGGAGCCATCGATGGCGTCATCTTTGTAGTTGCCGCAAACGAAGTCTGGAAACCGCAAAGCGAAGAACATCTGCGGATATTGGACCTGCTGGGCACCAAGAGTGGAATCATTGCCCTGACCAAGGTGGACCTGGTTGACGACGAGTGGTTGGAACTGGCACGAATGGAGATCCAGGACAAGGTATCCGGCACCTTTCTAGAAGGCGCCCCGGTCATTGCCGTGGACTCGCTTTCCCGACGTGGTATTGATGAACTCATCGCTGAAATTGAGCGCCTGCTGGCCAAGACTCCGAGTGCCCGCAACCTCAACCGTCCCAGACTATGGATTGACAGAGTGTTTTCGTCCAGAGGCTCGGGAACAGTTGTTACAGGCACTCTGACAGGAGGCGCCATCAGGCTCGAACAGGAATTGGCGATCTTCCACTCCTCCGGCAAGGCTTGGAACGTCACAGTATCCAATCTCAGCAGAGATTTCCTGGAGAGTGCCGATGGGACGAGTTCCAAAGTGCGGGTTCGAGGGCTTCAATCCCACGGTAAAAAGCTGAGCGAAGCCGACCCTGGGCGGCGGCTGGCCCTGAATCTCCTTGGAATAGCCTCAGAACAGATCTCACGAGGCGACGTCCTGATCGATCCGGATCAGTGGTGTGCCACTTCGACCTTCGATGCGACTATAAAGGTACTTTCCAACCTCTCCCACGCAGTCTCCAAGAAAGGCGCATACGCCATCTACGTCGGCTCCGGCGATTACCTGGTAAAGATCAACGTTCTTGGCGGCCCCGAGATCAAACCCGGTGAGAACGGAAGCATTCGTGTCCATCTCAATTCCCTGGTTCCCCTAAGCAAAGGGGACCGTTTCATCCTCCGGGAACTGGGGCGTCAGGAGACGGTCGCCGGAGGTGAGGTGGTGAATGTGAACCCCCTTACATCATTGGCCAAAGCGGACACTTCAGGAGACATCTCCAGCATCATCGAAGAACACGGCGTCTTGAACACCAAGCTTCTTTACAGGATGACCGGAGAGTCGGTGCCTGCGAACCTCGGTGACCGATACGTCGTGTCCGAATCCTTGCGATCCACAATCACTAAGCAACTCAACGACAGGGCCAGCAAAGCAGGTGAACTGGGTTTCGAGCTTTCGGAACTCGATGAATTCTCCCGGGCTGTGCTCCATGACATTGCTGACCTGACCATCGAGTCATCGCGGGTGTACAGCTTGAAGTTCGGCCAGATCAGAGACACCCTCGCAAGTCACCCGTACATAAAGGTGTTGGAGCAGTCGCTTTTCAAGCCTCCGGCCCCTGACGGGATAGACCGTCAACAAATGAGAGAACTGGTGCGGCAGGAACTGGTGATCGACTGCGACGGTATCTACTTTGCTCCCGCTGCGCTTTCAAGGGCCAAGGCGGCAATATGGGAACTCTCACAGAGAAATGATGCGGGATTTACCATATCAGAACTAAGAGATGAGCTGGACACTTCGCGAAAGTATCTTCTGGCCCTGGTCGGCCACCTAGACGCCAAGGGATTCACCAGACGAAACGGCGACCTCCGAAAACCTGGTCCTGCACTGATCCGCGAATTCACCGATAAGTAGTCAGCACCTCGACGAACTTGTGCGGATGGGTGCTGATCCAGCTGTGAGTCCCCGATACCCAGATCGGCTCCACCGATGCGTAGGTGGCCAACTTCATGACAGCATCCTGGGTTATCACTCTGTCGCCAAGCGCCCCAATCACAAAAACCCTTGCACGAGAGTCAAGGATACGTTCAATCTCACTATAAAGCGGATAATTCCGCGCAACCCGTGAAAGTCTCCAGAGACCGATCGGATCACGAAGCAACTGGATCACTCCCGTGCCGACCATTGAAATCAGATGGCTGTAACTTGCCTCAGACGCCAGGAGATCCAGTGGAAGTGAAAGCGTCCACTCCAATGCCGACCTGCTCTGAGCCAGCCCCTCCGCAGAGGTGGCATGACCACCTACTGAAGACAAAAGGAACAGCCGCTCGATCTGGCCGGGAAAGTGAGCTGCATAACTGGTGGCAATACCTCCGCCAAGTGAATGGCCTGCCACGACAGCAGGCCGGTCCTCACCCGAAACGTCCAAAAAGGCCTCGATCCATTCGCTGAGCCCACGAGGAGACGGCCAAGAACCGCCAAACGACTCAGATGGGCCAAACCCCGGCAAAAAAGGCGCGATGACCCGGTTCCCAGTCCGTGCCGCGAGGTCCAAGGCAGCTTTGTACACGTACGGTGTCACTGCCCATCCATGCAAGAAAAGTAGTGGCGGTCCCTCGCCTCCCGACAAGTAGGCGACGGTCCTACCTCCAACCTCACGCTTAAACAAGTTCAGTGATATTTCATTTCTCACGACCTTGGCAATTCTAGCCATGATGGCGACAATCCGATAATTGCGACATAGTCCGGCGCACGCGGTATCGACAAAAGGTAGGAATCCGTTAGATGCTAGGATGCTGGTAGTTTTCTTGGGCTGTTAGCGATTGCTCTAACTAACATGCCCAGTGGTATAACTCACTTAAATGCCGGAGGATAGATGGCACAGGCAAAGAAGAATGCTGCTTCAACACAACGGGGACAAATAATCACCTTTGTCTCTGTCATCGTCGTGTTGGCTATAGTCGCAGCACTGATCCTGATCAAGATCAACAAATCGTCGTCTTCGCAGGGCACCGCATCGGTGCTGGCTCCCGCTGACGTTGTCGCCGCCGCAACCGGAGTACCGGCAAGCGCCTTCAGCGCTATTGGCTACAACTCATCGCTGCCAAAACCGTCTGCCATCAAGGGGCCGTCGTCCCTCGTCAAGAATGGGCTTCCTGAGGTGTTGTACATGGGCGCCGACTACTGCCCCTTTTGCGCCGCACAAAGGTGGGCAATCGTGTCAGCACTATCAAGATTTGGGACCTTTACAAATCTCGGGGCGACCTCCTCCGCATCGAATGACGTATATCCAAACACCCAAACCTTCAGTTTTCACGGCGCAGGATACACCTCAAAATACATAAGCTTCGTTGGAGTAGAACTCCAGACGAACATTGTCTCTAACGGCAGCTATACCTCACTGGATACACCCACGTCGCAGGAGAACAGTCTGCTCTCTAAATGGGACAATCCCCCCTACACCCCGACGGCCGGTGGGATACCATTTCTGGATTTTGCAAATAAGTACGTTCTCGGCGGCGCCAGCTACAACCCCGGTATCTTGCAAGGACTGTCGATGCAGACGATTGCGGGGAGCATCTCCAACACCTCCTCCACGCCCGGTAAAGCGATACTTGGAAGCGCTAATGTGCTCACCGCCACCATTTGCAAGATCGACAACAACCAGCCTGCAAGCGTTTGTAGTCTTAGTTACATTCAGCAAATAGAGAACGCCATCAAATAGATAGGGAGTATGGCTTGGCATGCTCAGCGTGACCTTTGCTGGAACACCGGTGTGGAAATTTGGGCCTAGGGTAATTATTGGGTTGAGGAATCCTTAGTAGAGTGAATCCATGGAAATAATTGGGGATCGTAAGTCTGCCACAATGACACCGATACGCTATGTCATCTTTGGGCTCAGCTTGCTCGGAGTACCGATCGCAATAACGTTGACGGTGGCGCACTTCACCTCTTCCTCCATCCTTGTCTGTCCATCGACGGGAATCATCAATTGTGCCAAGGTGACCACTTCAGCGCAGTCCTATTTTTTGGGAATCCCTGTCGCGGTATTGGGCCTGCTCTTCTTTATCTATCTTTCCATAATCAACTCCCCGTGGGGATTCCAACAGGCACGTCTCAGAGTCCCAAGGCTTGGATCGATGGTCCTGGGCGTGGCATTTGTCCTGTGGCTCATATCGGCCGAGCTCCTCATCATCAACAACATCTGTCTTTGGTGCACCGCAGTCCACGTGATAACAGTCCTAATCTTTGTCTTAGTGGTGTATGACTATTTTGTGGATTAGCCAGCGCCAATGAATCATGCTGAATCCGCCTATCCGGATATGCGTCATCGGTTGACTCCTTACAGGAGCTGGCCGGATCCCCTTCTAACAAGAGTGGAGACTAGATTTGCCAAGAACGGCCAGCGTGGGTCCTAAAGTCCACAAACCTGCAGTTTTTGATCTATTCAGCCAGAGAGTGCTTGTCATAGTGGGTAAAGGCGGCACCGGCAGGACAACCGTGGCGAGGATTCTGGCTGATATCGGAACCACGGCAGGGAAAAGGGTTGCGGTCATCGCGGGAACTTCAGGCACCTATAACCTGGCGAAGGAAGACCCACTGTTGAGCTTCAGCTCCCTCGAACCAGGTGAGGTGCTTATCAGCTACCTGAACGAACACGGGTTGGGACAGCTTGGAAAGCGCCTCTCATCCACTGGCCTTGCAAGCATTATTTCCACAGCAATTCCCGGAATCGCCGACCTGCTCGTGCTTGCAAAGATAAAGCAGATGGAAAAATCCGAAGCCGCCGACCTGATCATTTTCGATGCGCCTGCATCCGGACATTTCCTACGGCTTATCGCAACCCCCAAGGGATTGGCCGACATAGCCGCAGCCGGCCCTCTCAAAAAGCAGTCCCAGGAGGTATTGGAAATGCTGGCCGACCCGAAGCGTCTCGGCGTTGCCTTTGTCACCATCGCGGAAGAGACTCCGGTCAAAGAGAGCATCGAAACCATGGAGCAGCTGAAGAGGACCTCGGGCATAGAACCACGGGTGCTGTTCCTGAACTCAATGCTGCCATCGCTCGATAAGAATGGCGGGGAAAACGACATTTTGGGACTTGATCCTCATTCGCCGGTATATCGGGCGGCTAGGTATACCGCCGCCAGAGCGGCGTCTCAATCTCGCTTTGAAGAACTTGCCGCCAAAGCCTTCTCTCTCACCCCAGTTGAGATTCCCCTTGTACCTACGGTTGAACTTAATGAAGGCGACGTCGCCCACCTTGCCGACGTCATTCGATCCCAGATCAAGGCCACACCGTGAGCCTTGCCATGCTTGAAAGCTCCAAGGTCATCATCTGCATTGGTACTGGTGGCGTCGGCAAGACCACTACTGCCGCGGCGCTCGGCTACATGGCGGCCAAAGCCGGTAGACACGTTTGCGTAGTCACCATCGATCCCGCAAAGCGACTAGCCGACGCCATGGGCATAAGTGAGCTCAACAACACCCCAAGGAAGATTCAGACATCTTCAGACCTTGATCTTTGGGCAGTAATGCTTGATCCGAATTCAACCTTCGATGAGCTTGTACAGAAGTTTGCGACTTCGCCGGAACAGGTGGAGAAGATCTTTCACAACTCCATCTACCACAATTTGACCGAAAACCTATCCGGCACCCAGGAATATATGGCCATGGAAAAGCTCCATGAACTGGCTTCCGATTCCAGATTCGACTTGCTGGTGGTAGACACTCCGCCAGCAAGAAACGCCATCGAGTTTCTGAATGCCCCAAAGAGGCTGATTGGCTTTTTGGAGAATAGGGTTTTCAAGCTGCTCATATCACCAACCCAAAGTATCTTCCGGCCCGTCACACTGGCGACCCGGATCTTGCTAAGAACAATTTCAAAAGTGGTTGGTGCACAAGTCGTATCGGATGCAGTTGAGTTCTTCCAAGCATTTGAAGGGATGGAAGCCGGATTCAAGGAAAGGGCCGCAGAAGTCCAGAATCTCTTGGCGCAGGACACCACCTCTTTCGTTCTCGTCACTGGGACGCACAAAGACACCATCGATGAAGCCCTGTACTTTGCTTCCAGGCTCGACGAGTTCGACTTGGCAGTTGATTTGGTCATCTCCAACCGGGTCACGCCGGCATTCGGAGAAATTGAATCGGATCCTCAACCGGAGACGCCAAAGGAACTCATGGAAAACCTGGATTTCCTGGTCCGGCTAAGATCTGCAGAACTAACCCAGCTGTCCAGACTTTCAGACGTCATAAGCGGTGACAGGCACATTTTGGTGCCGCTGTTGCCCCATGATATTGGATCTCTCGGTGAGATCCAGGAGATTGGCGAGCTCATGGTGGATTCCGCTTCGACGTATGTAAACTCAGTTTCGCCCTGAAAGTGCAATTTTCGCAAATTTAGAGTAGGTTCTTTACCGTGCCATTGATATACATAGTTTCTGACTCGCAAAACCTGAAAAACTCGGTCAGTTCAGCCATTGCCCGACCAGACTACGACCTCGTTGAACTGTCCTCAGGCAACGAGCTAATGGAGTTGCTGAAAGAGGAGAGCCCCGACCTTGTGATCCTTGATCTTCAAATCACAAATATGGGTGCCACCGCGATAACTCTTGACATAAGGCTTGGCGAAAAGGCCCACAGCATCAACCCGACGAAAGTTCTGGTGCTGCTCGATAGACGTGCGGACGTCTTCATGACCCGACGATCAGGTGCTGACGGATTTCTCATCAAGCCGCTGGATTCCCTCAAAATCAAGAAAGCCGTAAATGCGGTTCTCAAATCCGGTCGATTTGAAGACCCAGCATTTGCGCCAGCCAATTGAGTTCAATCCCAACTAGTATCTAGACGAGCTAGATACATAGCTCACGCAAGTCACGGGAAGTAGCGCAGCTTGGTAGCGCGCAGCGTTCGGGACGCTGAGGCCGCGGGTTCAAGTCCCGCCTTCCCGACAAACCGCCTTGAACACCCGCCCAATGAAATCGAGGCGTGCCGGCGGCACTCCACTCCAGAGAACCTGGGCATTGCTAGGCGTTGCTCTCTTTTCGCTCTTTAGCCACTCGGTCTCTCTGGTCTTATCTGTGTTGACCGGACTCTAAGAGTCTCTGGCTTTGCCGGCTCCTTTTCCTTTTGAAGGGGTGGCTTGCTTCCGGTTCCACTTCGAGCGGTAACTTTGGTATTTCCCCTCGACTTGCCAGGTGGAGTTGGAAGCTGTTGTCAAGGGTCTTTCGAAGTTGTGTGCAGTGGGTGAACCGGTCGATCTCTGGATCATCGATCCTTTCAGACGGTTATAGGTTACAACATGGTCTAGGTCACCTTGTCTGTTGAAATCCTTGCTGGTACTGCGACAGGGGAAGGCATACCCGCCTTTGTGGTTGTCTTTTGAGAGGTACCCGCGCAGGGTGAAGACAAGCTCTGTTGTGAAACCAACCAGCCGGTCGATCCCGCCGCTAAAGATACAGGAGTTGAGCAGTTCGAGGCCACGCTTGGAG
>DAHXKX010000030.1 GCA_027366165.1 Actinomycetota bacterium
CTTCATTACCCTCAAATCGGGTGGAAAGCTCTGCCATTATCACCGCGGCGGCTTCAGCGAGCTTGGTGTCGCGGTCCGACTTACCTAGGACCGCGTTGGCACTCGAAAGCGCCTCGGTGCCGAACTGCTTAACTGCCTGATAAACCTCGTCAGAGTAGTCAGCCTGAGGAGTGTACTCCATCGAAGGCTTGCTTCCATACTGCTTCACAAGCTCGCGTTGCAATTCGATCGACTGCTTTATCCAAGTCTTTGCAAGCTCGAGACCATCCGCAATGATGGCTTCGGTGACCAATGGTGCACCCTCTTGATAGTTGATCCAGCTGGACTCAGTTCCTCCAGCCTCGACCATAATTACAGCAACATCGGTCCCGTCAGCATTCTCACGCCCTGCTACAACAAGCTCGAAACTGGAAACATCTCCGTCCTGATAGGTCGGATGCGGAATCCAAAGCCCCTCTTTGCTAAAGGCGATGCGGACCGCACCAATTGGTCCCTGGAATGGAATGCCCGAAATCATCAAAGCGGCGGACGCGGAATTGATTGCCAGCACGTCGTGCGGATTTTGCAGGTCCGCACCGAGGATGGTACCAACAATGTGAACCTCATTGCGAAAATCATCCGCAAAACAGGGTCTGATCGGACGGTCGATCAGACGTGATGTCAGCGTCGCAGCATCCGTGGCCCTACCTTCACGCCTGAAAAATGAACCCGGAATGCGACCCACCGCATACATTCGCTCTTCAATGTCGACTGTCAGTGGGAAAAAGTCGATCCCCTCTTTAACCGTCTTTGAAGCCGTGGCGGTTGCCAGCACCATTGTGTCACCAATGCGACCTACAACAGCTCCATCTGCCTGTAAGGCAAGTTTCCCCGCCTCAAATGAAAGGGTTTTGTCCGTCCCAGTCAACTGGGACGATACGACAACGGCCTCAGCCATTTGTCTCCTTAATTTTTTGGCGACCTCGGCAGTTCCCAGTCGCTAACCACCAATTTCTTGGGAGCTAGCGACTGGCAGCTGGGTACCAAAGTCGCAGTCCTATTTACTTATCTACTGCCAAGTCTGCATCTTCAACATCAAGGGAAACACGAATTTGTTTCCTTTGTTCCAGTGTAGCTACTCACAAATGCTCAAAAACTCTTAAGGCCCACTCCCCATTTTGGAGGTGGGCCTTAATCACAAAACCAGCAACGTTACCTTCGAATACCCAGGCGGCCGATCAGCGCACGATAGCGCTCGACATCCTTGTCTTTCACGTAGTCCAGTAGCCTGCGCCTGTGCCCGATGAGCTTCATCAGGCCGTGGCGGGTGTGGTGATCACCCTTGTGCATCTTCAAGTGCTCTGTCAAGTGGGTGATACGATTAGTGAGTATTGCGATCTGAACTTCAGGAGATCCAGTATCGGACTCGTGCAGGCGGTATTCCGTGATAATTGCTTCTTTATTTTGCATTCAAACCTTTGTCCTCTAGACCTATGTGAGAGTACCCGAATAGGGTTCTGCTCCTAACGTCCTTTGTAATCAAGCATTGAGATACTAGTAGGACTTGCATCGTCTACAAGCTGCGCCCGGCACAGAACAGCTCCACCCGAGCAATATCTTCAGTAATTTTAGCTATCAGCTCATCGCTAGTGCTGAATCGTTCCTGGTCACGGATCTTCTTACCGAATAGCACCCTAATGTCTTGGCCGTACAGATCGCTATCGAATCCAAGGATATATGCCTCCAAGAGACGCTCTCCCCCGCTTGGGTAATACGTAGGGCGCGTACCTAGAGAGATCGCCGCGCCGTATTGTTCATCATTTTCAAGCACCACCCAACCTGCATATATTCCATCCGGGGGGGTCGCCATCAGACTGCTGAAGGAAACGTTTGCGGTTGGATACCCCAATTCATTTCCGCCCCTGCTATCTCCATGGCCCACCTTCCCCCTCAACTCGTAGAGCCGGCCCAAGTACTGGCTGGCCCTCTCCATCTCACCGGCGGCGATGAGATGACGGATCAGTGTCGATGAAAGCACGTCATCACCGCCCTGTCCCGAAGACTTCAGCGGGGCACCCAACACACCAAAACCATGCTTTTCCCCAAGTTCCTCGAGAAGCCCGACATTTCCTAGCCGGTTGTGCCCGAAGTGAAAGTCGCTGCCGACAACCACCATCTTGACGTGAAGCTCACCGACCAGAAACTCCTCAACGAAATCGATCGCGCTTTCATTGGCCCTCCTCTCGTCGAAGGTCACAACACATACATAGTCCACACCAGTGTCGCTCAAACAATCGAGTTTCTGGCTCAAATCACTAAGCAGGAGCGGGGCTGAGCCCGGTCGCACCACCGAGGCCGGATGCCGGTCAAAAGTCACTACCACTGAACTGGCCCCGAGCCTGTCGGCGAGGTCAATAGTCTGCGCAATCAAGTATCTATGCCCAAGATGCACCCCGTCATAAGCGCCAATCGTCACAACCGATCCGTTTGGAAATTCACTGGGATTAGCGTCTGTGAATACTTTCATTATGGACGAAACTAGTTGATCGCAGGCAAAATAACGCTCGGCTCATATACGTCACCCGAATGTCTTTTGTACAGACCAACGAGTTGCCCCCACTCCGTCAACAGTCCCTGACCAGCATCGAAAAGAACCACCTGGTCACTTGTCATGCCCTCAAGCACCACCTTTGATCCATCTCTCGCTCTTGATACCAGAGAACCGCCGAGTCCAACTACTGTGAAATCTCGAAGTGCTGAAGCTGGGTGCATCGTTGTATCGTTACCGATGTCCTCGATTGACCTGGCCTCGTCAACACTAAAGCTCCCCGACTGCAATCGTCTCAGGTTTCGTAGATGGGCACCGACTCCAAGAGCCTGGCCAAGATCATGAGCTATGGATCGAATATACGTACCAGCGCCGCATACGACCTCGATACGAATCACATTCGGCTCGTCAGCTTGCGAAAATGAAAGAGAGTTAATGTGAATATTCCTGGGTTTAATCTCAACCGCGAGTGATTCCCGATGGTACTGATATAACCTCTTGCCATCAACTTTGAGAGCCGAGACAACAGGTGGTAACTGACTGATTTCGCCATGCATCCCAGCAATTGTTCGCCCTAAAAGACCAAGATCCAAGCTAGGAACCTCAACTTTCGAAACCACGGCACCGGTGGAATCATAGCTGTCGGTTTCAATTCCGAAAACTACCTCACCGCTGTACTTCTTGGTTTTGGCCTGGAAGTGGTCTAGCAACCGGGTGATGTTCCCAAGCGCGACAACCAATAGGCCGGTCGCCTCAGGATCCAGGGTTCCGGCATGGCCGATCCTCTTTTGACCGTAAATTTTTCTCAAACGGGCAATCACATCATGCGACGTCAATCCGGCCGGCTTATCGATGAGAACCAGTCCTCTAATCACCTTTACGCCCGATTCTCAATCGCCACCATCGTCTTTGGACTCTGGCTGGGTCAGTTTTCTTAGGATCTCTTCGATTCTTCCGCCATGCGCTATCCCCTCATCCTGGGCAAAACGCAGGTGAGGTGTTCGTTTCATCCTCACCTGCGACGCAATCGCACTCTGAATCTTCTTCCTATACTCTTCCAGCGCACCAGCATTTTCGCTGTTTAGGTCGGCGACAAACACTGTTGCGGTGGCGAGATCCGAAGCTGTTTCAACCGAGGTAACGGTTGTCAGTTCCAGACGGACATCATCTTGGGAATACTCCTCAATTGCTTCAGCTATCACTTCCTGAAGCAATTGATTCACTCTGGCTGCACGGGGATATTTTGGGGCATTCCGACCACTCCCACGCCGAGACACTGCCACTTAAAATACCTTCTTTCCGCTGGCATTCGTAAGCTGGTGGTGGTTATGACCTAGGTATCTCTCGATCCTCAAAGGTTTCGATGACGTCGCCCGAACGCAGATCCTGAAAGTCAGAGAGGCCTATGCCGCACTCAAAGCCGGATTGAACCTCACGGGCATCCTCCTTGAAACGCCTTAGCGAGGTAATAGTACCCTTCCAGATAACCACGCCATCACGGAGGAAGCGGACCTTGGATCCCCTTGTTATTGCACCGTTACGCACGTAACATCCTGCAACCGCGCCTACCTTGGGCACTCTGAACACTTCACGCACTTCTGCATCACCGGTTACGACTTCCTCATATTCCGGCGCCAACATGCCAACCATCGCGGACTCGATATCCTCGATCACCTTGTAAATGATCTCATAGTTGCGGATCTCGACATCGTTGGCTTCCGCCAACTCCCTCGCACGCCTATCAGGTCGCACGTTGAATCCAATTATCGTTGCGTTGGACGCAGTAGCCAGGACAACATCATTCTCGGTAATTCCACCGACCGCGCGGTGTATAAACGCGAGCTTGACCTCCGGCCGCTCGAGCTTGCGCAATGACTCGACAATTGCCTCCAGTGAACCCTGGACATCCGCCTTGACTATCAAGTTCAGTGTCGCAGTCTCGCCACGCTGGATCTGCTCGAACAGATCCTCCAGCTTGGCACCAGGTGTGGCAGCTGCTAGGTTCGCATAGCCGGCCATTCTCAGCCGTTGCGCCCTCGACTCACCAATCATCCTGGCAGTTGCCAAGTCGTTGGTCTCCCTGAAGTCATCTCCAGCAGAAGGAACTTCCGAGAATCCAAGTATCTGCACCGGTACCGAAGGACCAGCTTCCTTGACATTTTGGCCGGTATAGTCGATCAGAGCCTTAACTCTTCCCCATGCCGGACCTGCAACTATTGGGTCCCCGACATGCAGAGTTCCGCGCAGGACAATCACTGTCGCCACTGGACCCCGCCCAACGTCAAGATTGGCCTCGAGGACCACTCCACGTGCCCTTCCATTTGGAGTCGAAGAAAGTTCCATAACCTCAGCAAGCACAGCCAGGTGCTCCAAGAGATCGGTTATCCCGATATTTTGAAGCGCAGAAATCTCAACCATGATCGTGTCACCGCCCCAGGCCTCCGGAACTAATCCAAGCTCCGACAGCTGTTGCTGGACACGGACTGGATCAGCATTTTCGCGGTCAATCTTGTTGATCGCAACGACAATCGGAACTCCCGCCGCCTTGGCATGGTTGATTGCCTCAACTGTTTGAGGCATGACACCATCATCCGCCGCCACAACGAGAACAACAATGTCGGTGACCTGCGCACCGCGGGCACGCATGGCAGTAAATGCCTCGTGACCAGGTGTGTCAATGAAAGTGACGTACCTTCCGTTGACTTCGGCTCTATAGGCTCCAATGTGCTGAGTAATTCCCCCGGCTTCACCAGCCACTACGTTTGACTCTCTGATCCGGTCTAAGAGCTTGGTCTTACCATGGTCCACATGACCCATGACAGTCACTATTGGCGGACGCAACTCCAACTCATACTGGGCTTCCTCTTCGGAGTCTTCAAAGTACTTGGCTTGAAGTTCGGCCTCTTGCTCTTGGCCTGCGTCAACCAACTTGATACTTGCTCCCAGTTCTGCAGCAAAAAGTTCAATCATGTCGTCAGACAGCGACTGGGTGGCGGTAACCGCCTCACCCTGAAGGAAAAGAAATCTAACCACGTCCCCAGCGGTTCTGTTTAGCTTGGGACCGACCTCCTGTGCCGAACTGCCGCGCTCTATGATGACCTCACCAGTGGGAATCGGCGCATTTGAGGCAACATATGTTGTCAGCTGAGTCGGCTCCAACTCCTCCACATTTCGACGCCGGCGCTTCTTTGACTGCTTCTGAACAGGACGACCACGCCCTTGAACACCCCGAGTCGAAACTGGCGGTGGTGGAACCGCACCCCCACCTCGCGGCGAGTAGCCTCCTCCGCCACCCTGGCGGGGAGGTGCTGAAGATCCGGCGGGCGCTCCTGCACCAGCAGTCCTGCTTCCACCAAAGCCTCCGCCACCCTGGCGGGGAGGAAAACCTGAACCCGTTCGAGGCGTAAAAGTGCGCTCCACGCCGCCTTGGCCAGTTCTCGGCGGCTGAGTTCCTCCCTGACCAG
Source organism: Actinomycetota bacterium (assembly GCA_027366165.1). Taxonomy (GTDB): domain Bacteria; phylum Actinomycetota; class Acidimicrobiia; order Acidimicrobiales; family Acidimicrobiaceae; genus SCQM01. Next base: position 5,992 of record DAHXKX010000030.1, read on the forward strand.
GCCGCGGCATTCCTGCACCGCCCGGTCGGTGTCCCACATTCTGTCCCTGCCTGGGCGGAAAGTTTCCAGGTCGGCCTGTTCCCTGCCCGGTACCATGTCTGGGCACTGATTCTCTTGCCTGTCCAGCACCCTGTCCACGGGGTTGCTGGGTGCGTGGCCGCTCGCCCTCACCTTGCCGCTGCTGCGGTGATGACCTTGCACCTCCGCCCGGGGGAGGTGGGATCGGGCGCCCTGAAAGAGATCTGGGAGGCCCACCAGGGGGAGGTGGGATCGGGCGCCCACTCGCCGACATTGGCGGTCTCACAGCCCGCTGTGCATCTCCAGAGGCGGAACCTGTTCCGGGACCCGCGACTGTACTGCTTCCGCCATTCGTAGGGCGCAACTCAGCTGTCCGCTCATTGGACCTGATCCTATCGCCACGATCCCTATTGGTTCGTTGCGCATCAGGTCGTTGACCAGTTCTTGCACCTTGAGAAGCCTGGCCTTGAGCAGATCTGACGGATCCACTGGATGCACCCGGCTGCCTAACGTGAGCCGAGGTTCCCTCGCTAGATCGAAGTGGCTGAGCAACTGGAGAGGTAGTTGGCCGTTCTGCCAAGACTCGTTGCAGTTGGCTCCCATCCGAAGAAGAAGCCCAGTATGAGTTGGAGTTGCGTCCGCCAATAGTGACTGTCATGGGTCATGTGGACCATGGTAAGACCAAGCTCTT
>DAHXKX010000031.1 GCA_027366165.1 Actinomycetota bacterium
GCCTTATTCCATGGCCGGATCAATCGCCGAGACTTTACCAGCAAGTTGAGGTTTTGGCAGACAATCTGGTGGGAATTTTGTTCGGTGCCAAAACTGGGAGCGAGTTCTTGCCCACTAGGTATTCAAGCGCTGTTGAGACTGGAGATGGGAATAAGGCTGTGCTTCTAAGTATATAAGCAAGCTTTGATTCAGAAGTGGCCTGGACACGTTTGGAACTGGACGACAAATTGCCACATGATGCGATCACAACAACCAGTAAACCAATAACGGCATTTCTCAATGTCAAACTCAGCGAGCCGGATATCTTGGTCACCCCTCTCAGCTTACAATTTCGGTGATCCTAAGGTAAAGTGTGAAGCCGATACCGATGGGTTTCGCGGCTTCATGCATCCCTCATTGAAAATGTGAAACAGTAGGTTTAGGTTGTCACATATGCCAACAAATCAACTCTAATCTTACGTGCATTATCAGTTTAGAAGAGTTACCTCTGGACTCTGACTCAGGGGGTTAGCTGGTATACCACAGTCACAGTAGCTTTTACATGCTGGGATCCTGCTTGGATTGGAACTGACGAGGGTATCCCTGCAGCGGAACTAAAACTCGAGGTATTTAGTGGTACTGATGACGGAGCAGAATCATTCAGCGAACATAGTGCTCCGAGATGCTTCCCGGCAGCTGTGGCCATAGCTTTTGCCTCCGTGGCAGCTTGACTAACTGCTGCAGCCCTTGCTTGATCGAACAGCGCTGAAGTGTCTTTCACTGAAAACGCAATTTGGTTTATTCGGATTGAGTTTCCAGCTGCTTTGGCCGCAGAGTCAATAACTGTCCCGGTTGAACTTATGCTGGATATTTGTACAGTTACGGTATTTGTGGCTTGATATCCAGTGACAGCTGGAGTTGATCCTCCATAAAGTCCCTGAAGTGAAAGACCCGAAGTTTGAACGTCACTTTTAGAGATTCCATCAGCCAAGAGAGCCTTGACAAGGCTATTGGTATCGCTAGAGTTTTGGCTAAGGGCGGCAGAAGCGGTACTGTTCTGCGTCTGAACCGCAAGATCAACGGTAGCCATGTCAGGTGTTCCAGAAGCACTCCCCTTGCCGTGGGAAGTGACCGTTGCAACTGACGAGCACGTGGAGTGGGTACTGACTGCCGCAGAGGAACTACCACAAGCGGACAGAGTGCCCCCGACAGCCAGGGACATAATCATGATTCTCATCTGCCGTCTAATCAATATCTTTCCTCCCGATTCGGGCAACTTTAAATCTTAGCCTCAATTGTTTCCTTGGAGTACTCTGTAGTATAGACTAACCGTTGTGGCCGAGCAGGATATTATGATTCTTATAGATAACTGTGGCGAAGAATCGGCAGCCGATGTGCTAACCATGATCGCTTTACTCAGAAGGCGAGCTCGAATTCTTCAGCAAAGGATCTGGCTGCTACCTGCCGCATTGGGAATCCTAACAATCCTGGGCACACCGCTGCTTAGCACCAAACAAGTCATCCAGAGCTGCTGGCTAATGACCGGAACACCGAAACCCATTACGTGTATAGTCAGCCACTCCGGCACGAACATTATTGCACTCACATCGCAAGGCGTTCCAATTCGTGGTCCTATTTCCATTTCGTTTTCCGGGAAATTCCCGGTTATCTGGTCGATCGGAAACTCGCCTTGGTTCTGGGTGATCGGTATCATTTCGAGTGTTTTGTTGTCGATCCTTTGTCAGCGCTCCCGTGGTCGATTGCGAACTTTCACCGTTACTTACTTACTTGCCGGTCTTGTCGGCGTGTTTGTGTTTTTGGCTTCTGACCAATTGGGTCTTCCAAGTCAGCTTTCCCACCTTTTATCTGTGGCGGTGATTACCTGCATTGCTGGATTTGCAGCCCGCAGCCAGACACTTGCTCTATTTGCAGGACTAAGTTTCTTCGTCGGAATCGCACTCTCTAGACGTTCTAGTGAGTTCTTTAGCCGACTCAATATCTGGATACCTCCACACTCGATCAGTTACCTGGCTGCCGGAGTAGTTCTCGTTGCTGGAGCGGCACTTCTTTACCGGCGAAGAAGACCTCCGCTTGTTGCAGCTAGTTGTCTAGGTGAGCCAGACGAAACCAAATACCGCCAGCCAAATTGCCTCGATCAACCTTAAGGTGAATGACCAATGTCAGATTCAACAACTCCGAAATCAGTAATCAACTTATCCGACGCAGTACATCAGCGAAGTCGCCTCGCCATCCTTGCGGTTCTTTATGAACTATCAAGGGCAGACTTTCGCCTTCTTCATCAGTCAACAGGACTGACGGATGGGAATCTCGGCAGACATATCCAGGTGCTTGAGAATGCCGGTCTGGTAATTGTAGAGAAGGGATACTCCGGGCGCAAACCGCAGACCATAGTGGAAATAAGCCTGGAAGGCATCCGAGCATTGGAGGCCGAAGTCGAGGTTCTAAAAAGCTTGATCTCCGAAGTCAGCAAAGAAGCAGCTAAATCGGTTAAAGAAAAGAAGAAAGGCCGTCAACGCTCCTCGCAAACAACTGGTCCCGCCAATCTGCTTCGTCCAATTGAAGGTTAATCTGAGATAAGTGGTGAGCTCTGTCTGAAGTTGAGAAGGGACCCCTAATAGTTAGAACCGTCGCCGGAATATCAACTCCACGGGTGAGAATAATTTAGCTCAAACATACAAAACGACTTAGCAAGAAGGTGTTGATGCGAAGAGAGCCAGGGACTGCACTATTGGTCAGCTTTGGACTGATAATCGCAGCATGCGGTGGTACTTCGGCAGCGTCCACGAACCCATCTAGCGCTACCACCGCCGTCATAAAGCGTGAAAGCACCCTTCAGATATCGGCCAACAAGTCTTCGTCGATCGTGGCCGGAAAGAACGTTCCACAGCAGGTAAATGATGCGTTCTATCTCTCTAAATCGATTGTTTACGTGTCACAGCAGAATGGTTCGGGTCCCAACTCATCCATTTTACTGAGCGAAAATGGAGGCACCAGCTGGAATATCTTGTCATCTGTACCAGGTACCGTTTCTTCAATCGATTTCGTCACTAATAAAATCGGCTATCTCGTTTCACGTCCGGTCAATGGAGGAGCGAATAACTATATTTACTCAACCACAAATGGTGGCAACTCCTGGAATCAGATATTTGCCGGTTCGATTTCAACAATAAAGTTTCTATCTCCAACTACCGGATTTGCCATGCTGCGCACTTCCAGCTCTAGCTCTCAGCCATACTCAGCTGGAATCTACAAGACCACAAATGGTGGCAGAACTTGGTCACTTGTTTCATCCCCGCTCTATTCCGCAGCTACATACGGATCGTTTAGTTTTAGTTCACCTAGTAATGGATGGCTACTGGTTGGAATCGAACCCTCGGCAGGCTCAGAGAATAAGTATCTATACAATACGACAGATGGGGGGTCGAACTGGAGCCTGGTGGCTCAATCTAAATTCTCTAGTAGTCAGACCCTGGTAACTAGTGGAGTGATGCCTGCCACTGGCTATGTGACGCAGCTTCAATTCATCTCACCCCAACTGGGATTTATGGCACTTGCACGCTCCGGGATGTATGCCACCGACGATGGTGGACTGACTTGGAACCTTATGAGCAAAACTCCAATGAGTGCTCACTCTCTACGCAATGTGGTGGGCTTTTCTGCCTGGAGTCGAACAGATTTTTCGTTTGTAACAGCAAATTCCAATTTCTGGCAAACCAATTCTTCAGGTCAAATGATTCTTGTTTATCCTCCCTATAGTGCACAAAGCATCTCCTATGGTTCAACCGGATTGTACGCGCTATCGCCAAATCAGGGGGTTTCAATGATAGGTAACACTAGCTCTCTGCATAGACTTGGCAACGCTCCAACCGGTGTTATGGAAATTGACCCGCTTAGAAACAAACTTTTGGCACTCGGAACCAGTGGCCTTTATCAGAGTTCTAGTGGCACAAAGTGGAAGCAGCTTCCACTACCCAAGGGATGGACTTTGCTTCAGGGGAAGTTTGTCAGTTCCAATTTGGGCCTGGTCGTTGCCAACAATAATGGTCCGGCCGGTTCAGCCACGATTGACCGGACAATTAATGGGGGCGCTAGCTGGAATATAGTGAGTACTCCTTTTAGACCACTAGTTGTCGATCCAATTTCTGTAAGCAATCTTTGGGCATTGGGAGGAACCAAGGTTCCTGCCACCAATAATCCGACAAAGAACGTCTACCAAATGGAGTGGAACCTATATAACTCAACTAACGGAGGAAAATCCTGGAATGAGTTTGTCACAAATTGGCAATCCATTGGTGGGATTAATTTCCTGAGCACTCAAGAAGGTTATGTATGGGCCGGTAATTATCTCTACCACACCACCAACGGCGGACATTCATTTGTTCGCTACACGTTGCCGTCCACCTTGACGAACCAGGGCATGTTATCCATGGCATTTACGGCGGGTGGAAACGGCTGGGCTCTTGCCAGTTCAGAGTATCCGATCTATCGTACTACCAATGGCGGTGCGACATGGGGATTGACGCCGTGACATTTGAATCGATTGCAGACCAACCTTTGCAGTTTCACCGGGGATTTGATGTGATTGTAACGAGTGCTTGGAGAGCCATGAAAATGGGGTCATTCTGCGATAAGATCTCAAGAAAGTTATTGCGGTGCCAGTGAATCAAAAAATATGGCCATTGAGACTTTATTTTCTGCTGCTATTAGTTCCAGGCGTTATGGTATGTGGCTGTGGGAATACGGCTGCCTCCAGTAAAGCTGGATTGCCCGCCAGTAGTTCGGTTTCAAACACGTTATATGTCCAAAAGATTGCCTTGGGAAACCTTTCAATATCACCCATCCAGAAAGGTAATGCAAACGCAAAGTCGAATATATCCTGGAGCCAGGCATACTGAACCAAGTGCCGAAATAGTTCTAAAATAAAAGATCGTTGCCCTTAGCCAGGATTAGGAGGTTAATGTTTCGATAATCCCCTGGCGGAAGAGTCAATGGCTAACCATCTAGGTTGAGACCACACCTGATTTCTTGCCTGCCTATTGCAACGAAACCAGGCTGTATTCCTGCCACCTAATTTCTGCCAGCGCAACTCAAAGGGGTGTACTATGCTCGTCTAGCGGAGGCCCAACTGGTCTCCTAAATCCAACCGAAACAGTCTCCAATTAAACCAGTACGGCTCAATCCGCTTGACCAGCCAACGGCGGTTTGGATCTGAAGAAGGAGTTTGCAAAGTAC
>DAHXKX010000039.1 GCA_027366165.1 Actinomycetota bacterium
GTCCTGTTTCGGGTGCGGGGATGATGCGTCCCGCTGCAGTGGCAAGAGAAATTGAACGACAAATTCCGTTTCGATTCACAACGAATGATTGTGTCAAAGCTTGGCGCATACTCAAATGTCGACCAGGAAAGGGTGATGAACACCCGGAACGTACTATTGAGAAGTACTGTGTCTACGACGAGCCGCATGGGGACTATGTCTATACGACAGCATTTATCGCCAAGATCGTCAAGGAAGCAAGTACCGAGGCTCTGTATCACAGCTTTCTAGGGAAAGAACCTAAACTGAAAGTCGACCGCGTATCATGAATCAGCACCTTGTGTCTCGAGTGTTGTTGAATCGTTGGGCTGATCGCAAGAATGGCTCTATCGATGTACTTAATGTCGATACGCTAATCGACGGTGCTAAGCCAGCAGCCCAACTCGGTAGTCTAGAGGATCTGGTCAAATCTGGCGCTGAGGAACTTGAGCATGTTTGGAATAACGAGGTCGAGAAGAAGTTACCTCACGTGTTCAAATTATTAGACAACGACGAACTCCTTAAGCCCATGAATTCGAAATACCTCAACGTCCTAAAGAACTGTATGGCATTGCATTGGGCGCGCAGTTTCGCCGTCAAAACGATGTGCGACCAGCTCAAGGGTCACTTTGGTAACAAGATCGCTGATCAAGTACTGAGCAAGTTTTCGGTACAGAGTGTGGCTAGGGCATTTTCAGGAATCTACATGCCCGAACTAAGCGCTGAACAGTTTACTAGGGATAGTATTCAGCGGGCGTTTGAAAAAGATCTGGACCAGGGGTTTCTTCGAGAACAATGCCAGAATAATTTCGTTGAAGCAAAGAAGCGGATAGCCAGCTTTGACATCGAGATCGGTGTAGCGCTGAAAGCAGAATTTGTGCTGGGCGACTGTCCAGTCGTGACCTACGACAAAGACGTCGATCGCGCCGGAGTCTTATTTGGAGCTACGTGGACTGATGCCAACGCCATCTTCATGCCAGTGGGACCAAGACATGTGATAGCTCTCGCTAAAGAGAATCGGAGACGAGAGCTTTCTGAAAGTGAAGTCGTATCTATCAACAAGCTTCAGATACGAGCTGCATTCCAAGAGATTTACTTTCGATCAAATAGCGATCTCGGTAAGGTCATAACGGAGGCGCTCAGAAGGTCGAAGGAGCAGTCGCAGGATGTAGGTCCGTCACATAATCATGATGGAGGTCCTGAGTGAGTCGGTCGATCAAAGCAGAGATGAGAGCTAAGCGTCGGGGAATATCGCCTAGGTATGGATGTACCGATAGTGTTGTCGAAACGAGTACAGCAATCCATCACGGATTTCTTGACCGAAGAGTGCTATGAGATTTAAAATTGGTGTAGGCAGCTAGCGAGCGATAACACGAGGAGATATTGAGAAATGGCAGACGCTCAGGATTCGAAGACTATAACAATTATTGTAGAGGGCACTCCCCACGAGTGGCCCAAGAATGAAGACATTTCGTACGCTCAGGTGGTCACGCTCGAAGTGCCTGACTACCCGCATCACACTGAAATCACCTACGCCGTCACTTACCGTAATGGCCACGGGGAGAAGCCTGAAGGCGTCCTTGCGCCGGGTGCTTCTGTTAAGGTTAAGGAAGGCATGATCTTCAGTGTTTCAGAGACTGGTCAGTCATAACGAAGATCTAGCACGGCTGGTTGATAAGGGTTATGCGGTCGCCCTTGATGTCTCCAATCATCTGGTGGTTCGAGACATTCCTTATCTCGATTCGGCCGGCGGTCTCCACTGGGGTGCTATCGTCGCCAAGCTCGTTTTCACCGATCAGGACCATGTCCGACAGGATGATCATCAGATTTACTTCGCGGGATCGCTGCCGCACCAACTGGATGGAACCGCGATTGCCAACCTCGCCGGCGGCCCGATTACGATCCAGCTCAGTCCTGCGTGCGCTGATATCAAAGTAGAGCGATCGTTTTCGAACAAGCCTAGAGTCAACGGCACGCTCACCGGGTTCGCGGACTTCTTTGCGAAGGTCGAGAGCTATGTCACGATTATCTGCGGTCCCGCGATGGAGCGCCACGGAGTGTCTCCGCTGACGCACCGATCAGTGACCGACGATGTCGAAGATCCGATCTTCAAGTTCAGAGACACCCTTACGAGCAAAGCAGAGATCGGCGAACTAGCATCGAGGTTTGAAGTTGAGGTCGTAGCGGTCATTGGTTTGGGCGGGACTGGGTCCTACGTTCTGGACTATCTGGTGAAGACCAGGTTGAAGGAGATTCGCGGCTTTGATGGCGACGCCTTCCACGTGCACAACGCATATCGTACTCCCGGCCGAACCCATGAAAGTGAGTTTGACAAGCCAAAAGCAAAGGTTATGCAGGATCGCTACGAGAACTTCCGCCACGGGTTGACACTGAAATCAACCTACATCGATGAGACGAGCGCCGCCGAACTTGATGGCGTCACCTTTGCCTTCGTATGTGTTGATAAGGGATCTTCGCGGGCTCGTATATTCGACGTACTTATCGGTGCGGGGATACCGTTCATTGACGTCGGCATGGGGTTGAAAAAGAAGACAGCCGGACTGACTGGCTCGATGCGCGTGACCGAGTTTTTGCCCGACAAAGCAACGGCGGTACGTGGCTGCAAATTTGCTGCTGAGGTCGACGAGCCCGAGAACGTGTACCGCGCGAACATTCAAATTGCCGAGCTGAACGCACTGAACGCCTCGCTTGCGGTCATCAAGTATAAGCAACTGCGCGGCTTCTACCGGGCCGACATTCCCGCCGATCATCACATCTTCAATATTGCAGAACTCAAGACATACGAAGAAGGTGTCAAGTGAGAATCGAACTCCAGCGGGTGCAGTTCATGCCCAAGGTTCTCAAGCCAGGCATTCTCTATTTTGCCGAGGAGTACGGTGCTGCCGCCCACCTGTGTGCATGTGGATGTGGAATCAAGATCCGGACGCCGATTGGACCAACAGAATGGAGCATCAACATCGGGCCCAAGGGTGTTTCACTATGTCCATCCGTCGGGAACTGGCAGCATCCCTGCCGTTCGCACTACTGGATTGCTGATGGCGAGATCGAGTGGAGTAGTGAATGGACGGACGAGCAAATCAAGGCCGGACGCGAGCGAGAGGCTGTACAACGGACTAAGTACTACGCAGCGGGGCAAACAGATAAGCGGAAGCTAGGCATCTTCCGTCGGCTGTGGCGCAGGTTGTTTCAATAGCTCGTATGCCCCGCCCAACTTCTGCGGGGGTGAGCGAGCTGAGGCGGAACTGGATGCCGGCTGCCTTCAGGTGTTGGCACCGTCCTAGCGGCTGATATTGAAGTCCTTTGCCAGCTCGTAGACGGTGCTCCCTGACTCGTAGAGATCGACCGGGCGAGGAAGCTCCGTAGCGTTGAGCTTGGCCCTTGATCAAAAATAAATCGAGACGAACCTGAGGGGTCCGGCGGTGCTGCTTCGGTTTCCGGATGCCCCTCACCACAGCCGCCATTTAGTACCCCCTCTTTGTCTTCGATGATAATGTGGAGTAATGGATGATACAGAACGAGTCAACCGCATTGAGAAGGCAGTGGTGGATGAGTGCGAATTACTACTTGCATCGGATGCATTCGATACTTGGAGGGGCGCCGAATCCATTCGCCCCAATGACCTTGTGGTTGTCAATAATTCTTTCTTATTTCGCGAAGGTCGTTCAACGGTCAAGAACGTCAATTATTTAGGAATTCAGATCGACGAAACTGGCAAATTTACTTTACCACCGATAATCGTACCAACAAGAAGTCGAATTAATTCTCAGTTCAAGCGGATTTCACAAAAGACGGTTTCACAGTACAGTACTTCCGATCTTAGAACCGCTATTTCCGATCAATTGCCCGGGTTGGGCACTATTATATTCAGCCTGGTTGGTCGAATTGGAGATCCCGAAGCTGCGGACGTCGACTTACCGGGAGTGCCTTGGGCTCAAGTGTTACGCTATTCGCCAAACCAAACTCACACAGTCGAGATTTTGGATGGCGTACTCTCATTTGGCGATATTTCAAGTCTGGACGTTGCCTGGAGCGCAGTGCAAACGAAATCAACCGACCTTGATCTCGATATTGAGGCTTTGAGCGATGTGTTCGAATCTGCTTTTCATGTGCTCGAGGAGGCCGTAACATGTCCTGTAGATCTGAAGGACATCATGGAAGACGCCCCATCAATTCTTGGCAATGTGTTCTTTCGAATACACGAGCAAGTAGGCGCATTTTCAGAAGCGTTAGCTATGCATCAGGAGAAGCCGGGTGATGGTGAAGCGTACAACGAGCTTCTAAGATTGGCCTACAATTTCGCGGACGGTGTTCGCGGGTTTTTGAACCTAATGGTAGGAATTTGTGATCTTAAACCACTCATCTTCTGGCTAACGGTTTTCGAGCAGGTGGAACTTGCCCATCGCTTTGCCAAGTTGCCATTTTCTCTCGTAGGAAAAGGAAAGCCCTCGCTGGAGAGATATCGGTCTGTTGTTGCTGATGCCAGAAATCAAGCGTTTCATGACCTATTCGCTTTTGACCATCCCTTCAAAATTAACCTTGAAAGTGATGCTCTTCGCTCCCCTCAGCTTCGACTATTTCGGGCATACGGGAGACGAAGCGATCCTGCGCTCACTTTTGAAGATCGTGATCTGGTTGAACTATTCCAGTCGCTCACTAGAACCTCTGAGCGTCCCGTGCCATTAGGTTTCTGGGACGGCAATCAGGAGGTTATGAATGCCGTTGTCGAAGCTATTGGTGCTCTGCGTCGTGCACTTGTCGTCGTTGCAGAGTAACGGTTATGGTCAGGAACGATTGAGGCCGCTTATCAATGTGCGCTATCCAGTGGATGACCAATTTGCCTACATGTCAGCAGTTAGCAGGACCACGAAGGGAAAGACTCCCAGAAATAAGAAGTTGTCTTTGACGCACGCCAATCAAGCAGTGAGGTTACCCAGCAAAGGTAGACGTATATCCCACTTTTTCCGGAAGACGTGGTTGACTCAGTGATCGTCAGCCATCAAATCGCTGTTTCTCTGTTGACAAGCTCGTTGCTTACTTCAGTTTTTGAGTTCGTGCTACGACAGGAAGTTCCAAGACTCGGTAGTCAGAATAAGGGTTGTACTGAATAAT
>DAHXKX010000045.1 GCA_027366165.1 Actinomycetota bacterium
ATTGAATCCACCTGAGGAGGAACGATCGAACCGATTCCGTCACCAAGTCGAGAAAAGTAGGCGTTTATCTGGCGCGCCCTACGTGCAGATATAGTGACCAAAGTAAACTTGGAATCCACCTTTGCCAGCAGGTCCTCAATAGGGGGTCTCATCATAGAAAGATTTGATTCTTCAGCCACAAGTGCTCCTGGTATGGAATTAGGCGTCGGTTTTCTTAGACCGTAACGAGTTGATTATAGATCCTATTTCGGAAACTGCTCTGTTCAGGTCATCATTAACGACAACATAATCGGCAAACTCAAGGGCCTCAACGACCTCTATTTGGCCGACAGCAACGCGTTCATCGATGGTACCTTTGTCGTCTCCACGCGATACCATCCTATGCCGCTGTTCTTCAGACGAAGGCGCTACAATCAGGATGACCGCAGCGTCAGGATCCTTTTGGCGCACCTGTTTGGCGCCCTGAATATCGATCTCAAGTAAGAGATCAGAGTCCATCTCCGGGTCCGGTCTAGGGGTGCCATAGAGATTTCCGAGAAACTCAGCCCACTCGAAGAACTGATCCTTGGCGATGGCATCTTCAAACTCTTTACGGGTGACAAATAAGTAAGAGCCGTTCGGTTCTCCGCGGCGCCGCCGCCGAGTTGTCCACGAACGACTCAAACTCAGATCATTGACTTCAGCGACCAACCTGGAGGCTATGGTACCCTTACCAACGCCACCCGGGCCACAAATCACCACTATCAGGAGCGAGAGGTTTCCTCTATGAGGCGAGCTCTCTGGTTAGCTCCCAGACCCTGCAACCTGCGGGTCTCACTAATTCCGATCTGGTCCATCAACTTTCGAGCTTTGACCTTTCCAATCCCTGGCAGGGACTCAAGGACGGAGACGACTTTCATCTTCCCCACTAGCTCTTCTTTTGATGCTCGGTCAAGAAGGGAAGAAAGGGTAACGTTACCCATCTTCAACTTCTCTTTCAATTCTGCTCTTTGGCGACGGGCTTCAGCTGCTTTCTCAAGCGCTGCTGACCGTTGCTCTGGTGTTAAAGATGGAGGCAAAGGCATGAATTGAAAGTTAGCCGATTTTTACCAGTTGTGCTGCATTTAATCTGAAAAGATGCCATTTTTGTCGCATTTTTTGACCCCAGATTGCACAGCGAGTGTCATTTTGAGGTGAATTCGACCAAATCGCGCACTTTTTCAGCAGCTGACCGAGGGTTGCGAGACGACGTGACGGGCCTGCCGATCACCAAAACATCCGCCCCAGCAGCGATTGCCTCATCTGGTCCTGCCACCCTGGCCTGGTCGTCCAGAGTGTCCTCTTTACGGCGTATCCCGGGGACTACCTTAAAAAATCCTGGAGCTAACGAGTTCACGAATGCTAAATCGGTTGGCGCACAGACCAAACCGGTTGCCCCCGCCTCTCTCAAGATTGAAATTCTCATCTCCAAATCGTCGTTGCTTACCCCCGCCACAGATGTCAGCACAGTAACTCCAAGAAGCTTGGGAACGGCAGTTCCTTCGGCGTTGGCTCCCTCGCGCAGACCCGACAGCGCGGCCTTGACCATCTCCACTCCACCGGCGGCATGGACGGTCGTCATTGACACCCCAAGTCTTGCAATCACTTTGGCTGACTTTTCGACGGTCGCAGGGATGTCATGCAGCTTCAAATCCAGAAATACCTCGAAACCGAGATCCTTGAGGCGGTAGACCGCACCAGGTCCGTACGCGCTGAAAAGCTGCAGACCAACCTTTGCTATCCCGAACACACCTTGCACCGCCGTGGCCCAGACGACAGCTTGGTCGAGGCTGTCAGTATCCAGCGCTATCGCCAAACGGCTGGCTGGGTCAACATCATGCATCATGAGCAGCTCCAATGAGTTCGGAAAACTTCGAAACCGAGTTTTGCTCACACCACTGCTCGATTTCGACAAGAACCCTTGCCATTGCTCTCGGCTCGATGAAAGTCGCCGTGCCCACCTCCACGGCGCTGGCTCCGGCCAGGATCAGCTCAATTGCCTCAAGGCCCGTGCTAACGCCACCCACGCCGATTATCGGGACGTTGGGAATTGCCTCATAGACGTCATAAATTGCCCTAACAGCTACAGGACGAATACTGGCCCCAGAGAGTCCACCCCGGAGAGCACCAAGAGCCGGTCGCCTGGTCCTGGTGTCAATGCGCATTCCCAGTAGGGTGTTCACCAAAGTCAGGCCCGTCGCACCGGCGTCCATCGCACTCTGGGCAATCTCAATCAGCTGGTGCGTATTAGGAGACAGTTTGGCAAACACAGGCAGCCTGTATCCACCAAACTGCTTAATCACCGCATGCGTTGCGATCGCCGAGTGAGCAAACATGTTTGATCGGTCCTCAACGTTGGGACAGGATACGTTGACCTCCACAGCGACCACAGTGTCAGGTAAATCCTCAATAGCGTCCCGGGCAAGGGCGAAGTCCTCAGTGGTTTGTCCCCATACGGAAATCATCACCTTTGCCCCGGATGCGACCAAGTCCGGCAGGAAATCCCGCTTCCACCTTTCGATTCCGGGACCCTGAAGTCCCACAGAGTTCAGCATTCCTGGTCCGGCACCCACAATCCTTGGAGCAGGATTACCGTCCCAGCTGAAATGAGCGAGAGACTTGACGACTATACATCCGATCTCGGAAAGATCGATGTACTGCCTGAGCTCCGCCCCGTGTCCGGAGGTACCCGCCGCACTCATTACTGGATTATCTAAACTCAGCGGCCCAATCGAAGTCGACAGATCTACCTTGGACACTGCACCTCCACCTGAAACTAGTTGTACCTCGACCCTATGGCGGAATTATTCCTCTTGCTGTGGTAATCCTGGATCGCCTTGACTTCAAACTTCTTTCCCGACCACTCGACCATTCCGGAAACCGCCGCCCTCGCCGCCGCCATAGTGGTCACACAGGCAACCTTGTTGCCCAGCGCGGCGGTGCGAATATGGTGACCGTCAGTCCTGGGACCTGAACCCCTGGGGGTGTTTACAACGAGCCCGACCTCACCTGAGGAGATCAGGGCCACCGGATCGCTTTCCAACCCGTTATTGCGCTCGCCCAATTTCGAAACCACTCTCTCTACAGGTACTCCGGCATCCGTGAACGCCCTAGCGGTCCCCGCGGTCGCAGCAAGTTTGAATCCCACTCCCACCAACTGTTTTGCCAGATCAACACCCACAGCCTTGTCACGGTCAGCAAGCGAGAGGAACACTAGTCCCGATGACGGCAGCTTAGTTCCAGCACCAAGCTGAGACTTTATGAACGCCATCTCAAAACTGGAGTCGACTCCCATAACCTCTCCGGTCGACCTCATCTCCGGTCCCAGCAAGATATCTGAAGCCGGGAATCGTGAAAACGGAAGAACAGCCTCTTTTACGCAGGTATAACTCATCAGATCTGCCGGAGCGAAATGGCCGCTCTCCTTGAGTTCCGTAAGAGTCTTGCCCACCATTACCAGGGCAGCCAGCTTGGCTAGCGGTACTCCGGTCGCCTTCGCGACGAAGGGCACCGTTCTCGACGCGCGGGGATTCGCCTCTATTACAAAGACCTGCCCTGACTTGACGGCGAACTGGATGTTGATCAGACCAACCACCGCAAGCTCATCGGCAATCGATCTAGTGTACTCCCTGATGACCTCCTTAGTCTGTTCAGTCAGAGTCGGGGACGGAATTGCGCACGCGGAATCACCTGAGTGGACTCCTGCCTCCTCAACATGCTCCATTATCGCTCCGATATAGAGACTTCCTTCTTTGTCTCTCAGTGCGTCAACATCGACCTCTATTGCGTCCTCCAGGAAACGGTCCACCAACACCGGGCTATTTGCAGCCTGGCGTCCTTCGGCCTGCAGTTGAATTAGTCGCGACATTGCCGCCTTCAGCTGATCTTCGCTGTAGACGATCTCCATAGCCCGTCCACCAAGGACATAAGAGGGACGGACGAGCACCGGATAACCGATCCGCTGGACGACTTCCAGGGCCTGTTCCAGATCGAAAACACTGGCGCCGGCAGGCTGCGGAATATCAAGCCTGCTACAAAGATCGGACCACCTCTGTCTATCCTCAGCAATATCGATGGCTTCGGGGGACGTTCCGAGCACCAGGCCCGGGTCGATTGAGCCAGCCAGCTTGAGTGGTGTCTGGCCACCAAGAGCCACCACGACCCCGACGAACTCCCCCGCCCCTCTGGTCCTGGCTTGCTCAGATTCAATCACATTTAAGACATCTTCCGAAGTCAGTGGCTCCACGTACAGGCGGTTGGAGGTGTCATAGTCGGTGGACACGGTCTCTGGATTGCAGTTCACCATCACGGTTTCATATCCCGCCTCACGAAGCGCAAAGCTGGCATGAACGCAACAGTAGTCAAATTCGATTCCCTGGCCGATTCTGTTTGGTCCTGATCCTAGAATCACCACCCGCCGGCCATCGGTGGAGACGACCTCGTCCTCGTCTTCATAGGTCGAGTAGTGATAGGGAGTGAAGGCTTCAAACTCAGCTGAACAGGTGTCGACCGCCTTGAACGTCGCCCTGACACCGAGACCAAGACGGAGCTTCCGCACCTCGGATTCGATGGCCCCTGTCAAATATGCGATTTGGTCGTCGGAG
>DAHXKX010000054.1 GCA_027366165.1 Actinomycetota bacterium
TTCCGTTGGAAAGCTCATCGGTCTGACTGCGTATGCCGATGATATTGAGATTTTCTGCCATGCCTAAAAACACATGCTGATATGCAGATATCGTAGACGGTATGCCGCATGCTCAGGAAGCACCCAGAATGGAGTGGAATCGAGTTCAGAGCCTCCACCTAAGGCGAACCCTGACGCGGTCGGCCCGGCAGTTGCGCCCGTAGTGAAACAGGAGACGAAAAGCGCGATGGCAGCCTACCTCTGGCGGCTGACAATTGACCCGACCTAAGCCATACATGATCGAGTGACGGTTGGAATTCACGCCAACAATGAATAGAGTTACCTGAAAGTCTCTTCAACAACGGTCGATGGATAAGTACGGACATCTCAAATTTCGGTGATCGACGTGATACTGATGTGGACCGGACTACAGCTTTCGGCTTAGCGCCGAAAACGACCAGTCCTGATGTGAATGGTAAGGCGACAACCTAAGACATGGAAGGTACAGAGAGAGTATGAGCCCAACCAGAAGATTGATCGTTGGCATTTCCGGCTCGAGTGCACCACAGCTCGCGTTGACGCTGCTCCAATCGCTGAGAGAAATGGACAGTATTGAAGTGCATCTGGTTCTTTCCAAAGGAGCCGAGAAGAGCATTGCGTACGAGATGGGCATGACCCGCAAGGAAGTAGAAGCGCTCGGGGACATCGTTTACGACCCTGATGACCTGGGCGCCTCAATCTCGTCGGGATCATTCGAGACCACCGGTATGGTCATCATACCCTGCTCCATGAGGACCCTCGCCGCCGTCGCCTCCGGCTACACACCCGATCTGCTAACAAGAACGGCGGACGTGTGCATGAAGGAGCGAAGACGTCTTGTGCTTGTCACGCGGGAGACTCCTTTGAGCCTCATACATATTCGCAACATGGAGACGGTCACCCTGGCGGGTGGAATCATATTGCCTCCCGTGCCGGCCTTTTACCATCGACCGCAATCAATCGATGACCTTCTCAAACAGACCGTCGGTAAAGTACTGGACCAGTTTGGGATTGAGCATGAACTTTTCAAACGATGGGCGGGGACTGACGCAGAATAATTGGCTTAAAGCCACCTCTTGAAGAAAGGTAGACGCAACCTACCGCCAGCAAGGACTCGCCTTCTCTTCGCCGAGTACGTTTGGAATAGGCCATGAGGTCTTACCGGTAAGTCGCACTCCCGACAAGACCTCATAGTTGTCGTAAACTAGCCCCCGATGAAAAGGCGGCCATGCAAGGTCGTATTCCCACCATGTTGAGAATCGAGACCAGGCGAAGGCCGCCGAAACCAGAACCTGGGCGGTTTAATCCAAGAAGTCAGCGAGGAAGACTTCGCCGTCTCCGATTGGCCGAATACGCTCGAACTCTTCTCTGGCTTCTGGAAAAGCAGTTGCGGGCTTGGTCGCGTCGATCACCATCTTGCTCCCGATCCGTTGCCAATCGGGCCCACCAGGTCCCTTCAACTCCGTTCCTGTCGGATCCATGGGGTGAATTCGCACTCCGTCGATAATGGATACGTCACGGGCTGGATCAACTCTGGTGTTGATCGCCCATAGGACTTCCCAATAGTCGTAAATGTCCACATCGGTGTCAACTACGATCACAACTTTGGGATGTAGCACAGGACTGCCTAGCGCAGCGAGACCAACATTTTTTGCCTCGCCGGCAAATCGCGGAGTCATCTGAATCACCACACCAAAAATTCCTGGAAGCACCAGCAGGTTTGCGAGATCAACGTAGCCACCGACATTCTGGATGTGGTTGTAGATTGCCGCCCCAAAAGGAAACTTGTGGAATAAACAACCTTCCATCTCACTGCCATTTTGCAGATTCTTGAAGATGGCGTCTTCCCGCTTAGTGACTTTATCGATGACAATCACGGGGTTCTTCCCCGTACCTGCGATGTAATAATCCTGAAACTCACTGAATGGACCCTCTTCCTCCCTTTGAAACGGGGGAATGTGACCCTCAACCACTATCTCGGCATGAGCGGGTACGAAGATATCGCTAAGTTCCGACTTTACCATTTGGACAGGCTCTCCAAGGAGAGCACCAGCGATCTCCATTTCGTCCATACCAAGCGAACCGCTGATGGCAGCAGCCATGTAGTAAAGCGGGTGATGGCCAATTACCACCGAAACCGGCATCGGCTTGCCCATCTCCTCATACTTCGAGTAGATGGCCCTGGTGTGTCTCGGAACCATCAATATCCCTGTCTGGCGCGGCCCCTGAACCTGCAGTCTGTGAATGCTCACATTCTGTTTGCCAGTCTCAGGATCTATGGTGAACACCATCCCTGACCCAATGACTTCCCCACCGTCTTTTGTTCCGGCGCGGTGGACGGGCCACTTAGTGAGGTCGATCTGATCCCCAACAAGGTGAACATCTTTCACTGGCCCGGTGGAAACGCGTTCCCATGGGATCGTCTCGGACATTTTGCCAGCCAGGAAACGGACCACTTCCTCCTTCTTCATTCCAAATGCCAGCGCCACATGATCCATATTGGCAGGTGCATTTCCGACCGAACGCCATCCAGGAGCACCAGTCAAAGAGTGAAACATAAGGGCCTTGGAACGAGACTGGTACAGCAGAGCCCCCATCTGAGTCTTTGGGTCCACGGGCTTCTTTATGTGCAACAACTCACCGTGATTTTCCAGCGTATCCAACCAGCTGCGGAAATCTTTGACCACGGAAACTCCCCTCTCCACGTCTTTTATATTTGCCTTGGCCGCTATGGCTTCCGGAACCAGGACGTTTTCACATTAGGTTACAGGTAAAACTAATGCAACTATAAGACCGTAACGGGTTAGATTGCCAATGCTGAAGATCTGCCCTCCTAGAATGCCGGTCAATGGGGCAAGGACCGCTTCGCTGTGGGACCAGTCACTCTGCGCACCTGGTGGCTTTCTTGGGAATAAGCTACATTGTGGATTTTAAGAATTCCCCCATAGCCGTGCCTCCATAATGACGAAGAGGCATGCGACAACTAGAAGCTATACCTCGGGCTCTGTCAGAATCGGAGGTGTCGGCCTGCCAATCTGTCTGTAGGCAGGATAAAGGGTCGCCACCCCCGCCACGAATAGTGCGACTATCCCACCGGATGCAAAAAGGGTTATCGCCGTTCCGATCTGATCCGCAATCGCACTGACAGGCATCACTGATATCGGCCTAATAGATTGGGCAATCATGTAAACGCCCATCACGCGTCCATATTGACCAGGTTCGGTGTTCATCATTATGAGACTCGAGTTCAGAGCCTGATATGCGTCTCCCGTCATTCCGGTCAAGAACAGGAATGGGATGGCCAGTGCCAGTTCATTGAGCTGAACGAACAAAGAAAACCCGACAAGTGAGACTCCAAATGACACGCCAAGAAGTAGTTGCAATGCAGCCTTCTTCGGATAGCGAGCGAATGACGCCAGCAGCAGTGTTCCTACAAGTGACCCAACGCCGCCGATACTTAGCATGAGTCCAAGCAAGGTGGAACCACCATGCAAAGGACCGCCTGCAACTGCTGGCATCAGGTTGAGGTACGGCATTCCCAACGCAAGTGGGACAAACCCCAGGCTCATCAGCACCAACAAACCGGGCCTTCGCCTAACATAACTGAATCCCTCCCTGACGCTCTCTCCCATCTTCTTTCGAGGACCGGTAGGGACTCCCTGGTTATGGACTCTCAAAGCTGAAAGAGTAACCCAAAGCCAAAATCCAGCGATGGCGAAAAAGGTTCC
>DAHXKX010000088.1 GCA_027366165.1 Actinomycetota bacterium
CCCTGAAAAGTTCCTTCGAGAGATGCGCGCTCAACCCAAGGGAATGCGTCAGGTTGATGTTCCTCGAATCAGCGAGTCTCGACTTCAGGTCTTTCATTTCCCGATCAAACAAAGCGCTGAATGCCTCGGGGTCGCTGTCGAATTCAAGTCTCCTGAGAAGCGCAAGGCTTCGATATTCTGGATCGAAGATTCCATCACTCTGGACTGAGAGACCGAAGCGATCCAGCAACTGAGGCCTTAGTTCGCCCTCTTCGGGGTTCATCGATCCAATCAGAACAAACTTCGCCGCAAAGACTGCGGAGACGCCGTCTCTTTCGATCCGATTCACTCCCGATGCGGCGGCATCGAGGAGCAGATCAACAATGTGGTCGGCCAGCAGGTTAACCTCATCGACGTAAAGAACCCCGCCATTGGCCTCGGCCAATAAACCACCGGTTGACGCCACTGTGCCGTCTGCAACCATCTGGACAAGGTCAACAGAACCCTTGACCCTGTCCTCTGTAGCACCGGCCGGAACCTCAATAAAAGGAGCGCCCTCTGGCAATAGGTCGGCGAGTGCTCTGGCAAGAGTCGATTTCCCCGATCCCTTGTCGCCTCGGATCAGCACACCGCCTATCCGTGGATCGATGGCATTTAGCAGCAGCGACATCTTCAGCTGGTCTTGTCCAACCACTGCCACAAAGGGAAACTCTCTCACTTGATCTCCTCCCAACCTTCGGCCTCCAGCATTGCCGACCTGATGGCATCCAACGATTCCTCTGTGGCATTCCATAAACCACGCTGTGAAGCTTCGAGCAGTCTTTCAGCAATCGACGTAAGCGCAGTTGGATTGGACTGCTCAAAGAACTTCCTCACCGATGCGTCGGCCACATAGGCCTGAGTTACCCGCTCATACATCCAGTCTTCGACGATATTAGCAGTTGCGTCATATCCAAAGAGATAGTCAACTGTGGCAGCCATCTCAAAAGCCCCCTTGTATCCATGTCTTTTCATTGCCTCGATCCACTTCGGATTGATCACCCGTGAGCGCACAACTTTGGCAGCTTCTTCCGCCAGTGACTTAACCTTTGGCCTAGAGGGATCTGCCGAATCGCCGAAATATGATTTCGGCTCGCTTCCAGATAGATGTCGAACGGCTGCGATCATTCCGCCGTGATCCTGCATGTAGTCGTCGGAATCGAATATGTCGTGTTCCCGGTTGTCCTGGTTCTTCGATGCCACCTGGATCCCCTTGAACCGACGCGCCATCGACTCTGGATCGTACTTGCCAAAGCTTTGTGGCGAATAGCTGTACCCTGACCACGTCAGATACACCTTTGCCAGATCCTCGTTAGATCTCCAGTTCCTGGCCTCTATCAATGGTAGGATACCGGATCCGTAAGAACCAGGCTTCGGCCCAAAGATCCTTGGCGAACTAGCATCTGCAGACAAAGGATTGTCCTCTTCCGGACTATGAGCGGCCACAGCAATAGCGTCGGCGAGAAATGAGATCACATGCGGAAACGCGTCTCTGAAAAAACCTGAGATTCTAAGCGTCACATCCACCCTCGGCCTGCCCAACTCTTTCCTTGGTATCAGCTCGCAACCGATAACTCTCCCACTCTGCATGTCCCATACCGGCCTCACACCGATCAGGGCCAGAGCCTGGGAGATGTCATCCCCTGCAGTCCTCATGGCAGCCGTGCCCCAGACAACTAATCCCACCGAAGTGGGGTACGTCCCTTCATCGGAAAGATACCGCTCTATCATCGCATCGGCCAACCTTTGGCCAACCAGCCAGGACTGGATCGAGGGAAGAGCCTTTGGATCAATGCTGTAGAAATTTCGCCCAGTTGGAAGAACCTGCGACATCCCTCTTGATGGGGCACCAGAGGGACCCGATGCAATGTATCTGCCGTCAAGGGCCTCAAGGATGGCCTCTAGCTCTCTTGGAGTTGCGCGTAACCGCGGCACAAGATCGTTACATATTCCTTCAATCGACTTGCGATAACGTTTCGGGAATAGCTCGAAACTGTTTAGATCAAAGCCTGAAGCCTGTGCAATGCCAACCACCAGCTGAACCTCGGACTCCACCAGATCGATCTCTTTGGTCTTTCCGGCATTCAGGTCAATGCCAAACTCTGTAGCGACAAGCTGGCGCAGCGATGGCTCAGAGCCGGAACCGATTCTGGTGAGTGCCGAGATCATGTCCACTTCGGCCTGGCCCTCCAGCGTCGCCCCAAGGGTGTGCAGCCCTCCCCTGATCTGGGCGTCTTTTATCTCACACAGATATCCGTCGATCTCTCCCACAAGACTGTCAAACCCGGCGTCTTCGAAGTCAGGGTTGTCTTCAAGCCTCAGCTCTTTGGCTATCTGGGCATCCACCAGTACCTCCCAGATCTCCTCGCGCAAACCGGGTAGCTTGGAAGGATCCATTCCGGAGTAACGCGCATGGGCATCCAAAAGTGCCTCTAGCTTTGAAAGTTCATCATATGTGTCAGCCCTAGTCAGCGGTGGAACCATGTGGTCGATGATCACCGCGTGGGCCCGCCTCTTGGCCTGGGTGCCTTCTCCCGGATCGTTGACCACAAAGGGATATATTAGGGGAATGGCCCCCAATGCCTGGTCCGGATAGCAGTTGTTCGAGAGCCCCAGGCTCTTTCCAGGCAGCCACTCAAGGGTGCCGTGCTTACCGACATGGACTACCGCATCCGCCTGGTATTTGATGTCCAGCATCCGGTAAAAAGCCATGTAGTGATGGGTTGGAGCAAGATCTGGTGAATGATAAATCGCTATTGGATTCTCTCCAAATCCCCTTGGAGGCTGAATCGTGAGGAACACATTGCCTAACATGATGCCGGGGAAGATGAAGTTGGAACCGTCAAGATAGACCGCGCCGGGAGGATCACCCCAGGCCTTTGTCAGGCCGTCTTTAACCTCCTGGCCAAAGTTCTCGAACTCAACCAGGTATTCCTGCGCCGATAGCGTCAACTGCGCTTTTTCGACCTGACTGACACTCAGAGTTGGAACGTCGTAGTTGAAGGTGTCTATCAGCTCTTCCATCAAGGCGTCACCGCTGTCGGGAATGCGGTCAATTTGGTAGCCGGAGTCCTTAAGACTATGAAGAAGCGCAATGACAGATGCCGGAGTGTCGAGGCCGACCGCGTTTCCCAGTCGGGAGCGCTTGGTCGGATAGGCTGAGATGACGATGGCGACCTTCTTGTCCCGGTTGTCTTTGTGGCGCAAGCGGGCAAGTCTTGCCACAATCTGGGTGACTCGTGAGGTTCGTTCCCGATCCGCCCTATAGGCGCTAATGTCACTTCCAAAACCGCTGTCCGAATCAACGACCTCTTTGAACGAAAACGGCACCGTTATTATCCTGCCGTCGAACTCCGGTATGGCGACTTGCATGGTGACATCGAGTGGAACAAGGCCTGAACTCCGCGACCGCCAGCTCTCGCGGTCCGATGAGGATACGATCGCCTGTAAGATCGGCACTCCAAGCTCTTTCAGCTCCGAGACATCCCAGGATTGTCCATCTGAATCCATGGAACCAGCGGCAAGTACTGTTGTGACTATAACGTCAGGGGCGATATCTCGGACAACTTCGTAAACCGGACTGTGCTTTCCATATTCGCTTCTAAGCGAGTAGCAGTAGATAGGATAGACGCTGAGTCCATGTGATGTCATCTCCCTGGCCAAGGACTCGATAAATAGCGTGTTACCGGATATCAGATGTGCCCTGTAAAAGATGACCGCGACCTTTGGCGCCGATTCATCGTGTTCAATTGGTTTGAAGATGCCGACATCGGGCACCTCCTCGGGCGGCCCGAAGCCGTAGCCGCCGTAGAGACAGGTATCTGAGACAAAGCGGACGAAGTTTGCGTAGTTGGTAATGCCACCCCTAACCAAATAGTCAAAGCCCTGGGTGACTATGCCACTTGGAACACTTGAAAACATCGTCAGCTCGGGATCGGGAATAGACTCGCCTGAAAAACAGAGAAGCGGGATCTTCCTCGAATTTGCTAGAGCCGAAAGATATTCGAGACCCTCCAAAAAGGCATCTTTGCCACCCAGAAGTCTCACACAGATGACAGCGGCTCGGTCGACAGTCTCCCTCCAGTTTCCGGCGGAAATAGAAAGTGCACGCAGCTCGATCCCGATATCAGCCAGGTCATCTGCGACACTGCGAAGGGTTAGAAGCTCGGTATCGGCGTTGGTAAGGTACAGGAACAAGATTGGGTATCTCCCTTAATCAGCCGATGTGGATTGAAGCTGCCCTAAGCACAGCATCAATGTCGATATGTTTGCTTACAAACGTGGCCAGGAAGTCGATCTGGCTCTCTCTTAGCTCCGCGAAGTTCAGTTGCGATTCAAAGCTCTTGGAACGTGCCATCGCTACATGGGCCAAGAACACGGTCCGAAATCCGTCGTTCTCGAAGATACCGTGCAAAGTGGTGCCAAAAACCTGGCCAGCATCATCAACAGCTCCATCACTAAGCCCTGCCTCGGGAAAGCTTCGAACCGGCACAGAAAGTTCGAACAACTTCTGAGAACCTTCCGAGATCACCCTTCCCTGATGAATCTGATAACCGGAAACCGCCACTCCTCCAAAACGTAGCGAGATGCCTCTGCGCTGCAGCGTTACCTTGGAATCCAGGAAAATGGTCTTCACATCGAGCAGACCAAAACCCTCAACTCTCCCCTGCTTGGATTCAACCTCGTCACAGATCTCACTGCCCAAAATCTGATATCCGCCGCAAATCCCAAGGATCACAGATCCCATCACTATCTGTCTCTTTATCGCCACCTCAAATCCTCTAGCTCTCAGCCAGTTGAGATCACTGATCGTGGATTTGGAGCCCGGAATAATGATGAGGTCAGGATTGCCGAGCTGGCCTGGACTGGTAACCATCCTCAGTATGCAACCAGGCTCGTTGACGAGAGGATCGAAATCGGTGAAGTTCGACATTTTCGGCAAAGCTATGACCGCGATATCGAGAGCGTTGCCATCTGAAGCTTGAGCGTCTCCATAGCTGGCGAGTCCCAGCGAGTCCTCTGCATCTATCAAAGACTCTGAAAGGTACGGCAATACTCCAAAGACTCTTCTTCCCGAAAGGTTTTCCAGCTGAGAAATTCCCCTGTCGAGCAAGGTCGCATCCCCTCGGATCTTGTTTATTGCAAAGCCGATAATCAGAGATGACAACCCGGGGGGAAGTATCTGTATTGTTCCATAGAGGGAGGCAAAAACTCCGCCTCTGTCGATGTCACCGACCAGCAGCGCCTTGGCGTTGATACGACGGGCCAGTCCGAGATTGACTATGTCGTGCTCTATCAGATTGATCTCCGCTGGGGATCCGGCACCCTCCAGTACCACAACCTCGAACCTCGAAGCTAGATCTCGATACGAGTCTGTGACCACACCCATCAACTCGCGCTTGTCCTTTTGATAATCCCTTGCTGTTGTTTCGTAGCGGGGCTCTCCCAGAACAACCACCTGAGACGTCATCTCCGAAGTCGGCTTTAGTAGAATCGGATTCATCACCACCTCCGCTTCGATCCTTGCCGCCTGAGCCTGTCTGGTCTGGGCCCTTCCGATCTCATATCCGGTCGGAGTGACAGCAGAGTTGAGAGACATATTTTGCGCCTTGAATGGCGCGACCGCGATACCGCGATCGGAAAGTGCCCTGCAGAATGCGGCCACCAACGTGGATTTGCCGGAATCCGAGGTGGTACCCACCACCATCAGAGATCCCCTGAAACCGGAGTTCGAACTCTTCCTATGCGTCCTTGGAAAGAGAGCCTTCTCTACTCTCTCAAGACCTTTGTCATTTGGAACTGCAATCCTTACTCCCCCAGCGATTCCAAAAGACGCAGTATCACGGACCAGGACTTTGTGCGCCAGCAGCCTTTCAAAAAGCTCTAGGCCACTAGGCACGTAAACGTAGTTGGCGGCCGACGGCATGGGCTGTGCACCATAACCCGCGAGCATTGAGTTCAATTCCTCTCTCAGGCGGGACACGGCCCCCTGTGTCTCTTTTAAATCGACGCTCTTGACCAGGTATGGCAACGAGACAGTCGCCAGGGAGTTGACAGACCACTGCGGCTGAAGCTTACGGAGTTTGGCAGCATCTTCGGGCGTCGGTGCAATCACATAGCCGACCCGCAGCCCAGGCAACCCAAAGAGCTTGGTAAGCGAGCCAGCCACAAAGCTGCCCCGCTCAAAGTCGCGCCTGCTCCAACTGCCAGTTGCGATCTGGTAGAAGGCTTCATCAACTACGTGGGGCACTTCACCATCCCCGAGAAGTGCGCCGGTCGGGTTGTTGGGATTTGAGGCCCACCACGGTCCTTCGGGATCATAACTCGATATGTGGCGGCGATATAAGGAGAAGTCGGGTTCCCTAACCCAGCCTCTTCTCACGATATGAGATACAAGCTGTATGGCCTCCGCCCCTCCATTGCACAAAACCAGCTGAGCTTCATCCACCTCAAGCGCTTCGGCCAAAGACGCCGTAGCTACTCCTGGATCGGGATAGCTCTTGAGAGATCCAATGCGGTCTGCCAATAACCTGTCGTAGCTTTGCGCCACAGGATTCAGCGACGCCGACAGGTCCAGCAGCTCACCGGATTCGAGACCGAGAAAGCTCTCCAAAGCCCTGGCCCCATCTCCGTGGCTGCGACCGGAAAGAAACCTCTTCGCCTCTTTCAACTGACTTGCACCAAGGGTATTCATCGCCCACCCCCCGGCCAAAGTACCAGCGCC
This sequence comes from Actinomycetota bacterium, assembly GCA_027366165.1. Lineage (GTDB taxonomy): Bacteria > Actinomycetota > Acidimicrobiia > Acidimicrobiales > Acidimicrobiaceae > SCQM01. Next base: position 6,743 of record DAHXKX010000088.1, read on the forward strand.
ACTCCACCGACTGTCAACATCGCGGCAAACAAGGTGTCGCTTTTTCGGCAGAGCGCAATAGAACCGGCAATGTCAGATGGCTCCGTGCCACGGCCATCTCCCATTTGCGGCCGCATCTCCACCGTTCCTTCATAGGAGTTTTCGCCGCCGAGTATGATCCCGAGCTTGTGGGCATAGGTGGCCTCGATCACACCGGCGTTGGGCGAAGGATGGCCGGCCGCTTCAGTAAGGATTGAACCAGGTTTGCCACTGCGGCCAGTTGGAACAGACCAGGCCAGAAACCCTGCCAAGCGGGATGGCAGGTAGTTGGCAAAGTCGTCAAGTCTGGCACTGAACCAGCCAAAGTCGAGATACTGGGCGTTCCTGTATCCCACCATTGCGTCCATGGTGTTCACCGCCCGGTAGTTGATGGCACCGCGTCCTCCAAGCAGCGCCCCATAAAACATCGGAGCGATCACCGCATCAGATGAGTTCTCCGCCACCGACTCGATCACAGCTCTGGCCGCCCCATTTTCATCAAGGCCCTCGAGATCACGGCCAACCAATGAGGGAAGCTGCCGGCGAACCGATTCGAGATCACCGCGCATCAGACTCGACTCTATTGAGGTTGCATTCTCAAGCAACGACTTTTCCGCGACCGCCAGATATGTTCCGATCGCGGTACCGATGAAAGGCGAGGAAAACAGTCTTGAAGCGGCTGTGGCAACTGTGAGGCCAAAGAAGCCATAGCTGACACCTGATGCTCGGTTCCCGCGCCATAGGAACATCTCCGCCTTGGTCATCACTTTTCCAAAGAGCGCCACAGGGTGAACACTTGAAGGTGGCTCCCCAAATGCACGGTCAATCAGCAGTCCGACAGCGGCACCCATCATCTGCCTTGCTATCCGCTTTCTAAGCGATCTCATCGCTGCATCAGAGCTCCAGCGACCAGGGCCAGTGTTTCCGTTGCAACTATGGAAGCGCCAAGGACATCTCCGGTGTAGCCGCCGATCAAGAACTTGGCCCTGAGCGCTATTACAGCTTGGACGGCAAACATCACAACAGCCACCACCAATCCCTTGGTCCCCAATGAAATAACAATCAAGGCACAACTCACTATCATCTCGGCCCCAAGTATCAACTTCGCTTTGACCAAAACTCCGGAACTTGTGTTGAAAACGCTTACGATTCCTTCTGATTTGGCATACGGCATCACTTCTATCATCAGAGCGCTCAGCTCCCGCGACAGCGAGAAAACACCGATAAGCAGCACCACGTTCGGTTCCAGCACCGAAAATGCAATCGTCATGAGGCCGAGTGCAGCCACAACTGCCACAATGCCAAACGTCCCCACCTCAGGGCTGGACATGACCTTGAAACGCCTCTCCGTCTCCAGATGAGCCAGCAAACCGTCGGCCGCGTCAGCCAGGCCGTCAAAGTGTATCGCGCCCGTAACAATCACCACGACCACAACCACAAGAGCCCCGCCAAGTAGCCTTGACGAGGTATGACCGGCCAGCTGCCACACCAGTCCCGAAATAAGCGCGATAAAAACACCGGCACAGCTAAACCAGTACTTACTCGAGTTTCTGGGAGAACGTCCACCACCGAAGATAGTCAGAAAGCTCACCGCTCCAAGGATGTCGTCCCTCATGAACCCTCCCCTGAAAAGATAGGAGAAACAAGCTCGATTGCCCGGCCAGCTGCCACGAAAAACACCCTGTCGACACAGTTGGCTATTGTCTGATTGACCTGACCCAGAAGATCCACATATCTTCGGGCCACCTTGGACTCGGGATGCGTGGACAGGCCAGCCTCCTCTGCGACAAAGGAGAGTGGCACACTGCACCTCCGGATTGCCCGCTCCAAACGCATGTAATCGGGAACAAAGTCGATGTCGTGGGCCACCCAACCACCAATTGAATCAACAAGTGTGGGGATATCGGCCTTTTCAATCAGATCGTAAAGATCCCCTGGAACATCAAGTTCCACGCTCCGCCAATTTGCGCCCCTGCGCGCTTGGTGCCCAGCCACCCTTGCCGCAAAGTCAGAGTCAGACAATGCCCAAGCTCTGGGGGCGGTAGCTACGTAGCAGATCTGTGAATGTCCCGTGGCGATAGTCTGTTCAGCAAGCAATGACTTGCCGGAACGAGTACCGCCTAGAAACATATACTTTCCCGAATTTTTGATGTCCACGCATCTCCCAATCGAACGACTCGACTCATAGAGCGTGCCCAGGTATCCTGGCTCCGTTTCATCGCCTGGTCCGACCTTCCCGACAATGACTGCAGTGGTCAATTGTTGGACTTTGGCTCTACGTTACAGTTGCGGGACAGCCCCGGATTTTCACCGGATTCCCTGATTGCACTTAAGGAGATACTACCGCCCTCGAGTTGCCACTCGCCGACTCAACTCGAGAGGGCCACTTCATCTCTTATGCCGACCGCCCCGCAAACGAGATCGAAATGCCGATCCCAATCACAAGGAGGTGTCCCCAGATGCCAACGACGCCTGTATACCACCCCTAAGGCATCTGAACTTCGACACTCACCTAGGCGAGACAGCAGGTATTCCTGTACGTTTAATGTCTATATGTTAACTCCCAAGGTAATTCTCGAAACCAACACATTCTTCGCCGGTGATCGGCGGCTCGCATCCTCTCCTCACTTTGCCTGTTGACCTGACCGGCCTGAAAACAAATCCAATTGAGACCATCAGGATTGACGTATCATGAAACTGTAGCTTTTCCAGTGCTTGCCGCGACAAAGCCAGCGCGACTGAGGAGGTCTGCATGGACAAGCAAACAGACGGCACCAAACATCATCCTGACTTGGGTGCTGAAGGAGGCGACGCCGCATGCTGGGCTCACCTGGTGTGCCCCGAGTGCGGTGCTGTGGAAACAGAGGGACATCGCAATGGGTGTAGGCTCAACGGAAATAGCCCTGAATGAATCGATGGCTATTCCTCTCAAAGCACATAAGTTCTGAACTTCGCCGACCCAGATTGACCCCACAAATAGCCCTTTACTGGCGCTGGTCAGCGCGTCTTGACACAACTTGGCATAATCATTGCCCCACCGACAGGTTAAACAGGGGTAATGAACTCTATGGCCATCTTATGCCGAGCTCTCTCGGTCTGTTCCTCGCCAAAAATGACCACAACATACCAGTAGGCGATAGAACTTATAAAGAGATTGAACTCTTAAGTCGCTAGTTGAATTCGGCTCAACGTTGCACTTCGGCACATGCTTCATTTCCAGAAGCCTTCCTGAAGGCAACCGAAAAGGCACTACCGTCTTAGGTATGGCACGCATTGAATCAATCATTCTTGTTAACACAGGTCATGGAAAGGGAAAGTCATCCGCCGCCTTCGGGGTCATGTCCCGTGGTTGGGCCCGTGGTTGGAAAGTCGGTGTAGTCCAATTCATAAAGAGCGGTAAATGGAAAACCGGGGAAAGGAAACTCGCTGACCACCTTGGCGTCGAGTGGCACACCTTGGGAGACGGATTTACCTGGGAATCTCAAGACCTAGACGAATCAGCGGCAAAAGGCCGTCACGCCTTTGAAGTTGCCAAGCAGATGCTGCAGGGTGGCAACTTCGATCTGCTGATATTTGATGAACTCACCTATGCGGTCAAATATGGATGGGTGCCCGTCGGAGACGTTGTCGAGGCGATTGCACAGAGGAGTCCTAAAACAAACGTGGTTATAACCGGCAGAGATTGCCCGGAAGAGATCATCGAAATTGCTGACACGGTTTTCCATTTACCACTCTTTATGAATTGGACTACACCGACTTTCCAACCACGGGCCCAACCACGTGAC
>DAHXKX010000091.1 GCA_027366165.1 Actinomycetota bacterium
CTCTGCGGATCCGGCACCTTAGCCAGCAGAATCTGCGCGTTCGTCCCATCGCTCCGGTGAGTGAAGCTCTCAACAAACTCTTCCACCCCGTCGCGAATAAAGTTGTCGCCCAGATACATGATGAAGTCAGAGTCGCCCAGAACCTCCTGTGCCATTAACACACAGTGCGCCAACCCCAGAGGCTTCTCTTGATGGATGTAGGTGACATTAAGCCCAAAATTCGACCCGTCGCCGACGGCAGCCATAACCTCTTTGTGGGTATCCCCGCCAATCATGGCAATGTCTTTCACTCCAGCCTTGGCAAGTGACTCCAAGCCATAGAACAGTATCGGCTTGTTTGCCAGGGGTACGAGCTGTTTAGCTGAGGTATGAGTGATAGGTCGCAGGCGAGTACCGGTACCGCCTGCCAACACCAGACCTTTGATTGGATTAGCCACGGAATTTAACCTACCTTACTAACGGTGTTCGACCTCGTCGATTTCACTTATACCCGCTAAGATTCCTGAAATTCTAAATACAAACGATGCCTATGCCACCTCAAATGCCATCAAACCTCAGCGACGCAGTTCAGCGCGTCTTCCGCAAATGCACAACATCTCCGGCTGGCACTACTCTCGTACAGGAATCCGTCTCGACAAGTAAGTTCCCCTCGACAGATATGTCGGTTGCGACACCAATAAGCGTTTCGTCCGCCATCTCAACCTTCACCAGACTCCCGATCGTCTCGCATGAATCCCTATATAGGCTTACAAGGGCGACCCGTTCCACGGGGTCGGACAGCGAGAGATAGAGGGTGATGAACTGTTCAACTATCTCTTTCGCCAGTGATATCCGTCCAACCAGATCCAAGACAACTCGGGTCTCTGCGAAAATTGACGTGGCACTTCTTCCAATTGCGGCCAGAACCTCCTCGCTTTGAAGACAGTTGAGCCCCAATCCAACGATGACCCAGGCATTTTCAGAACCATCAAAGGAAGCTTCAGCCAAAATGCCGGCAATCTTCTTATCTGATACCATCACATCGTTTGGCCATTTAAGCTTGCAAGGTATCGAAAATTTGCGCACGAGAACCTGTGAGGTAGCCAACGACAGCGCGGAAGTAATTAAAAAGAAGAATTGCGGGGAGAACTTGGGGCGAAGAAGCGCCGACACCAAAACTGAGCTACCGGGGGTATCGATCCACTCTCGATCCAATCGACCACGACCAGCACTTTGATGATCTGCTAGTATGACTTGACCCTCTGGAAAGCCTTTTCTGGCCAGATCGGCCGCAACTCTGTTCGTGGAATCGACATCGTCTAGATGTCGTAGAGTCCAGAAATTATCTGGCTGGGTTGGTATCGGAATTTTTATTTCGGTCATAATTCTATAACCTTAGACATATGCGAAGCGGAGTGAAAGAGAGGATAGATGTTTAAAAAGCTGTTGGTCGCGAATCGCGGCGAAATAGCGGTTCGTGTGATCCGCACGGCGCGTGAGATGGGCATCAAAACTGTTGCGGTCTACTCAGAGCTTGACCGCGATGCCTTACACGTTCGCCTTGCGGATGAGGCGTATGCCCTAGGCGGACAGACTGTGACCGAGAGCTACCTTAACACTCCCGCAATCCTTGATGTCATCGCCAAGGCCAAAGTGGATGCCCTCCATCCTGGCTACGGATTCTTCTCTGAAAACACAGATTTCGCACGAGCCGTCACATCTGCCGGCGTCACATTCATCGGTCCACCTCCCGAAGCTATCGAGATCATGGGCGACAAGATAAGTTCCAGAATCGCCGCGGAAAAGGCTGGCGTTGAAGGCGTCCCGGGCACAGTAGAGGTAATCAAAGATCCTTCAGAGGTCGTGGCCTTCGGAAACCATCATGGCTGGCCGGTGGCGATCAAAGCGGCATACGGGGGCGGAGGGCGCGGGATGCGCGTGGTCTCAAATCCCGAATCCGCAGCTGAAGCCCTCGAGTCGGCCCAGCGGGAGGCGGAGAAGTCATTTGGAAGATCTGAAAGCTACATCGAGCGATACCTAACCTGGCCTCGGCACATTGAGATGCAGATCTTTGGCGACAAGTTTGGCAACACCGTTTGGCTCGGGGAGCGGGACTGCTCCAGCCAGAGGCGTCACCAGAAGTTGATTGAAGAGTCGCCAGCCGCCGAATTTCCCGATGAAATCCGTCAAGCCATGGGTGAGGCGGCTGTCAAAGTTGCCAAGGCCTGTGGATATGTCAACGCCGGAACGGTGGAATTCCTATTTCAGGATGGCGAGTTCTACTTCCTCGAAATGAATACGAGACTCCAGGTGGAACACCCTGTCACGGAATTTGTCACCAGCCTTGACCTGGTAGAGCTCCAAATCCGGATTGCAGCCGGTGAGCCGCTTCCATTCACCCAGGATCAAATCATCCGATCCGGTCACGCAATTGAGGTCCGGATCAACGCGGAAAACCCGGAAAAGGGCAAATTTCTGCCTTCACCGGGAACCCTTTCGAAGTTTCAGAAGCCAGACGGTTTCGGCGTTCGACTGGACGCTGGCTACGACAGCGGTGACACTGTCTCCCAGTACTACGACAACCTGATTGCAAAACTGATTGTCTGGGCTCCAGATAGAGCCCGAGCAATTGCCAAAATGCGGCGGGCCTTGGACGAAACGGTCATCGATGGCCTCCACACCACGATTCCGGCACTTCAGAAAATCCTGGCTCATCCCGACTTTACAACCGCCAACCACTCAACAAAGTGGGTGGAGGAGAAGTCCGGCCTTGAAAACCTTATTGTTGCTCCGCTGAGCCCTGTCGAGGCTACCGAAGACGGCAAGGTTCTTCGCGAGGTGGACGCAGAGGTGAACGGCAAGAGGTATGGGGTTAAGCTATGGCTCTCAGAAAAGGACCTCGATGACCCGCCGGCAAAGACTGGAGCATCAGCTAGTGATAGACGTTCTAGAGCCAAGGCCCACAGCCAGATAGGCGGAGGCTCGGGAACCGTCGCCGTGCCAATGCAGGGAACAATCGTCAAGGTTCTGGTCGAAGTAGGCCAAGCGGTGGAGGCCGGACAAACAGTCTGCGTACTTGAAGCAATGAAAATGGAGAACGCCATCAATTCCGAGAAAACTGGCACCGTCAAAGAAGTGAGAGTGAAGCCTGGTGACTCAGTAGGTGGAGGGGACATAGTCGCGGTCATCGACTGAGCTCTGCAACCAAACGGCGCAGTGCTCTGCAGGTTCAAATGCCCGCATATGAGTAACCCGTAAGCGCGGGACCAACTTGTGAGTGCCATTCTCAATTGTGCGAAGCAAAAGGGGTGAAGCCGAATGACCGACAGATTGCAGACCCTAAAGGACAGAGCCTTCAAAGAGGTGAAGGTCTATTCTGACGCTTTGATTGATATCAGCCATGAAATTCATGCCAACCCAGAACTCGGATTCGAAGAGCACAAAGCCTGCGCCTGGTTGTCCCAAGAATTGACGGCATTCGGATACTCGGTTGCGCGCAATCCGGGGGGACTGGAGACGGCATTTGTGGCCTCCGCCGGCACCGGTCCACTTGTTATGTCCATCTGCGCGGAATATGACGCCTTGCCAGAAATTGGTCACGCATGCGGACATAACATCATTGCCGCAGCGGCGCTTGGAGCCGCGAAGGCCCTGCAGCCGCTCGTGGACGAGTTGGACGTCACCATAAAGATCATGGGAACTCCGGCAGAGGAAGGCGGCGGCGGCAAGATCGAGATGATGGACAGGGGCCTCTTCGACGGCATACACGCTTCGATGATGGTGCATCCGGCACCCGTGGAAGCCGACCGCATGGACTGCATTGCCGGAAAACATCTCAACATCCAGTATCTGGGGAAGGAGGCTCATGCGGCAGGATTCCCTCAAGCCGGTATCAACTCACAAGATGCCATAACAATTGCCCAAGTTGCGATAGGTCTACTGCGCCAACACCTCTACCCCTACGAAATGGTGCATGGAATCGTCACAAAGGGGGGAGATGCTCCCAATGTGATTCCATCCGACACAAGAGGCAGGTGGATAATCCGTGCAAACACTCTGGCCCAGCTTGACGAATTGGAACCCAAAATCAGAGCATGTTTCGAGGCTGGGGCAGTTGCGACAGGTGCGAGACTTGAAATTGAACAAGCCAGCAAGACCTACTCGGAATTCATCACGGATGAACGTTTGGTAACCCTGTACGTAAAGAACGCTCAGGACCTTGGACGGGTCTTCAATAATGAAACTCGAGGGAGGCTCAAGGCATCGACGGATATGGCCAACGTTTCGCTCACGATACCGTCGATACACCCGATGCTTGGCATCGACTCCTACCCCATTGTAAACCACCAACCGGAGTTCACCGCGGCCTGTGTAACCGCTCCTGCGGACAGAGCGGTAATTGATGGCGCCATCGCAATGTCGCACACAATCATCGACGCCGCCTGCGATCCCGAGATCCGTACCTACCTCATGGAAAGAAGCGCCACCCTGGGCCGTTAGTCTGCGGCTTCGGCAAGTGCCTCCGCCAAAGCGGGATGTACCAGCACCGACTCGACAATATCGGTGACCCTGAGTCTTGCGGTCACCGCAACGGCAATAACCGAGATTAGCTCTGCCGCATGCGCTCCAACTATCGAACCTCCAAGGACCACCCCGGTGGCAGGATCAGAAAGGATTTTCACAAAGCCTCTGGCGTCACCGTCGATTAGGGCCCGTGGGTTCGACGCAAACGGCACCTTGGTGACCCTAATCTTGCGCCCCTGGGCAAATGCCTCAGCCTCGGCAAGTCCAACGTCCGCGATTTCTGGCTCGGTAAATATCGCGGATGCCGCCTTCTCGTAGTCGAGATGCCTATGCTGACGACCATCCAAGCCCATGACGTGTTCAGCGACTTTGCGACCCTGCATCGAGGCGACAGATGCCAATTGAAGCTTTCCTGAAAGATCGCCCGCGGCATAGATGTGGGAGACATTTGAAACACAGTGGTGATCAATCGGAACGTAGCCCCACCGGTCCACGAAAACACCGGCATTTTCAAGGCCAAGATTTTCTGAATTCGGCACTGAACCTATTGCCAAAAGGGCATGTGAACCATCTATTATCCGCTGATCATCGCAAACAACCCTGACACCATCACCGGTCCGATCGATACCGATTGCTCTTGCACCCTTGTACAAGTGCACGCCTGATTCCAGAAAGTCGGTCTCCAAAGCTGCTGCGACTTCAGGATCCTTCGCCGGCAGAACCTGCTGCCGCGAAACCACAAGGGAGACCCTTGAGCCAAAGGAGCGGAACATGTGAACAAACTCGACACCCGTCACACCAGAACCGATTACAACCAGGTGCTCGGGAATCTCCTTGGGAGGATAGGAATGCCTGGTAGTGAGAACTCTCACACCATCCACCGCAGCCCAATCCGGCACCCGCGGCCTCGAGCCCGTAGCGACAAGGATGGCGTCAGCACCTACCACCTCCTCGCTGCCGTCTGCAAAGGTTGCGAGTACCTCGTGTTTAGAAATGATCTTTCCAAAGCCCCTGATTACCCTCACGCCTTGAGATCCCAGAAGCTGGTCGAATGACTTAGCAAGCTTGTCGGTGATAGAGCTAACCCGGATCTTCAGTTCGTCGAGATCAGGTGTAATGCGCTGGGTCGGTAAGCCGATCCTGTCGGCACGCTGCAACTTTTTTATGACGGCACCGGTGGCAATCATGGCTTTGGATGGAACGCAGTCCCATAGGTTGGCAGCCCCTCCAAGGATATCCTTTTCGATGAGGGTGACCTGGGCGCCCAAACGGGCTCCATGGGTTGCGGCCTGGACCCCGGCCGGACCACCACCGATTATCACAAATTTCACTGATTCTAACCTCGAGGTTGATAGGTGCCGAAAATGGTCCGCAATGTATCCGAGACCTCACCAAGCGTTGCTCGCCGGCGTAATGCTTCTTTCATAGGGTAAAGGAGATTGCTTCCTTCCCGTGCCCCCTTCGCCAGATCAGCCAATGCATCGGCAACTGCTGTGCCATCCCTCTGCACTTTCAGGGTACGGACTCTCGCAACTTGTTGCGCTTGAAGGGCGGGATCTATAGGGAACACGTCGGGAGACTCTGGGGCCTCGTCGATGAATTCATTGACGCCAACTATGATCTTCGACCCAGAGTCCACTGCCTTGGCGTAGGCGTAGGCGGCCTGTTCGATTTCGTCCTGCATGTAACCTGATTCGATCGCGTTGACCGCTCCACCCATGGCGTCGATCTTCTCAAGATATTCCCAAGCGCGCTCTTCGATCTGATCAGTGAGCGTCTCCACGAAATACGATCCTCCTAGCGGATCTGGAGTGTCGATCACCCCTGACTCGAATCCAACTATCTGCTGAGTTCGAAGAGCAATCTTCGCAGCTTTCGTGGTTGGAAGTCCTAGAGCTTCGTCAAAACCGTTGGTGTGCAAGGACTGTGTTCCGCCCATGACCGCAGCTAATGCCTGGATCGCCACCCGCACGATGTTTATCTCAGGCTGTTGCGCGGTGAGGGTTGATCCGCCGGTCTGGGTGTGAAAACGAAGCAGTAGAGACCGCTTATCCTTAGCATGGAATCGCTGCACCATCACCTGCGACCATATTCGTCTCGAGGCACGGTACTTGGCGACCTCCTCGAAGAGATTGTTGTGGGCGTTCCAAAAAAAGGAGAGCCGGGGAGCAAAGTCATCTACATCGAGACCAGCATCGATAGCTGCTTGGACATAGGCAATACCGTTTGCGATTGTAAACGCGATCTCTTGCACCGCCGTGGACCCAGCCTCACGAATGTGATATCCGGAGATCGAAATCGTGTTCCAGTTGGGAAGATTATCGTGGCAGTAGCTGAATGTGTCGGTAATCAGGCGCATGGAAGGCCTAGGGGGGTATATATAGGTACCCCTGGCTACATACTCCTTCAAGATGTCGTTTTGAATCGTGCCCCTCAGGTCTCTTGGTGACACACCGTTTTCTTCCGCCACAAGCTGGTAAAGCAGCAAAAGAATCGAAGCGGTGGAGTTGATGGTCATCGAAGTCGTCACTGTGTCCAGTGGAATGTCCTTGAACAGCAGCTTCATATCTTCTATGGAATCAATGGCAACACCCACCTTTCCCACTTCCCCGTCAGCTCTTGGATGGTCGGAGTCAAGCCCCATCTGAGTTGGCAGATCAAATGCGCAGCTCAACCCGGTCTGGCCAGCCTCGAGTAGGAACTTGAACCGCTCGTTGGTCGCGTCTGCGGTCCCGAAACCGGCATATTGACGCATTGTCCACAGGCGGGACCGATACATGTCTCTGTAAACACCCCGGGTAAACGGTGCGTCTCCAGGTGACCCCAGCTTCAGGTCAGGGTTCCAACCCTCGAGCTTTTCAGGTCCATAGATCGGCTCAATCTCTATACCTGATTCTGTCTCGTGGTTAATTTTCCGCATAATCAAAGACAATAATCGAAAAGGGCCCAGATTCACAAAAGAACCTGGGCCCCGTTCCCGTCAATAACTCCCTTTGAGACGACTCACCCTCAAGCTGTGGCCAGCACCTTCGCGTGTGGCATGCACAAATGGTCATACTCTGCGATGACAATCTCGTCAACATCAGGACCGCAAGCCGGGCAACTCGGATCCCTTCTCATCTTAAATGTCCTGAACGTCTCCTCGAGGGAATCGTAGGCAAGCAATCTTCCAACCAGAGGATCCCCCAGGTCAAGCAGGAGCTTGATCGCCTCCATCGCCTGAATTGATCCGATGATTCCCGGAAGGACTCCTAAGACACCAGCTTCAGCACAAGAAGGGGCGAGTTCCGCAGGTGGAGGCTCCGGCACAAAGCAACGATAGCAGGGACCGACATAGGGATTGAACACTGTCACTTGGCCTTCAAACCGGAAGATCGAACCATGCACCACTGGAATTCGCTTCAAGAGGGCGGCATCGTTGACAAGGTACCTTGTCGGGAAGTTATCCATTCCGTCCACAATCACGTCGTATCCGTCGATGATGTCCAGTACGTTGTCTGCCCCAAGTCTCATGTCATAGGTGGTTACCTCAACGTCTGGGTTCAGAAGGGAAATGGTCTTCTTTGCCGAGTCAACCTTTCTCTGGCCTATTCTTTCAACGTTGTGCAGTACTTGTCGCTGCAGGTTGGACGCATCGACCTCATCCATGTCAATGATTCCAATGTGACCGACCCCGGCCGCCGCCAGATATAAGGCAGCTGGCGAACCAAGGCCACCTGCTCCAAGCAAAAGAACGCTCTTTTCCAAAAGCCTCTGCTGTCCAGCCTCACCAACCTCTGGCAAGAGCAGGTGTCGCTGATAGCGATTCCTCTGTTCGGGCGTCAGGGACTTAGGCGTCACCCACTTCAAACCGTCGTCCTTCCATCTATTGAAGCCCCCTGCCATGGACAGGACCGTCTCGTAGCCGAGCTCCTGAAGGGACTTGGCCGCCAAGGCTGAGCGTACCCCGCCGGCGCAGTAAACGACAATCTTTTGTCTCTTGTCAGGGATGCGGCCTTCCACCTGTACCTCAAGATTCCCTCTTGGCAGAAACATTGAGTTCTCAATGGTTCCCTGTTCGTACTCGTCCGCTTCACGGACGTCAAGGAACAGCCAGCCCTTCCCAAGCTTTGACGCACTTATTGTGTCGATTTCTTCAATCTGAGATTTAGTCTTAAGTAAAATCTCTCTAAAACTTGCCATGGGTTACACTCCAGCGGTCTGTGATATTTCCCTTTTTAAAACCCTACCATATTAGTCAACATTCCAGGCACACCAAAATTATTGAAAATTTCAGCGTCGGACAATATCCCATCTTTGGAGCCAAATACTTGCCAAAGTCCCGGCCTGGCCTTAGTTTCTAACTATGGAGTACTACGAGCTTCTGGCCAAACGAAGAATGTACCGTCATTTCAGCAGTGATCCAATTCCACAAGAAGTCCTTGACAGGATACTTGATTCCGCCACACGGGGACCCTCTGCGGGATTCTCGCAAGGCTTCGACTTCCTCGTGCTCAATCAGAAGCCCGCCTTGGAACAATTCTGGAACTTGGCCCTTACTCCTCAGTGGCAAGAGGAGACGACTTCGCACAATGGCTTGTGGAATGCGCCAGTTGTGATTCTTCCTCTAGCCAATCCCGATGCCTACATTCAGAGATACGCGGAGCGAGACAAGGACTACTCCCCCCTTGACAATGGGGACCGTTGGCCAGTCCCGTACTGGTACATCGACACCGCATTTGCGTCAATGCTTATCCTGAATTCAGTTGTATATGAAAACTTAGGCGCACTGTTTTTTGGCCTATTTCGAAATGTGGCATGCATCAAGAAATCCTTTCGGATCCCTGACAATTACCATCCAATTGGTGCTGTGGCGATCGGATACCCTTCTTCGAGTGACGTTTCGGCATCAGCCAAAAGAGGAAGACGGGAAAAGTCTTCGCAATTTCACTTCAATCAATTTTGACGATTACCACTCTTCGACAAAATTTCAACAAACAATCTATTAGGTCAGCGAAGTGGCGAATACTGACAGTAGCAACTCAAATTTGCACTTTACAAATCCCAGAGAATTTGACACACTGATCTCTGCTTCTCCGCAAGTGACCGAATGATACTAAAGGGGAAAATAAT